>CAZHSN010000074.1:0-17239 GCA_964535125.1 uncultured bacterium
GTCCCTGGCCGTACTGCTGCAGATGCATCCGAAATGACAGGCGGTCCGACGGGACCGAATACCGCAGCTGCAGTCGGCTCCATTGTTCAGGGCTGCTGCCCTCCACTTGATCTTCAGCAGAGAGCATGACTCCAGCCCGGGTGTTCCCCTCTGTGCGGATCCATACGCTGATTCCGTATGTCGCACCAGGCAGCACGCTAACGTCTGTATACCAGCGGCCGACGCTGTCGGCAGTCTCTCCGCGCACCGAGACCGCCGTCTCGCCTTCCGGCCCAGAGCCTGGATGCCGATCGAACAGACAACGTCCGGCCATCGTGTGCGTATACCAATCAACAACCGCCGCACCTGATCCCATTAATCCCGCATTAGGCGCGATGTTCGCGATAACACGGGCAGCGTCTGCCGACGGCGCAGGAAAACACAGCAGCAGTCCCGCGGCTGCACACAGGTAATTAGCCCAGATGGTTGATTGACGCATGCGCATCCTGATGTCTCCCTATGGTAGTCAAGCATCAATAGGCCGCAGGGCGCATCAATCCCTGCTTCCCGCATACCGGCTGTCCTCGTCACACGCCGCCGTTCTGGTAAGATAAGCGCAACACGGAACAAGGCCGGAGGCGCGCTGACCGATGCAGTCGATCTGGAGCAACACACTCACCATGGACTGGGTGGAGGGCGATGTATCGCATGTGCGCTGCCCGTACTCCACAGACTGGCGCACGATGCCCTATGCCATGGTGGCCCGCTGGACAGGCGGGTGTGTCCAATGGGAAACAGAGCACGAACAGGTCTGGATCGACGACGGAGATACGCTGGTCGCACCGGCTGGATTGCGCCATCGCGTCACAACGCCCCTCCAAGGGTGGGTGACCTGCGCCTGGGCGCATATCCAGATACGGGTTTTGGGGCATATCGATCTGCTGGAGCTATTAGGTGTACCCTGGCGCATCACCGGTGTCAGGGCAGAACGGCTGGGACAACTGTGTGCGGAACTCGCCAATATGTCTCCCGACCCCGATGACATATGGGCCTCGGTGCAACATCTCACTCGCTGCAGTCATATGCTGGAGATCTTGCTGGAATGTGTTCAGCCGCAGGACACCAACAGAATGCTTGAGCGGAGCGCGCTTCGGTTGGTCCCTGTGCTCACACAGATACACAGCCGGTACGCCGACGCTTGGACGCGCGATGCATTGGCGCAGATCGCCGGGCTCTCACCCAGTCAGTTCCATACGGTGTTTCGTGATGTCATGGGGGTGTCTCCCATGGACTATGTGCTCTCGGTGCGGCTGCGTCATGCACAGGAACAGCTGTTGCGCAGTTCGGACAGCATCAGTGACATCGCGGCAGCGGTTGGGTACCATGATCCGTTCCACTTCAGCCGGTTGTTCAAGGCCCGGTTTGGGTTGAGTCCAACCGCCTACCGTCAGCAAGTGCAGGAGTCACTGACGCGAATGGCGCAGTGTGACCGAGGTTCGGCCGAGGCCGGTCCGTATCAGGAGGCGACAGATGACACATAACGCGGACGATACGGTGGAAGGCAATTGGATCTGCCTCGGTGACGCCGCGCATCTCTGGTGGCCGGTACGATCCGGATGGGGTTTTACGGGTGTCAACACAGCATGGGTGGCATGGGGACAGCCCGAAACACCGATCTCCATCAACGGGCATACCTGCGGGAAGGGGCTGGGATCGATCACCACGGGCGAACTGCTGGTGCTGTCGGACGGGAACTATCAGCGCTTCGAGGCTCTGATCGGCGTCCAGACCGGCAGCCCGGGATCGGTTGTCTTTCGCGTGCTAACCGACGGAGTCGTCCGGTTCACCAGTGAGCCGATGACAGCGGATCATGGCGCCCGTCCCGTGAGTCTTGGCATATCAGGCGTTCGAGAGCTTCGCCTGCTAGTCGAGGCGGCAAACGGCTCACCCATGTACACGTCGGCCAATTGGGCGGATGCCCGGCTGTTGCCATCAAAGAGTCAACAGCATCATCAGAACCGCAGCGTAGACATCGTTCCGTTCGGGCGAGTCGTTACGTCGGATCCTCACCGGATACACGGCGTCACCTCGGGCCGGCTCGAACCGATGCCTGCAGCCGATGTGTTTCTGGAAGCGCCTGCAGCACTGGAACGCGCCGGTTACCACGTGCCGGTGCATGGCGAGGGTCTGGGCTGCATCGGTGTCAATTGGTCCGCACATCGGCGACTTGTTTCGGCGGAATGGATACTTGACGCTTCTGAGCTTGCACCGGAGCCACAGCATATCCAACTCCAGTGTTGGGTTCGATCGTCACGATGGCCAGAAGAGACCGCCTGGCAGGGCCATTGGGAGCCATGGAGCGTGCAGGTCGAACGCACCGGCGACGGGTTTGTCTGGCATGGCTTGGATCGATGCCCAAACGGACCGATCGGCACGTTGAAAGTGCGATGGGTCATCACCGGACTGTCACACCCGTTCACCATCCGACATATCCGCGCATGGACGGCGTCGGAGTGGCGCACTGCTGAGCTTGTTCTCGAAGCCGATGAGCGCATAACCAGGCCATGGCGCATCGACGTCGTCAATGGCTGTCTGGCGGACCCAACCCGATCCCTGTGGTGCGGAGAAACCCGTCACGTGGTGCGTGTGCTCTACAGCGCCCCCGGTTTCTTCAAGGGCGACCGGACCCTGCTGCATATCAACCGACCGTCACGCCAGATGACAACCGTGGCAGTAGACGATGTGCTGCAGCAGGGTCATGTATATGTGCCCACATCCCGACTGTTGGTTCGGCGATCCGATTCGCATGTACGCATGACCGCCGTCATCCGCGATGCGGCGCATATACAAACAATCCGGCAGCGCGTTCGGATGCTCCCCGACCAAACGCGTGGACGTGCGCTGCAGGCGGCACGGCGCGTGATCAAGCAGCGTGACATCGGTCCAGCGGTACTGTCTTTGCCATGTGAGAATCATAAACTGGTTGTGGAACGCGATGGCCGGTTCGCACTCACCACTCCGTCACCCTCGTTTCCGCCGGCATGGAATATGCAGGTAACACCATCGTGTGTGGCTTCGGGTGTTCAACACTTCCAGCGGTCTCTGCACGACGGATGGTTCCCAATTCCGCAAGCATCCTGGACACAGGGCCATTGTACGTACGGCTATCGAGCTATGGTAGCTCCGTTCGGGGCCACACAGGACAACGTGAAGACACCATGGGGCGCAACCAGACCACTGGCAGCAGTCACATACCATGTCGGCAACACGTCCAGCCAGCCCGAACCGATCACGATGACATTCCGCATCCAGTCACCCCATCCGCTGGCCGTACAAGGCTTTACGGAGAACCGCTGCATCGTGTTAGGCACAGCACAGGAGACGCATGCCGCGGTGCGTTGTACGGGAGGAAGCGCCTGCCGGATGACGTATGCTGACGACGTGCTGACCGTGTCCACGGAGATCTGTCCGGGCGACAAAGTCTCCTTGCTCTGGTTGCTTCCCTGCTGGTCGGCCGCCTGCGATGATCTGCCCGACAGCGATGATGAGCTGCTGCGTGATACAGTGGCCTACTGGCAGCGGTATCTGCAGTCAGCCGCACAGATAGAGACGCCGGACCACTGGTTGAATGATCTGATCCGGGCGTCTCAGGTCAGTTGCCTGATCGCCGCACGCAGTCACCAAAACGGCCGGTTGATCGCTCCCTGGATTGGTGAAATGGACTATCCGGAGTTCGACAGCGAGGCGAACGCGATCATCGCAGGAATGGACTGGATGGGACATCATACCTTCGCCGAACGGTGCCTCGACTTCTTCTTGGCGCAGTACCGTCCGGAAGGTTATCTGGCGCATGGCTATACGATGATCGGCATGGGCTGGCATCTGACCACACTCTGCGACCATGTACATCTGACCGCTGGCCTCGCATGGGTTTCACGGCACATGGACAAACTCATCAGAGGATGCCGCTGGATTGCGGAGCAGCGTAGTAAAACGGCCGACCTGGGGCTGATGCCGCCTGGCGTGGTTGCAGACTGGAACGCCTACGGATACACCTTTACACAGAATGGCTACTATTGGCTTGGCTTGGCTCGGATGGCAGATATGCTGAAACGGCTGCGCCATCCCGACGCCAAACGGGTGGCCAATGAAGCCGAGGCCTTGCGAACGGCAATCTGCAACGCATTGAAGACGGCTAGTGAGAAAGCTCCCGTGGTCCCGCTGCGTAACGGAACCTGGGTGCGTTTTTACCCCATGCAAGCAGGTCTCCATGGACGTATTAGTGACTTCTACCCGGACGACAACATGTACTTGACCGATCTGTATGACACGGAGTTGGGCGCACACCATCTGGCTGCCCAAGGCGTCATCCAGCCAACATCCAGGCAAGCCCATGAGATGATCGACCAAATGGAAGACATCTCCTTTCTCAAGCCGCCGCCGCTCGATCCCACGAACCGCCCGCAAGACGCCTTGGATACTCATTGGTTCGACTTGGGAGGTTACGCGTCGATGCAGCACGCCTACTGTCACAACATGGAACTCGCCTTGATGCAGCATGACGTGAAGCCTTTTGTGCGCTCATACTGGAACTCCATTGCTGCTACCGTGAACACGGAGACTCTGCGGTTTACGGAGAACACCTACGCGAACACCAGCGCCAACAAGACACACACCACGGGCGAGTTTCTGCGCCGCACACGCCTGATGCTGGTGATGGAGCATGAGGGCATGCTGTGGCTGGCAGCAGGTGTGACCGACCAGTGGATGCACGCCGGCATGCGCCTGCACGTGCACCGGGCGCCAACAGCGTCTGGCCCGATCAGCTACACCATCACGTCGCGGATCGACGACGGCGCCATCGATGCCGTCATCGATCCGCCTGTTCGGGACGCCTGCCCTCCCATCCGGCTGCACCTTCGTCATCCCGACGGCGCGCCGATACGTCGCATCCGTGTAACCGGCGCACAACGCTGGTCACGGGTACGAGGCCGCTCGGCAGTCAACGTCGTCCCCGCAAAACAGACGATACACATCACCGTGATGTTCGGAAAACGGCATTAATACGAACGGTCTGGACGGTCAGTCACAATAAGAAAAACACTCGGATCACCGCCAGGAGTTCGATATGCTGCGCACCGACACATCGATCACCCCGCCGCCTCCGGATTTGATGCCCGGAGCGCCTGCCGGATTCACTCGGTTCACCATGCCGGGTAGACAGCGTCAGGCTCAGTTGCTGAACCGCTATCTATGGGACTTTTTTGTCAACCGTGCGATCAATATGAAAGCCCCGTACTTCAAGGAGTACCTGCAGGTCGCCGATCTGTGGCTGGATGACGCCGTTGAACCACGGACCAAACGCGCGATCCAGGATCAACATGAGGATGAACTCAACTCGATTTATCAGGATGACGAAGGGTATCTGAGCAGCCATCAGCTGCTATCGCAAACGCATGACCATGGCTGGCCGTTTCCCTTCTGGTGCTGGCCGATGGGACATGACGGCCATACACGCGCTTGGGTATGGACAACCCCCTACGGGCAGCCGGCCATTTTCCCTCACTGGCAGCAGGCCCCCTACACGGGACAAGCAGCCACAGAAGGATGGACGCTGCATAACATGACCAGCAGAGGGGTGGTCAATGATCGATGGGTGCTCGAGGCAAATGGCCCAGCCCCATCGATCACATCTCCCATGGGTCAGGGATTCGACTCGTTCTGCGCTCCCTTCATTCAACTGAGAGCCATATGTCACTCACAGCCCCACCTGATGAATGGCGCACGGCTGTACTGGAAGCGCACTGAAGATGCGGAATTCACACTCGACAGATCCATGCCGATGCTGATAGACGCTTACGGGCATAACGATCGAGGCGTGAATGCTCAGACCGGCACAAACCATTGCGTTGCCAAGCTGTACGACCATCCGCTGTATAACGGCCAGATTGAACAGATACGCATCGCGTTCAATCCAGAAGCGACAAACGAAACATTTTGGCTTGCAGACCTCTTTACGGCCTACGATACCCGTCATCCCATCAACAATCCCATCTTCATCATTGCCTGCTGGATGCAGTTTCTATGGACCGGCGACATCGAGTTTCTTAAGCGCAACGTCGATCGGATGCGCCGGGCGCTGCGCTGGCAGCAGAAAGAAATGAACACGCTGAAGCACAACCATGTGCGCAATACCCTGCCGGGACACGATGGCCGCCCGGGCTTCCGCCGTGCTGCAGATGGAACGTTGACCATACACTGGGGACATGGCGTCGGCAATAACTACTTCGACATCTGCCCATTCGGATATGACGATGCCTATGCAACCGCACAGTACTACCGGATGATCATGGTCATGGCAGAAGTAGAAGATGCGGTACGCCGTCATCCGGAATGGGGCATCGCGCCAGACACGGAATGGACTCCGCGGTCGCTCCGGCGACACGCAGAGGCTGTCAAACGGGTGTTCAACACGAAGTTCTGGGATAACAGGAATGGACGATTCATCGCCTGCATCGATGCCGACGGGAAGAAGTGGGACTTCGGATACACCTTCGTCAACCTGGAGGCCATCTGGTACGACGCCGCCACCCCTCAGCGCGCGCGACAGATCTTCGAATGGCTTGACGGCAAGCGGATCGTCGAAGGAGATACATCCACCGGGAAAGACATCTACTTCTGGCGGTTTGCGCCCCGTATATCCACACGGCGCAATCTCGAGTGGTACGGACAAGGCTGGTACGCACCCGAAACAGTGCCGTGGGGCGACCAGGTACAGGACGGCGGCGCCGTACTCGGGTTCGCCTTCTACGATCTGATCGCCCGCCTGCGCGTCATGGGGCCAGACGATGCGTGGAACCGCCTGATGTCAATTCTGCAATGGGAACAGGAAGTGCGGCGCGCCGGCGGGTATCGAGCCTATTACGCGCAACGCAATGTGACATTGCAGGGCGGCGGAACCGCCGGCGGCATCGGAATTGACGTGGAGTTCCTGGAGAGCAGCATGCTCCCTGCGATCATCCCGCTGGGCTTCCTGGGGCTCGAACCGGACGCAGACGCCCTGTGGATACGCCCGAAACTGCCCAAGGCGCAGCCGCAGATGGGTATACATGGCATCCTCTACCGCGGCGCCACGCTGGACATCCAGTGCTCCAACCGCGAGATCACCATAGCCGCGCGCAGACTGCGGAACGGGCCGGTACAACTACGTCTGGATGCGGGCTGGCGTATCGCCGACAAACCTGCACGCATCTTGATCATCGACCGGCCCGGATGTTGGACAATCCGTCGGTGACCGCTAGAACGCCGGCGGTATAGGTTGACTGCCGGCGTTCGCCCTTTCAGGGTTCGGCCCATACTGATTATCGCCTGGCTCGCTCTCCAGCAGGTGAATAACAACAAGCGCGATGGCCCCCACCAGTGGCACCAACACCAGAAGCAGCCACCAGGCGCTGCGTCCCGTATCGTGCAAACGCCGTACAGAAACGGCCAGTCCCGGTAGCAGGATCACCAGGCTGTACAGCACCTGCAATTTGTCAAAAACAGAAGCAATTTGGGCAAGGATGCTTAACACTACGAGCACGCCAAGATTGGCTAAGAAGAACAACCAATACTCGGCGCGTCCCGCTCGCCCTGAGAAGTCCAATGCTCGCTGAAATACCCGCACATAGTTGTCGCGAATCCGCTGCCAGATGTCTGCAGTGGTTGGCTCCGGTATAGCCATGATGAGCGCCCATCCTTTCGCATATCCTGTGAAACCAGCCGCCGGGCGATGTCGGCCGCAACTAGCGCAAGGCGCCCGGTTTCACTCTCGTGTATTGCCGATACAACCGCACCGCTTCGCTGGGCAACACCGCAGTGTAGGGTTCGCCCAGTAATTCCATGGCACGTCCGATAGCGCTTGGCGTTACATACCAGTTCACCAGACAGACATGCATAAAGCCAGGCCGACTATGCGGTGTCAAGGAACGAATGCTGTCCGCGATATGGCGTGCTCGATCCTCATCATCTTTGGCAGGACCGATCGACCCCAGCGCGCGCAACACCACGACTCCACGCGACACCGTGTATGAGGCATTGTCGGGGAATACAGTGCCGACACGTCCATAGTCCCCTAAAATACCTTTCAGCACCGGCATCTGTCGGGCACAACGGTCAAAGTCCGCTCGCGTCCAAGGCACCAGACTGGTGTCGCCCAAGTGTACCACATCGAGCCCCGTTTGTCTCATCGCCGCGTCGGTAACCCGCAAATAAGCGTCATACAGACGGTTGCGGTCTACTCCGGTCAGTTCTGCGCCGTATAACGCGGGGGTCACCAGTCCGATCCCCGCCGTCGACGCCGTGAACTCGTCATACTCGGTAGCGGTTCGTTGCACATGCTCAACAAACATCGGGATCAGCTCGGTGGCGACGGGATTTAGTGACCACGAAATGGGAACCCTGCCCCGCTGCGGGTCGAGCCACCACTGCGGAGAGATAAAGTTCTGCTGAAGCCACTGGATATTGTCGCCATCGGTGATATGGAACACCACGTACACCCGCTCGGACTCCAGTGAGGGTATCGGCCGCTGCTTTCGCTCCGGACGCAGATGCCGCAACCCGGAGAACACTGACAGGTTAAAGCAGCCGTCAGAAACCACAATGAACTTGCCGTATCCGCTGGCCAGGCGTTGCAGCTCGGGTTCACTGTACCGACCTGCCGGCTGCTCTCCATACCCGCCCCAGCAACCCATTAGTGGACTGTTGAGAGCCGCTTCACGAATGAACCGCTGCACGAGGTCATCTTCACGCACGCTCATGCCCTTGCTGATCCACAGCGGCATGATACGGTGCTGCACCAGGTAGTCACGCAGCACCATATGTGTCGGCGCGGTATGGGCCACCCAGCGGCGGGGCATCTGTGGCCACAGGTCGCGGTATGCCCACTCATACGCTTCCTGCGGGGTGTTATACCGCCCGCGCACATCCAATGTCGACGGCAGGTTCCAGCGTGCTCTCAGCGCCTCGGTCACCGGCAGGCAGTCATGAATCGCGCAATACGCAGTGATCGCGTTCAGCTTGTGCAGAGACTCCGGATGCGATGTCAGGTCGTCCTCATACACCACGGCGCCGCGCACATGCGAACGATACAGCGTCAATGCCTGATCGGGTGTGATGTCGGTGAACGCATGTCCGCGCTGACGCAAGTCATTACGCCACAGATCATGGCAGCCGGCGCCGTGCCAGCCGGGATCTTGATCAATATACAGGGAAGGGCGCGAGCGGTTCACCAGCCCCTGCAGCACCGTCAACGCAAAACGCTCTTCCAGCGACACCGCCATCAGGTCCAACCGGTTCAGTTGTGGGGCGGGCGCATCGGAACGGGGAAACACCGGCAATCTCAGTTCGCCCGTCGCCGCAACGGATGCCATTGGTACGGTCATGAGCAGCACCCATCCGGCAATCACCAATCGAAGCATAGTACTAACAGCCTTTCGTCAATCGCTGCATGGCTTCCCATGCAGTACGCGCATCGGGCAGACCGCCGCGCCCGCCAGGCACAGCACAGTTCAGGCCGGCCACTGCGGTCGACAGCGCAATCCGCTCGGTCAACGGCCAGCCAGCCGCCAGCGCGCAGGCATACGCGCCATGAAATGCATCACCCGCTCCGGTGGTATCAACCACGTTAACGTCCATGGCAGGCGCCTCTCCGGAACCGCTGGCGTCCATCCAGACGCATCCTGCAGCCCCCCGTGTGATCAACGCCATTTGGGGCCCCAATTCACGGATCCGGTGTAGTCCTTCCATCGCATCGGGCAAACCCTGTTCGCGTAGATAGTGGGCAGGGGCGATCAGGTGATCACACAGCGCCACAAGATGGGCGTTATGAACCCGTGGGGTAATGTCCGCCACAGAAGGAATGTGGCGGCGTTGGCACTCCAGCAAGGCCTGTTCGGCAAGATCTGGATAGTAGTCATCTACTACAGCCACTGAGACCCCGGCGAGCGCTTTGTCCCAGTCCGTTTCCCCGGACACGACGTCTGCTGCATAGTGGTAGATCGTCCGCTCACCCGTTACCACATCAACATGCACCAGACTCTGCGGTGATCGACCCGCATGCGTGATCTGCACCCACCCTGTATCGACGCCATACGCACGCAACTCGTCTTCAATGCGCCGGCCGGCATCGTCATCGGCCAGGCGAGACACTAACCGGCAGTGCGCTCCCAGACGGGCGGCTGCAACCAGTGCGGTGGCCGCCTTCCCGCCGCCTTGCCGATACAGGCGCTGGATACGCGTGTTGGATCCCCAATTCGCTTGCGGGGCGCAGAAAAACAGGTCATCACAGGCAACGCCCACTCCCAGCACATGAACGTCCGAGAAGTCGATCATTCCGCCATCGCCAGCCGAAGGATGGCCTCCTGTGTGGCTTCTGCCCGACTCAATGTGCCGGTCACACGGCCCTCATGCATCACGACAACCCGATCGGCCAGCGCCATCAGTTCGGGCATCTCGGAACTGATCACCAGCACTGCAGCGCCCTTCGACGCCAGTTGGCGGATCAACTGATGGACTTCCGCCTTCGCAGCCACATCGATACCGCGCGTCGGTTCATCCAGAATGATCACTTTCGGATCACACAGCAGCCAGCGCGCCAGTATGGCCTTCTGCTGATTCCCGCCGCTCAATGTCTGGATCTCCTGCTCCATACCCGCCGTACGCACCCCTAAAGCCGCGATCTGCCGGGATGCAACCGCGCGTTCCTGCGTCGCCTGGATGAACCCCCACCGACAGAGCGAGCGGAGTGATGCCAGGGTTATATTCGCACGCACCGGCAGCGCCGGTATGATGCCCTGCCGCTTGCGGTCCTCAGGGACATAGCCTATACCGGCGGCGATGCCGTCGGCTGGGCGGCGCAACCGGACATGTTGACCATGGAGACGGACCGTTCCAGACCGGGGTATTTCCGCGCCAAACGCCGCCTGAGCCACCTCGCTGCGCCCTGCGCCCACCAGCCCGGCAAGACCTACCACCTCTCCGGACCGCACTTCCAGCGATACATCCCGTACGTGCCGATGGCACAACCCGTGGATCTGCAACACCGTTTCTCCGGGCGTCCGGTCATCAACCGCTGCCTCCCACTCCACATCGCGTCCCACCATAAGGCGGATCAGCGCTTCGCGGTCGATCGCCTGTGTCGTCCCTCCGCCCGTGCGGCGCCCGTCGCGGAGCACGGTCAACCGGTCACACAGGGCATACACTTCGTCCATCCGGTGAGAGATGAACACCACACCCATGCCGTCGTGCGCCAATGAACGCACCACCTCAAACAGCTTCTCGGTCTCGCGGTCGCTTAATGACGCGGTGGGCTCGTCCATCACCAGAATGGACGCCCGGATGGACAGCGCCCGGGCGATCTCCACGATCTGCTGCTGAGCGGTGGTAAGCCGTTCTACCGGCGTTCGGGCATCGATATCGCTGCTCAGCCGGTCGAGCAGTTCCTGTGCCTGCTGTACCATGCGGCGTCCGTCGACCACAACCGGAAATGCGCCACGCGGTTCTTTACCCAAGTACACGTTCTCCGCGGCGCTCAAGGTAGGCGCCAGCATGAGTTCCTGGTAGATGGTGCTGATACCCAGTTGACGGGCACGCTGAGGGCTGTCGATCCGCACCAGATCACCGCGGATGCGGATCTCGCCCGATGTGGCCTGTGTGGCGCCGGAGAGTATTTTGATAAGGGTGGATTTCCCCGCACCGTTCTCGCCCATCAACGCGTGGACTTCACCAGCCTGCAGGTCGAAGTCCACACGATCCAGCGCAAGCACGCCCGGATAACTGCGGCTGATGCCGGTCATCTGCAGCAGCGGTGCGGGGGACAGACTCACCGAACGGTCTCCGGAGTGAATGCCTTCGTTCCCAGAGTGATCTCTTTGGGCACCTGTTCACCCTTCAGTATCCGCACCGCGGTGTCCAGCGCCTCTTCGCCGCCGGTCGGATACAGGAAGGTTGCCGCCAAGATACCCTCTTTGACATAACGAACGCCTTCATGCGGCAACGCATCGATACCGATGAACTTGATGGTCTTCTCGCGCCCCTTGCCCTCCTGCTTGGCGGCCAGCCAGGCGCCATGCGCCATGGGGTCATTCATGGCGTAGACCGCATCGATCTTGGGGAACCGCGCCAATGCCGACTTCATCTCCCGCTGCGCCTCAGGCTCCAGCCATTTACAGTCCGGGTCAAAGATGATCCGTATCTGGGTCCCTTGAATCGCTTCCATGAAACCCTTATCCCGTTCGACACCCCCGCTGGTCGTCATGAGTCCGCGCAGCATAACCACGTCACCCGCTCCGTCTAGCAGTTTGACCAGATGCTTACCAGCCTCGCGCCCGATCAACACGTTATCTCCGCCGATGAAGCACGTGAACTTATCCCCTTCAACCCGACGATCCAGTACGATCACCGGGATGCCCGCGTCCATGGCCTCCGCGACGGGTTTCGTCAGCGGACGCGACTCCTTGGGGCTGATGATAATCAGGTCGACTCCCTGGGCGATGTACTCACGCACCTGGTCCTGCTGGGTAGCGGTGTTGTTTTGTGCATCCTTAAACAGCATCCGCACCTCGGGACGCTTTTCCGCCGCGGCTTTCAAGTCGGCGTCCATCTGTACCCGCCAGGGTTCTCCCCGGTTGCATTGAGACATGCCGATCACCCATGGGTTCTCCTGCGTTCCCTTTTCGGCGACGCTCTGCTTCTTGCTGCATCCTGCGCCCAAGGTTAACAGAACCGCAAGAGCCAGCAGCGTGAGACCGGTCTGATACCTTCGAACCATGATACCCCTCCTGATGGTCAGCTATTCCCGTCGGCGCTGTTGGATCAGCACCGCGGCGACAATGATGGCCCCCTTGGCCAACAGACGGAATGACTCATCTACGTTATTGATGCTCAGTATCTTGTTGATCATGCCGATGATCAACACGCCCATCAGCGTCAGGAACAGTCCACCTCGGCCGCCGTTCAGACTGGTGCCCCCGATAACCACCGCGGCGATGGCGTCCAGTTCATACGTGGCGCCCGCTTCGGGATCGCCCAACTCCAAGCGGCACGCGTTGCCAATGCCGCCAACCGCGGCCATTGCCGCACATAGGGTGTAGGCCAGCATCTTGACGCCGCTGACCGACACGCCGCACAACCGGGCCGCCTCCTCATTGCCGCCAATCGCCAACAGATATCTGCCGAAACGCGTGGTGCGCACCAACACCAGCATCACCAACAGCAATAACAGGAACAACAGCGTGGATGGCTGCACGCCGATGATCGGCAGGCGCGAGGTCATCCAACCGAAGAACTCATGGGTACCGCTTTGCAGCGCATACCAGGGATGCGCACCCGGCTGAACCTTCAACCCGCCCGACATCCACTTGGCCAGACCGCGCGCCGCCACCATCATGGCGAGCGTTGCGACGAACGGCTGCATCCGGAACCGCGATACCAACACTCCGCTGCAGGCGCCTACCGCTGCGCCGGCCAGGATGGTGACACTGATGGACTGCCATAACGGCCAGCCGTATCCCAACACCAGCAGGGCGAACAACGTAGCGGTAAATCCAAGCACGGATCCCACAGAAAGGTCTATCCCGCCGCTCAGGATAACCAGCGTCATGCCGGTAGCCAGTATTCCGTATTCGGCATACTCGAACAGAATGTCCTGCTGCATGCGCCATGTCAGGAAGATCGGCCAGCCGTCAGCAGAATGGGGTGACATGACCGCACCCAGCACAAAGACCGCCAGCAGCGCCAAAGCGCCACGGTACGCATCCAACCGGATCAACCATCCGCGCATGCGTTGCCGCCAACTGCTGTCCACGCCACTCACCGATCCGCCTCCCGTGCTCATGCGAGCGATAACACCTACAGCATACAGAGATTCGGGCTGACATGGTGCGATCAGGCGCTGTAGCGCCCATCCAAAGGCAGGTATGAACTGCGCAGACGGCGAAGTGACAACCGGAGGTGGCATCATGTCAGAACGCAGCACCCCTTGGGGGCCCCCAACCGGCCAGACACGTGAACAGGTCATCGAGCACACCATGCATCCCTACACGGGACCGTCTCATCGCGGCGTCGACACCAACACCATGACCGGCAAGGTGATGTGCGGCTACCAGGGATGGTTCGCCGCCCCCGGTGACGGCTGCGGGCGCGGCTGGTACCACTGGGCAGGCCGGCATGGCTTCCGCCCCGGTGACTGCACCATCGATCTGTGGCCTGACATGACCGAGATGAGCCCGGGCGAACGGTTCGTCACCGAGTTTAAACACCGCGACGGCCGACCGGCCGAGGTTTTCAGCTCCTTTCACGAGCGCACGGTACGTCGACACTTCGAATGGATGCGGCAATACGGCATCGACGGCGTCTACGTTCAACGGTTCATCGGTGAAACGCGGAGCCCGCAGGGCCTCCGCCACTTCACGGCGGTCCTGAACCACTGCCGCGCCAGCGCCAACCGAACGGGACGCACCTTTGCGTTGACTTACGACTTGTCAGGGATGCCGGCCCACGGCGCCGAATGGGTCATCGAAGACTGGAAGCTGTTGATCGACCGCATGCAGATAACCCGCGACCCGGCCTATCTGAAACACAACGGCCGACCGGTGATCGAGCTGTGGGGATACGGCTTCAACGACAACCGCGCGTACACACCAGCGGGCGGGATCGATCTGGTGCGGTTCCTCAAAGAGGACTCCCGGTATGGAGTCAACACCGTCGTCCTGGGCGTCCCCAGCGGTTGGCGCACGCTGGACGCCGACTGCGTATCGGATGCCGACATGACCCGTCTCATCGATGCCGCCGATGTGATCAGCCCATGGACCGTGGGCCGGTATCACAATCTGGATTCGCTCAAACGGCATGCGGAAACGCGTTGGGCTCCCGATTTGGAGTGGTGCCGGCAGCACGGCAGGATCTACCTTCCTGTTGTGTTTCCTGGTTTCAGCTGGCACAACATGTTTCCCGACAGTCCGCTGGGAGCCATACCGCGGCTCAAAGGCCGTTTCCTGGATGAACAGTATAAACTGCTCACGGCCATGGGCGCCGAGATGGTTTATCAGGCCATGTTCGATGAGGTGGATGAAGGCACCGCCATCTTCAAATGCACCAACGACCCGCCCGTGGGCGAGTCCCGTTTTCTGACGTACGAAGGACTGCCGACGGATCACTATCTGAAACTGGTAGGCGACGCGACGACGCGGTTACGAGAGCGGTTGAAGACACAACATTGAACAGGCAGACGGCTGACCGCATAGTAATGGAACGTGTTCCAGCATCATGGCACCATCCAAGTACGCAATGAGTCGTCGTCGAAGCGCTGCAGGGGCGGGGCGCACCCCAACTCAGGGGTGCCGTGCGCCGCTTCGCGCCGCACGGGGGTTAAGCGGGCTTCGCCCGCGGGAGTGAAGCAACCCTGCGGGCTGCGGGGGTAAAGCGCCTTCGGCGCAGGGAATGTGCGCCGCGCATTGCGCGACGCGGATGGCGGCTTCGCCGCACGTGTACAGAAGGTTGCTACCCAATGCGGCAACGCCGCAAACGCACCGCGCTTCACCCCCGGAGCGACAGCGCCGGCACCCCCGCGGCCCGCAAGGGCCGCCTCACCCCCGCGTTGAGCGCAGCGATACGCTTCACCCCTGTTCGCCCGCCCGCGCCGAGCATCGCGAAGCGCCTGCACAGGGCTACCACTTGGAGGTCAGGCGAAGCCGGAACTCACTCCATGAGTCGTCGCCGCCCAAGGTCTCCGGACGTGAGATGCGCGTCTGGTACACCTCAAACGTGATGTTCAACCCGTTGTTGATCGCGGAGCGATACCCCAGCCGGTAGCTGATCTGGTTGTAGTCGTTCGCACCCAGCGCCGCTTGCTCGTTGCGACCGGTCACCAACTCAGAGAACGGTGACAGTTTCCACGCCATACCCAGATCGAGACCGCGCGCTTTCACACGGGTGTTGGTATCCTGCTTCTCGTTCATGGCGCCGGTCAGTGCAAAACCATGACCGTTATTGGCGGTCAGTCGGTATTCCGACGTGGACACTCGCTGCACCACGCCCTTATCGTTCTCCGGGTTGTAGATGAAGCTGCCCGAGAACGACAGCAAAGGATTGGGGGTGAAGCTCATCATGACCCCGGCCGTCTCCAGACTCTGCGTGCCGGTCTTCATGCGCAACTTATGGTCCGCTTTCACCGCCAGTTGCTTGTTCGGCTGCACCAGTGCGCTCAACAGCCGCGTGTACCCGACATCGCTGTTTTTCCCGACTTGCGCCATAGAACCTGACAACTGAATGCCCTCCGCCGGTTGCGCAACCACTCGCGCTTCATGTTGCAGGAAGGAGTCATTGCCGACGTTCTTCGTCGATGCCAGTCCCTCTACAGACAGGTTCTTGGCCGCCTGTGCGGTCACCTTAATATCGGATGCCCGCTCGCCCGGAGCCAAGTCCCCGCGCTTCTCGGTGTAACCGGTGGAGATCTTAAAGGGCAGTGCCGTGGCGGTCTCGACACGCACGCCCATCTCCTGCATCTCCTTTTCGTTGATGCGGGACATGGTCATATTGCCCTTGAATGTCAGCGCCTGCTTCTGACTGCTGACCAATTCCAGCACCGTCTTCTCGGCCTCGGTCAGATCCGGTGCGCCGTCCACCGCGGTGACCACCCGCTCATGGTGAGCCAGAGCCACCATGCCATCGTTGCGCTGAGTGACGAATTGCGCCCTCTGCGCTTCGACCGACACGCGGCTCGTGGGCGCCTCTGTCACCGTGGTCGTCCGTTCGGCAGCCAGTGTCGTGGTGAGTTTTGGACTGGTGCGCACTGAGATCAACGCCAGCTTCAGCGAGCCGACATCGGTGTCACCCGCCGGGTTCAAGCTCCGGTTGGCCAGACGCTCCGCGATCAATGTATTGTTCAGGCCAGGCGATGTCGCGTTAGCCGTCAGCAGGTAGCGTTGATTCATCACGCCGGCTTGACCGGCCTGCGTCTCCTGATATTTGTCCACCCCTTCGTTTAGGAGGGTCACGTTAAACCGCTTGTCTCGGCTTACCAGGCTCAGTTGATACTTGTTAGCGCCTTCGACAACCGTAGCAGCCGCCGTATCAGTGATCTTCGTATTGCGGTCACCGGTCAGACGCATCCAGTCATCACCGATGTTCAGCTTACCGACGGTGGTAACCACGCCCGTGCGGTTACCGGCGGCATCGGTCGAGTCGACGATCTGATCGAAGCTCAACGCCGCCTTGCCTTGAC
>CAZHSN010000075.1:0-17122 GCA_964535125.1 uncultured bacterium
TGGGGGATCCCCTCATACAGCGACAGCTCCACCTGTTTCGGGTCGATCATCACGAACTTCACCTGCTCCGGTGTGGCGCGCATCAGAATACTGCAGATCAACGCGTTCAATCCGATGCTCTTTCCCGACGCGGTGGCGCCGGCAATCAGCAGGTGGGGCATGCGCGCGAGGTCCGCCACATGCACCTTGTTCGAGATGTCCCGTCCCAGCGCAAACATCAGCAGCGACCGCGAGTTGCGGAAATCGTCATCCTCAACCACCTCGCGCAGCGACACCGTGCGGGGATTGTCACTGGGCAGTTCGATGCCGACCAACGACTTGCCGGGTATCGGCGCCTCAATCCGCACACGCCGAGCCGCCAGCGCCAACGCCAGATCGTCCTCCAGTGCGGCCACACGCGCCACGCGGACGCCCTGCTCCAACTGCAGTTCATACCGGGTGATGGTCGGTCCCTGTGCGACCTCTACAACCGTCGCCCCGACCCCAAACGTCGACAGCTTATTCTCTATCAGTTCGATCTTCTTGCGCATCTCGGCTTCGGTGGTGCGCTTCGGCGGTTCCGCTTCGGCTAACAGACTGCTCGGCGGCAGTTTATAACCGTTCGGGTCCGGATCGATGTCCATCACCATCTGCCCGGTGCTCTCCTGAGGGGGTGCGGCGGGTTTTCGCTTGCCGGACACACGCCGTTTCGGTAACGTCTCCGGTTCCGCGGATGCGTCTGCGCCGGTCTGGTCCGTCTCAGGCCCGATGACATCGTGCGCTTCGCCGCCCGCCGGGAACACTTCCGCGTTCTCATCGGACGCAAACGACGGGGTGTAGCCGCCGTGCGCGGATGAACGCCGTGACTTCGAGGGACGTTGTGCCCGCTGATCGCGTTGGCTTTGCACGAACGCACGACCGGAGTCGCCGATACGGCGCCCCACCCCGCTGCCCCAGTCCAGAAACTCGGCAACCGACCGGTCCAACAGGGTCATTAACGAGCCGAACGCCAGAGCGACAAGTACCAGCACCAGCCCGGCACGCCCCATCCACGGCTCAATGGTCCAGCAGACCGCTCCGCCCAGCCATCCTCCGGCGGTTACCGTCAACTGGGGGTCGAACCAGCGGCCTGCCGGCACCCGCAGATGACAGAAACCTATGACTGCCAGAAACAGGGTGAGAGATCCGATGACGATGCGGGGGGTGGAGAGCCAGAACTTGCCGGCCACGAGCCGCACGCCGATCGCGGTGGTCAGCAGCGGAACGATCCAGGCGCATAGACCGGCGAAGTGACGCAGGTGCGCGCTGACCCAGCGCCCCATCTCACCGTTTGCTGCGAAGAACAGCCCGATCGCCATCCAGACGCCCAGCACCACCAGTATCAACCCGATCCATTCATAGACGCGCTGCCACGACCGCGCGTCCATCGGTGGTTTGGCGCGTTTATCGGTTCGCGAAACGCTCTTTTGACTGACACGCATAGGATGTGATGCCCCGCTGTGGGAACTGCCACTTCATTGTACTGCGAAGTGCCAGTTCAGCACTCCTGCCAAAGACTGCCGCTCACCAGCACCAGGTCATCGCGATGGATCACCTCGTCACGGCGCTTATACCCCAACCGCTTCACAATATCGCGCGTCTGGTAACCCGCGATCATGCGCAGCTCCGGCTCGCTGTAGTTGCAGTATCCCCGGGCAAACACGCCCCCCTCGGCGTCACGCACTTCGACGATGCTATGCGGGCCAAACTCGCCTCCGCAGCTCACCACGCCGGCGGGAAGCAGGCTCTTGTTTGCCTGCAACGCGTCCCGAGCGCCCTCATTCACCTCAATCCATCCGCTGGCGGGCAATCCATACGCCAGCCAGCGCGCGCGCTGCCGCAACGGATGTTGTTGTGGAAGAAACTGCGTCCCCACCGGTTCGCCGCCGCAGGCCCGCATCACCACCGCCGGATGCCGTCCATGGGCGATGACCATACGCACGCCGGATGTCATCGCCACCTGGGCGGCGCGCAGCTTGGTGCGCATGCCGCCCGTACCCACGCCCGACCGGCTGCCTCCGGCCGCCTGCCAGGCATCCGCACCGATCTCGGTGATCACATCGAACCGTACGGCCCCCGGCTCGGACGGGTCGCGGTCGTATAGTCCATCCACGTCTGACAGCACCAGCAACAGATCGGCGTCCAGCAGCGAGGCCGTCAACGCGGCCAGCGTGTCATTGTCGCCAAACCCCACATCACTGGTGGCGATGGTATCGTTTTCATTTACAATCGGCACCACCCGCAACTGAAGCAGCGCATTCAACCGGGCGCGCGCCTCCAGAAACCGATGGCGCTCGCCGAAGTCGCTGCGTGTGACCAGCACCTGCCCTACCGGGATGCCGTTCGCAGAAAACGCGTCCACATAGGCCTTCATTAGAATGGGCTGTCCCAGTGAGGCCGCTGCGTGTTTCATCAGCTGCGGATCGATCTCTTGGGACACATCCGCACACGGATGCTGGCGCAAGGCGATGCGGCCGGTACGCACCGCACCGGAACTCACCACCACCACGCGCACACCCTGGCTGTAGACTTGTGCGACCTGCTGGGCCAGCGACCGGATCATCGGCGCATCCAGCGCGCCGTCAGGCGTCACCAGCGTACTGGTACCCACTTTGATCACCACGCGGCGCACCATCAGCTGCACGCCTCCGGCGCATCGGGGTCGTCATCCTCGGCAACATAGTCAAACTCCACCGTTCCGATCCGGACCACATCGCCGGTGGCGGCGCCTTCGCGCTCCAGTCTGCCCAGTATGCCGAACTTACGCAGTTTGCGATGCAGCCGCATCATGGCTTCGTCGCTTTCGATGTCGGTCATCTGCACCAGCCGCTCAATGCCCCGCCCCTGCACCACCCAGGCGCCGTCCTCCGCCCGGTGAACGCTCCAGGCCCGCTCATCCGCATCACCCGTCCGGATCACCACCATCTCGTCGCTTTCGGGTCTCTCCACGGGGATCGCGTCAAGGCGCGCGGCCAGATGGTAGACCAGTTCGCGCAGCCCGTTACGGGTGACCGCGGAGATCACATGTACATCGGCGCCGCGCTCACGGAACACGTGCAGCAGCCGTTCCAGAACCTCCGGTTCGGCCACATCGCTCTTATTCAGCGCGATCACTTCGGGACGCCGGGCGAGGCTGGCGCTATACAGTTCCAACTCGCGGCGGATTGTCTCATAGTCGGCGTATGGGTCACGCGCGGTCATCGGCGACAGATCCAGCACATGCACCAGCAGCCGGCATCGCTCGGTATGACGCAGGAACTGATGCCCCAGCCCGGCGCCCGCGTGCGCCCCTTCGATCAACCCGGGCAGATCGGCCATCACGAAGTGCCGTCCGGTCTCCACCGGCACAACCCCCAGGTTGGGCGCCAGCGTCGTGAAGGGGTAGTCAGCGATCTTGGGGCGTGCGGCCGATACAGCGGCAATCAATGTGCTCTTGCCCACGCTGGGATATCCGATCAACCCCACGTCTGCCAGCAGCTTCAGTTCCAGACGCAGGGAACGCACCTCTCCCGGCTCACCCTTTTCGGCGAAACGGGGGGTCTGACGCGTGGCGTTAGCGAAGTAGGCGTTGCCATGACCGCCCCGTCCGCCGCGCGCCACGGTCACCTGTTGTCCTGGGTGCACCAGATCGGCCAGCAGTTCGCCAGTCTCCGCATCAAATATCTGCGTGCCCACCGGCGCCTTCAGCACACACGCCTCACCGCGCTTGCCATGGCAGTCGCTGCCGCTGCCCGCGCCTCCGGCCTCCGCTCGGTAATGCCGCTGGTACCGGTAATCCAGCAGGGTGGTCATGCGTTCGTCGGCGACGAAGGTCACATCACCACCGCGGCCGCCGTCACCGCCGTTGGGGCCGCCACGGGGCACGTATTTTTCGCGCCGGTACGATACGGCGCCATTCCCGCCATTTCCGGCGCTGACTTCAATGACTACCTCGTCGACGAACACGATGCGCCTACCTTCAGATGCAAAAAGGGGCCCGCGATGCGGCGAGCCCCCAGGGTGTACGATTCACCGGCCGCTCAAGCGATGGCTTGATCGCCCTCTTCCTGCGGCAGCGGCAAGACCGAAATCCGCTTGATGTGACGGCGACTGTCGAACTTCACCGTACCGTCGATCAGCGAATAGATCGTGTAGTCCTTGCCCAGACCCACATTCAGCCCGGGATGGAACTTGGTGCCGCGCTGCCGGACGATGATCGAACCGGGCTTGACGATCTGGCCGTCAAACTCCTTGACTCCCAGATACTTGGGCTTGCTGTCGCGGCCGTTGCGCGAGCTGCCCATTCCTTTTTTATGTGCCAACGTACGTTACCTCCGCCGCGTCAGGCCTTGATCTCGGTCACGCAGAGCTTGGTATACCACTGGCGATGGCCCCAATGACGCTGCGTATGCTTCTTTGCCTTGTACAGGAAGCCGCGGATCTTCGGCCCCTTGCCATGCTTGACCACGGTGGCCAGCACGCACGCACCGTCCACCACGGGTGAGCCCACCTGCAGCCCGGAGTCGCCGCTTACCATCAGCACATCGGTAAGCTCGATCGTGGAGCCCTCTTCGGCGTCGAGCTTCTCGACGTACAGTTCGGTCTCGGGCTCAACCCGATACTGCTTGCCTCCGGTTCTGATGACTGCAAACATATCGTAAACCTCTGCCTGTTGTTGCCTTGTAAGCACTAGGCCAGTATACCAGACTCCGCGACTGGCGGCAAGCAGTCCGGGCAACACACCTTGCCTGGACCGCAAAAATGCGATATCATCCCGGCAACCGGCAACCGCTGAACCCTGTGAGGCGCCCCCTGATGTACGCACCGTATCTGGTCTTGGGACACGCCATGCTGCTCCTGTTGACAGCGGCATGCACCGCTGACGCGGCCCCGGCTCCCTCCTGGCCCGAGAGGCTGCTTGATCCACGCGGCCGCGATCAGACCCGGTGGACACTGCCCGCCGATGCGATTCGGCTGCAGGACTTCGGACATGGCTGGGGTGACATTGAGCGCCAGCGCAGCGTCATCCGGACGCCGCTCAACCCGGGAGGGCATCCGGCCGCACGCGGCCTGGGGCTACACGCCCCCGGACGGCTGCGGGTACATGCGGATGTCGGCATTGCCCGGTTCACCGCAACCGTCGCGATCGACCGTAACGATCGCACCATCGGCAGTCCGGCATCGGCAGCGTTCCGGGTGTCCGGTCCCGAGGGCGTGATGTATGAATCGCCGGTTATGCGCGTTGACAACCCGGCGATCGATATCGATGTGCCATGCAACGGAGCGCCTTGGATTGATCTGATACTGACGGACGGAGGAGACGGATACGTGTGTGACCACGCCGACTGGGCAAACGCCCGCATCACCACCAGTGACGGATCGCGAGTGTGGCTAGACGAGTTGCCGTTGCAGGGCATGCCGCCTGTGGCGGTGCGGTTTCCCTTTGGATTCCTGTATGACGGCGTCGCGAGTGACCACCTGCTGCCCGCATGGAAACGCACCACATGGCAACTCCGGCGTGACGCCCACCGCACCGTCACCCGTACAGAGTGGACCGACCCGCGCACCGGGCTGCGCGTGGCTTGGGATGTTACCTGCTATCCCCAATACCGCATACTGGACTGGATACTGACATTCGAGAACACCGGTCAGTCGGATACGCCGATCATCAGCAACGTGCAACCGTTAAGCTTGGTGCTGCACGACCCGGCGGACGGCGTCGCGCCCTACACCCTGTACCGCACGAACGGCGCCCCCTCAGATCCCAGCGACTTTGAGCCGACGGTACAGCCGTTACGTCCTGGCGACGCGGTGCGGTTCGCCACCAGCGGCGGACGCTCATCGAACAGCGAGCTGCCGTTCTTCAAGGTGGACACGGGAAGCGGCGCATGGATCTTTGCCATTGGATGGTCCGGTCAATGGGCGGCACAGGCGGGCTGCGATGCGGACCACCGATTGGGACTGGCCGCTGGAATGGAACTGACCCATTTTCGGCTGTATCCGGGCGAACGGGTGCGTACGCCGCGTATCGCCTGTCTCTACCACCCGGGTGACACATGGGACGCCAACGCCCGCTTCCGAGCCTGGATCTACGAACACGTGGCGGCGCGACGCGACGGCGCACGTCTGTTGCCCACCCCCTTCTGCAACACCTGCTTCACCCGCGGCGGCGGTTGGCTGAACAAGTGTACTGCCGATAACCAGATATCGTTAATCAAAGCGTACGCTCCGCTCGGTCTGGAAGCGTTGATCACTGATGCAGGGTGGTTCGAAGGCGGATGGCCGATGGGTGCGGGTAACTGGACGCCCCGACGCGATGCCTACCCGGATGGAATGGCTCCGATAGGGCGGGCCGCACTGGACCACGGCATGATCTACGGCCTGTGGTTCGAGCCCGAACGGGTGATGGCAGGGACGGCGTTTCACCGGGAGCATCCCGACTGGGTGCTGTGGACCGGCGACACGCGCGGGATGGAGGGGCAGACCGGGTTGGCCAACTTCGGTCTTCCAGAGGTGCGCGCGTACTTCATGGATGTGGTGCGCGCCCAGTTGTCGCTTCCCGGTGTGCGGTTCTACAGGCAGGATTTCAACATGGACCCGTTACCGTACTGGCGGCAGAATGACGCCGAAGATCGCCAGGGGATCACCGAAATCCGGTATATCGAAGGCTTGTACGCCTGGTGGGACGCCATCGCCGCGGAGTGGCCCGACGGCCTGCGCGAAGAGTGCGCCAGCGGCGGCCGGCGCATCGACCTGGAGACGGTGACACGGATGCATCTGCATCAGGAGAGCGACTACTGGTTCGATAACGACATTGACCAGGCCCAGATCTGGGGACTGAGTCAGTATCTGCCCAACAGTACCTTCACCACGCCGATTATCCGTCTGGATGACTACACATTCCACTCCACCCTCGCCACATCGATCATCCCCGGTTGGATCGCGGATGACCCTGCCTTCGACACCGCGCGCGCTGGACGGCTGATGGACCGCTGGCGGTCGTTGCGCCCGTACCTGATCGGGGCCTGGTACCCGGCGCTGCCCTATACGCGCCAGGCGGATGCCTGGGGCGCACAGCAGTTCCACCGGGAGGATCTGGATGCCGGCATGCTGCTGGTCTTCCGGCACGCCAACGCGACCGATGGTGAGCGGATCATCGCCCTGCGCGGGTTAAAGGCAGCGGACACCTACCGTGTGCGGTCTGACCGCACCGGACCGCTGGGACGGTATACCGGTCGTCAGTTAATGCAGGGACTCCCGATCACTCTGCCGGCCGGCCCCGCATCCGACGTGGTGGAATACACTCCGGTACGTTGAACAGGGTTCAGGCTGCCTGACGCTCACCGATAGGCCGGTCGCGAAAACGCCACAGAGTCAACAGCCAGGTGATTGTGAGGATCACACAACATCCCACAAACGGGGTGTGATGGCTGGATAAATGCAGACTGCCGATGTGAATGGGCACACGGTCATACAACCAACTGCCCAGCGGCGCCCCGATCATCGCGCCGACGCCCTGGGCGGTGAACACCGCTCCCATCACCGCGCCGCGTCGCGCACCGCCGATCTCCGAGACGATCGCCATCCAGGCCGGAATGGCCAGAATGTACCCCAGTCCCACCACGCACGCGCTGAACAGGATCAATAACTTGATGCCGGTGAAGGGGATACCCCACATACCCAGGCAGCACAGCGTCATCCCCACGCGCATGGCGCGGCGCTTACCCCAGGTGTCTGCCGCTTTGCCTGCAGGAACACTGAAGACCGCAAACACCAGCGCCGGAGGCAGCAGCATCAGGCCGTATCCACTCTCGCTGAGATGCAGCACCTCCATGGCGAACAGCTTGACCAGCAGCATCACCAGTCCAATTGACAGGAAGCAAAAGAACCCCAGCACCAGCGTGTCGGGAACCAGCTTGGCGGCTTCCCAGATCTCACGGAGGTTCATGTGCGGACGTTCCGCATCGTGATGCGTCTCGGTGTGGTGCCGCGGCAGGACACGCGGTATGGCAAGGTACCCGATCAACGCGGTGACAGCGAACAGCAGACCGGCCAGCCAGAAGGATGAGGTCATGTGACCGGTATAGTCATTGACCAGACCGCCCAGCAGCGGCCCCATGGCCACGCCGACCAGATAGGTTACGTTAAACAGGCTCATCGCGGTTGCGCGTTCTTCGGGATCGGCCACATCGGCCACCGTGGCGAATGCCGTGGGCCACAACGCGGCGGCGCCCACCCCGTCGATAGCGCGCAGCAGCAGCAGCGGAATCGGCACGTGGAACAGCACGGTCAATGGGGCGGTGATCATGCTGATCAATGGTCCCAACAACAACAGGGGCTTACGCCCCCAGCGGTCGCTCATCAGACCCAGTGGGGACTTCAACGCGGTTTCCACCAGCAGAAACGCCGCGCCAATAGCGCCCACCCAGGCGCCTAAACCCAGTTCGAACCGCAGATACGGCGGCATGGCGGAAAAGTTGACAATGGCATAGGCCAGTTCCGCCATACCGGCCATGATCACCAGGGCAAACAGCGCCCTGCGCCGCTGCCGCCGGTGATCCGACGGCTGCGACGCTGACATGGCGGCGTCCTCAGGGGGCGCACATGACTCTTCAACCACGCGGGGGGCTATGGCAACAGCACCTCGCGGCCGGTTTCGCTCGACGTGTATACCGCTTCGATGATCTGCTGGGTCATTAACCCCTGTTCGCCGGTAACTAACGGCTCGGTGTCTTCCAGAATGGCTTTCAAGAAGGCCTCAATCTCCAGTTGGTGGCTGGGAGGCAGGTTCGGCCGCCAGGTGGGCGTTATCTCGATCAACGCGCCGCACTCCTCGCGGAACAGTTTCATCGGAGAGAGCTGTGCGCCGCCCTCAGTACCAAGCAACGTGCTGTTGAACACGTCGTTTTCCAGGTTCGCCACAAAACTGGATTCGATGACCATCGCCGCGCCGTTATCGAACTTCACCAGACCGCATGCGAAGTCTTCCACGGTGAAGTTATTCGGATCCCAAGGCCCCCACATATTGAGAATGCCGCTGCGGTTGCCGAACTTACGGCAGTCCATACCCGATACGGATACCGGCTTCGGATGGCCCATCAGCCAAAGCGTGGTGTCGATGATGTGCACGCCGATATCGATCATCGGTCCGCCGCCTTGCTTGTCCTTTTCGGTGAACACGCCCCAGGTGGGTACGCCGCGACGGCGCAGCGCCTGGGCCCGGGCGTAATAGATATCGCCCAGTTTCCCCTCGTCGATGAACCGTTTCAGAGTCTGCTGATCGGCTCCCCAGCGCATATTTAAACCGACCTGCAGTTTCATGCCGCTTTCGCGGGCCACGCGCACCATCTCAGCGCCTTCGGCTGAGTCCATCGCCAGCGGCTTCTCCACCAGCACGTGTTTGCCTGCCTGCAGCGAGTCGATGGTGGGTTGTTTATGAAAGGCGTTTGGGGTGGTCACGCTGACCGCATCGACCGCTTTTAACGCCAGCATCTCACGGTAGTCGGAAAAGACATGCTCAGCCCCGAACTTCTCGGCTACGCGTTTGGCGCGGTCGGGCAGTGTGTCACACACCGCCACAATACGGCACAGGTCGGGGTATGCGGCATATCCCGGCAGGTGTGCGCCTTCGGCGATCCCGCCGGCGCCGATGACGCCAATTCCCAGGGGCGCTTTCGCTTTCTTTTTCTTAGCCATATCAGTCCGTTTGCATCCTTTCATTAAGGAAATATCCTTGCGCGAGTCGTGCCCGCACTGCCTGTAAGCTACTCCACATACACGTCGTTATCCTGTCTGGCCAAACACCAAAGGCGTCAATTCGGCCAGTGTTTCGATTACGTGGTGCGGACGTTGGGCCGCGGGACAGTTGCGCGCCTCGTCGCGGGTGCTCACACCTGTCAATACCAGCACCGTTCTGATGCCTGCGGCATTGCCCACCGCAATGTCTGTGTCCAGCCGGTCGCCGACCAGCCAACTCTGATCCAGACTGGCGCCCGTCTGTTCCAGCAGACTCATTACGCCCCAAGTCTGGGGTTTGCCGATTAACATGGGCTCAACGCCCGTTGCGGTCTGAATGGCCGCCACGATACACCCTGCTCCGGGTTCCACACGGTTATCGGCCACGGGGTAGGTGGCGTCGCCGTTGGTGGCGATGAACTCCGCACCGTTCAGTATCGCGTATTGGGCCCGTTTCAGCGTGGCGTAACTGAAGTTCCGGTCGATACCGGCCACCACGTAATCCGCCGATTCCTCTTCCGGATCATCCACCAGACGGAGTCCCACCCGCTCCAGTTCGTGACGGATGCCCGCCTCGCCGACAACAAACACGCTGTGTCCCGCGGCGCCGCGCCGCTGCAGGTACAAAGCGGTGGCGAACGCCGATGTCATGATGTCGTCCTCATCGGTAGGGATACCCAACCGGGTCAGCCGCTCCACGTAGCCGCGTCGCGAAATCCCTGAGTTATTGGTGAAGAACCTTACCGCGGCGCCGTACCGGCGCAACTGGGCCACGGTCTCCACAGAGGATGGCATCAGTTCGTGTCCGCGGTAGATCACGCCGTCCAGATCGAAGATAACCAGCGGCCCGTCAGGCATCACGGCTCACCATGTAGCGGGCGAGTTGCCGCAGCGCGTCGGCGGCTGCGCTATCAGGCAGACAACTGAGGCGCCGCTCGGCGGACTCCGCCAGTTCCGCAGCACGCACCCGGGCGCGGTCAAACCCGCCATACCGGATGATAAAGTCACAGACATCCGGAACGTCATCGGCGCAGACACCCGCCAACAGGCGGTCGGTCATGTGCTGACGCGGCGCTGGCGGCGACGCGTTCAACGCGTAGATCAACGGCAGGGTCAGCTTCCCTTCCAGCAGATCGCCGCCTGTCGGCTTGCCCGTGCGGGCTGGATCCCCCAGGTAATCCAGTATGTCGTCTGCTATCTGAAACGCCATGCCCATGGCGTGACCGAACGCCTTCAACGCACTGCGGGCGTCCTCCGATGCGCCTGCGCATCGCGCTCCGACCTCACAGCACACCTCCAGCAACGCGCCGGTCTTGCGCCGCGTCACCTCGAAGTAGTCCTGAGCGGTCACGTCCACACGGCCGATGTGCAGCAGCTGCAGCACCTCGCCCTCTGCCAGCAAGAGACTGGCGTCACTGACGGCGCGGATCATCTCCAGGTCTCCATCGTGGGCGATCAACCGGCCCGCCCGGGCCAGCAGGTAGTCACCGGTAAGCACGGTCACGGTGTTGCCATACAGGGCGTTCGCCGACGGGCGTCCCCGGCGCGTACCCGCTTCATCCACGACATCATCGTGTACCAGCGTGGCCATATGCAGCAGTTCCACCGCGGTCGCCAGCGCTACCAGCCGGTCTGCCGGCGGATCGCCGGACGCCCGGCCCGCCAGGCAGAGCACCGCCGGACGCAGGCGCTTCCCTCCCGCGCCCAGTACATGCTCCCCCAGATGGGTGATCGTGGGAATGATGGACACGACTTCGCGCCGCAGGCGGGTCTCCACCGCCTCCAGGTCGTCGCGCACCACCGACTGCCAGAGGATGGCGTTACTTGTTGCGCCGTGATCTGCCATGTTGTTCCTGAGTCGGTTTGCTGCCCGTATGGATACACACAGAACCCAGCGCCAGATCGCGCCAGACATTGCCCCGCAAACCGGCCATATGCATCAGTTCCGCCAGCTTGCGCCTCCCGGGAAACATGCGAACGGATGCGGGAAGGTAACTGTATCCCGTTCCGCCGGACAACATGCGTCCCAGTATGGGCACTACCACGTTGGTGTACAGACCGGTAAGCAACCGCGGCAAGCGCTTACGGGGACGGTTGAACTCCAGCACCACCAGCCGGCCGCCGGGCTTCAACACCCGTACTATTTCAGACAGGGCGCCTTCCAGTTGAACCGCGTTGCGCAGTCCGAACGCGACGGTGACAACGTCGATTGTGCCCGAGGCGATCGGCAGCGCCTGCATGTCGCCCTGGACGAACGAACAGCGGCACGCCACCGCAGCACGCGCGGCCTTGTCTTCCGCCAGCGCGAGCATCGACTCGCTGAAGTCGACGCCTATCACCTGGCCGGACGTATCCAGACGGGTGGCGCACTCTAACAGCATGTCACCGGTGCCGCACGCCAGGTCCAAAACACAATAATGGGGTTGCAGCTTGCCCATCTCAACGGCGGCGCTCCGCCAGCGGGCGTGCTGTCGAAAACTGAAGAGGTTGTTCAGGGCGTCATAACGCGGCGCCAGTGAACTGAACATGCCATAGAGATACCTGCGCTTGCCCTCGCCCAACAGGGCAAAGGGAAGATCGACAGGCTGTGACCACCTGCGGTGATGATTTTCTTTTTTACGCAGCCAAGCCATATTCCACCTGCGCCATTATACCCTCCCATACATCGATGCTCACAGAGTCTACCGTGGCCAAACCGTTCAGGCGTTGCTGTTGCTGCTGTTGGCCACACCAAAGGGAACATGCCCGGTACGCGCCACGCCGGCCGCGCTGTCACAATAGACGCGCTGATCGTCGAAGTAAAAGTCCGGCTGGAACACGTGCAGGAATTGCGCCTTATCCAGTCCACCCAGAAACACCGCCTCGTCCACCTCCAGGCCCAGCTTCATCAGCGTCTTAATGGCCCGTTCGTGCGCCGGCACACTGCGCGCGGTGATGAGCATCGTGCGGACACTCACCGGGCATCCTTCCGGCGGGGAGGCGCGCAGTCCGGCCAGTGCGCGCAGAAACGGCATAAACGGCCCTTCGCCCAGTGGCACCTCGGCGTTTTCGGTCTCCGACTGGTGAAACGCCTCGATTCCCTGCAGCCGGTAGAACGTCTCGCTGGAGTCGTCAAACAGCACGCCGTCGCCATCGAACGCAATGCGCAGCTCATCCGGGTCGGTACGCAGCAACCCAGTGTCAGCGCCGGTGTAGACCGTAGCTGCCGGAAACCCATGCTGCAGCGCGCCCTGCACATCAGCCGGTTCGGCAGACAGGAACAGCGCGGCGCCAAAGGGCTGCAGGTAGGCATAGGGAGGGCGCCCCCTGGTGAAGATGCCGCGGGATACATCAATGCCGTGAGTCCGCGTGGAATGAAACACGCGCAATCCGCTCACCGGATCGTTACGCGACAAGACGATCACCTCGACGCGCCGGTCGTCTCCGGCGTTGAACCGCAACAGCTTGGTGACCAGTGCATGCGCCACGCCGGGCTGCGCGGCCTCTTCCAGTCGCGCCAGCTGATACCGGCGGTACTCATCCACACCCTCCGACTCAAAAACGCGGTTGGCGTCATCCAGGTCGAACAGGGCGCGTGAAGAGACGGCGATCACCAGTTTTCCATCCAGTGATTGAGGCATGTGAGCATCCTCCCGCCAACAGAACCCGTTGGCCAGTGGCTTTACTCCTTTAGTATAATGCCTGCGGTGTCTGGGGTCTGATTCACCTGTTTTCCCACTGGAGGAACTCCGTTTTGAACACGCATCTACGCTGGTGGATCGTCATCGCTGTCGTGACGGTCCTCGCGATTCTGGCTGTCACCATGAAACCGTTTAAGCCGGGTCTCGACCTGAGAGGCGGAATCCGGGTTGTCCTGGAGGCGAAAGTCGACCAACTGCCACCCGACAAGCAAAAGACTTGGGGGCCTGAGTCGATGAACTCGGTGGTGCAGATCGTCGACCGCCGTGTAAACGGTCTTGGGGTTACCGAGCCTGTTATCCAGGCGCAGGTGCAGAAGAACCGCGTGGTTGTGGAACTTCCGGGCGTGGCCGACGAGGCGGAAGCGCTGCGTATCATCCAGACGACCGCGCAGTTGGAGTTCCGTTATCTGCCGTCCGTTATGAGCGACCGCAACACAAACGCGCGCTATGAGATCCAGTCACAGACAGATAAGAACGGCAATGAAGTCAATGTAATCTGGGACCGCATCGCCGGCAAAGAGGTTGATACGGCCACCTTCCTGAAGGAGCAATCCGAGTTGGTGGTAACCGGCGCCGACTTGCTGCCCAAAAGCCGACCCGACTTCGGGCAGAACGGCGCACCCATTGTGGAGTTTGAGCTGAACCGCGAGGGCACCCGCAGGTTTGGTGAGTTCACCCGCCGCCATATCGGTGAAATCCTGGCCATCGTACTCGACGGCCGGATCATCAGCGCACCGCGCGTGAACAGCGCGATCCTGCAGGGCAAGGGAATCATTGAAGGAGGCTACGCCAGCATCAAAGAGGCTGCCGACCTCAGCAACCTGCTGAACTCCGGTTCGCTGCCCGTTCCCTTGGAGATCATCCAGACCACCAAAATCGGCGCCACCTTGGGCAAGGAAGCCGTTCAGCGCAGCCTGATCGCCGGTATCATCGGTGTCGGACTGGTGCTGCTGTTCATGTTGTTCTACTACCGGCTGCCCGGTCTGGTCGCCTGTATCGCCTTGGGTCTGTATACGCTCTACAGTTTCGGCGCATACAAGGCGCTCGGGGTGGTGTTCACCGTGCCCGGTATCGCGGCGTTCATCCTTTCTGTGGGTATGGCTGTTGACGCCAACATCCTGATCTTTGAGCGGTTGAAAGAAGAGCTGCGCGCCGGCAAGACCCTGCGGCAAGCCATTGACGACGGCTTCAAACGCGCATTCACCGCGATTTTTGACTCAAACGTCTGCACCATCATCACCAGCGTCATCCTGTATAACCTCGGAACCGGACCGGTTAAAGGGTTTGCCCTGATGCTGATGATCGGTGTGATCATATCGATGTTCACCGCCATCACCGCCACCCGCAGCATGCTGTGGAGCCTGGTGTCGACCGGTAAGGTAACCAACCTGGCGCTGTTCGGCATCGGCAAGAGCGCCTGGCAGGTGAACTACGACTTCATCGGTCGCAGGAATATCTGGTTCGCATTCAGCGGTGTGCTGATCCTGATCGGCATTGTGTTCATGGTGCTGTTCGGTTTCCGCGCCGGGATCGACTTTGCCGGAGGGTCGGAGCTTCAACTGCGGTACACGGCGCCGGTAACCGCCCAGCAGGCGCAGCGCAAGCTGGCTGAGATCGGCCTGAAGGACGCACGCGCGGTGGTCGGTACAGACGGCTCCGGCCATACCACGGTCTACATCCGCGCGGTGGAGATCAAGCCAACCGACAAGGATCGCGTCAAGGCCCAGATGGCTTCATTGGCGGCCAACAATCCGGAGGATTTCGAGCAAGGGTTTGAGCAGGTCTCCGGCACCGTCAGCCGCGAACAGACCAGCAACGCGCTGAAGGCGCTGATCTGGTCTTGGATCCTGATCCTGCTGTACCTGACGGTCCGGTTCGCCATCGGCGGGATCAAGGATGGCTTCAAGTACGGCGTGGCCGCCATCGTCGCGGTGCTGCATGACGTATTCATCGTTGCCGGGCTCTTCGCCATCATGGGGAAACTGGCCGGTTGGGAGATCGACGCTCTGTTCGTCACCGCCATGCTGACCATGATCGGTTTCAGCACCCATGACACCATCGTGGTGTTCGACCGGATCCGCGAAAACCTGAAGCATCGGGCTCGCGGGGAGACTTACAGCGTGGCGGCCAATAAGAGTGTCAACCAGACGATCGCCCGGTCGATCAATACGTCACTGACACTGATACTGACCTTGGTGGCGCTGATGGCGTTCGGCACGGAAGTGACATTCCTGTTCAACATGGCGCTGTTGGTGGGGGTCATCACCGGCACCTACTCGTCTATCTTCAACGCCGCACCGCTGGTGGTGGTATGGGAGAAGATCGCAGGCCGCGACACGCCGACCAAGGCGAACGCTGCGGTCACCACAGCGTCCGCGCCGTCACGCGACGGCAGCGAACCCACTGTCACCGAACCCGAACAACCGGTAAACAGGCGGCCGCGCCCCAAGAAACGCAGCCGTTAACGCATCACGCAGAAGCCGGGGAGATCACCGATCTCCCCGGCTTTTTGTTGCTCGGTCATCCTTGGCTTTGTGTCCCTTCAGCCATCAATGGTCACAGCGATGTACTGTTCGGGAGTCCCGCCATCCGCCCAGTAATACGCCACCACCAGCTGACCGGAGTGGTTGACCCACGCGCGGGGGTAGCCAAAGTCCATATCACCATACCGATCCGGTGTAAAGTCGTCTCGAAGCACGCGCGGAGGCATCCATGTAACCCCGCTATCGCGCGAAAGCCGCATCTGCATCGTTCCCGATGACCTGTCGCCATACACGCTGGCCAGCGAGCCATCGGGCATCTGGACCAGCGCAGGTGGATTTCCGTTCTGCGGCCCGGTTTCGGCCACGCGTTGCGGGCTGGCCCATGTGGCGCCGCCGTCATCAGAATGAGTCACGTCGATCCAACAGACCGCTTCTGGGTGATCAGGATCACGCCGCCGCAACGCAGCAACGAGACGGCCATCGGGCAGCACGACTGGCGCTGGCATGACCGATCGAAACGGAACGTCAGCGGGTGTTATCCAGCCGGTAAAACGAAAGCTCAGGCCGCCGTCTGTCGACTGCGCGACGAATGCACGATCACGTCCAGCGCCATTGCTTGACGGGCGGGCGGCCGCGAATAGCAGCAGCCGATCCCTCAGCAGCAGATAGGCCGTGCGACCGGTGAAATGCATCCCCCGCAGCTGCGGTTCATCCATCAATGCCGTCAACTGATAAGGTCCGGACCAGTTCACCCCGCAGTCTTGGCTTACAAGAAACGCACCCTCTGGACGTTTGGATCCGTGGTATCCTGTACCGATCACACGCAATGCCAACCCGTCCGCGCTCAGGTCCAGCGGAGTCGTCAGCATTCCCGCAGGGGTCTGGTTGTCGACAAACGGATGCGGATACTCAACGCTCCAGGTATATCCGCCATCCAGACTGCGCGCCAGCCCGCTTCGATAGCCGTCGCCCAAATCGGTTAGCCCGGCTATGTTGTGGCCCGGCTGTTCCACGAAAGAGCCTTCGGTAAAGCCGACCAAGAGCGTACGGCCGCCATCCCAGCTCCAGGCGCCATTGTTTGCTGGCCAACCATAAAAGATACCGCGGCCAGAGACTACAGCCTCATGAGTCATCTCTTTTTGTTCTCCGATTTGTCATTCACGCAGGGTTTCTAGTTGTGTAACACTCCGTCTGTAAATTGAGGTGTTGGGCTGGCACAATGGTTTT
>CAZHSN010000076.1:0-16943 GCA_964535125.1 uncultured bacterium
TCCTGCTTCATTCCCTCGCTCATGGCTTGTGTGATGCGCCATGTCGGGTTACCATCCATCATAAGTATAGTCACGGAGGGGGCATGTTACATCATCCGACCGCTTCGGATTCCGACGCAATCGGCGCGATACTGGCGTCCGGCCTCTATATAGTGCTGGCCATCACCCGGTGCGACGGGCCACCGCATCTGGTTAGCATGAACTACGGTCATCACGACGGGTGCATCTACCTGCACTCCGGGTTGTCCGGCAGCAAGGTCACCGCGTGGACGGCCACCCCCCAAGTCAGCTTTACGGTCGTCAGCAACACCGAGTTGGTGACGGGTGCCACAGCATGCAGATGGTCGATGCGGTTTCGAAGCCTGGTCGGCCAAGGGCGCATAGAACGAGTGACCGACCCGGCGGAGTGTCTCTTGGGTCTGGATGCGTTAATGCGGCATTACGGTTCGGAGGTCAACACGTATGACAGCCGAGTGATGGAGCAGACAGCAATATGGCGCCTCACCGTGGAACAGATCTCCGTGCGGGAAAAGACGTAGGCAGCCGCCGTGGACTCCACTCACAACCAGATCACTGTACGGCAGTTGGTCCGCATGCCGGACGGCGCGGTGCGCACCGTCGACGCGGGACAGGCGCTGCCCGAAGGATCCACCCGCTGGATTGACATCCGCTGCCAAGCTCCGTCACAACTGGCCGACGCACTGAGCGCCCTCGGGTATCCCGGCTCAGTCATCGGAGAGATGGCGGTGGAAAAGGATTGGTATCGCAGACGCATCCGGCTGGGTCAAATGATCTTTGCGATAGCGGCTCCTACGCGCGCTGAAAAGGGGCCGGTCTACACACCCATACGTGTCTATGTGACTCAGGGTGAAATCCTGACGGTTCGCCGGGCGGCGGGTGACATTATCAACCACGCCCAGGCAGACTGGAAGAACGCCGCAGGCGGAGACGCACGCTGCGGGGCTGCCAGCCTGCTGGACGCCGTGTTGGACGCCTACGACCCCATCACCGACGGGTTGAACGAGCGCGTGGACGCCTTGGAAGAGCAGGTGGTATCGGGGACGGTAAACATCCGCCCGGAGTCGTTCCTGCGGTTGAAGCGGCGTCTGCTGATATTGCGCCGGCATGTGGCCTGGTTGCGAGAGATGGCCAACCTGCTGACGCGCGACGGCGGTGCGGCGCCTGGAACGGTGGAGCGCCAGCAGATGGATGCCGTGTTTGAACACGCGATGCGGCTGGTCGATGCACTGGATATGCTGCGAGAGGTGATGACCGGCGTCATTGATGTCCACATGAGTCAGGTAAGCAACCGGCTGAACATAAACATGCGGGTGCTGACGGTTATATCAACCGTATTAATGACCATGTCGCTGGTGGCGGCCATCTACGGGATGAACTTCGCCCGCATGCCGGAACTGCACTGGCCATGGGGTTACCCTGCCGCGCTGCTGGTCATGGGCGCGCTGGCATGGATTGAGGTCGCCATATTCCGGCGCAAGGGTTGGCTGTAGGCCCGAATGCCCGTCGTTTTGCCGGCTCGCACAGCGCTTGTCCCGCGCCGGTTTGGGGGTACATTATGGGTGGAGGGCACACACCGATGACTTCGGTTATGATGCCGAGAGGGGGCCTGCCTGCCCGAGCCGTATTCGAGTGACGGAGTTTCAGTCCCGTTCGGTTTGGTTGGCTCCGAGACCCTCCCCGGTGAGAAAGCGTCCCACCAGGGATAGGCCGCCGGAACAGGAGCGACTCGGATGCCCGAGAGCCCCCTCATCCCTTCATTTCACTCAAGACGCCTGCGGGCGTCTTTTTTTGGAGCTACGACTCTCGAACCGGCTTCACCAAGCGCACGCCCAGTTCGCGCAACTGTGCGTCATCCACCACCGAAGGCGCACCAAATAACAGATCCTGTCCTCCAGTGGTCTTGGGGAAGGCGATCACTTCGCGGATGTTCTCATCATCGGTGAGGAACATCACCAGTCTGTCGATGCCCGGAGCGATGCCTCCGTGCGGCGGCGCACCGTACTCGAACGCCTCAAGCAGATGACCGAAACGCGCCTGCGCTTCCTGCTCGTCGTAGTTCAATAGCCCGAAGACCTTTTGCTGTATGTCGCTGCGATGGATTCGGATGCTGCCGCTGGCCCATTCCACACCGTTGCACACGACGTCGTAGCACTGCGCACGCACGGCCGCCGGATCGGTCTCCAGCAACGGGAGGTCTTCCGGGTGCGGCATGGTGAAGGGGTGGTGCATCGCGTCCCAGCGGTTGGCGTCGGCATTCCACTCCACCAGCGGAAAGTCCACAATCCAACAGAAGCAGAGCCTGTTGGGGTCCGCCAGTTCCAGACGACGCCCCATCTCCACCCGCAGACGTCCCAACGCGTTGGCAACCACTTTCGCATTGTCGGCCACGATCGCAACCAGGTCGCCCTGCTGCGCACCCATCCGCTGCCGGATCGCCTCAATCACCTCAGCGTTTACAAACTTGGCGATTGGGGAACGGACTCCATCGGGCTGCCACTGGAAGGTGGCTAATCCCTTCGCGCCGAACCGCCGCACAAACGCGGTCAGATCATCCAGATCCTTGCGGCTCCAGCCGGCGGCGCCGGGGATGCACAGCCCCCGCACCTGTCCACCGGAACTAAGCGCCTGCTGAAACACCTGGAAATCACACTGTGAAACCACGTCGGCCAGGTCGGTGATCTCCATGCCAAACCGCAGATCGGGTTTGTCCGAGCCGAAACGCGCCATCGCTTCGTCGTAGGTCAGCACCGGCCACGGCGCATCCATCCGTTTGTCGCTGACAGCCGACACCACTTCGATGGTCATTCCCTCAATCAGTTCCATGATGTCTTCCTGCGTGACGAACGACATCTCCAGATCAAGCTGCGTGAACTCGGGCTGCCGATCTGCGCGCGCGTCCTCATCCCGGAAGCACTTGGCGATCTGGTAATAGCGCTCAATACCGCCCACCATCAGCAGCTGTTTCATCTGCTGGGGGGACTGGGGCAATGCATAGAAGTTCCCCGGGTACAGGCGCGACGGCACCAGATAGTCGCGGGCGCCTTCGGGAGTTGATTTGATGAGGATCGGCGTTTCGATCTCCAGAAAGCCGCGGGCGTTCAGATACTGCCGCATGCCATTCACCACACGATGGCGGATTTCCATGCGCCGGTACATCTCCGGACGCCGCAGGTCCAGGTATCTGTACTTCAGACGAATGGACTCGTCTGTGTTGAAGTTCTCTTCCGCAATCGGGAAGGGCGCCGGACGGGAGGTGTTCAGCACGTCCATCCATTGCGCCAGCACTTCGACGGCGCCGGTCGCAAGTTTGGGGTTCTCCGACCCTTCGGGACGTCGGCGAACCAGCCCGCGCACAGCGATCACAAACTCACCACGCAGTGAGGATGCACGATCCAGCAGGTCCTGACTGACAGCCGGGTCGAACACAACCTGCACAAGACCGGTGCGGTCGCGCAGATCGACGAACACCAGTCCGCCATGGTCGCGCGTGCGATGCACCCATCCGTTTAGCGTGACCTCCTGAGCCAGATGAGTCTCGCGCAGTTCGCCACAAGCGATGGTGCGTTGCCAGTGTTGCATGCTAGCCTCCCCGTTGCGCTGTCATCCTGTGACCCGCGCACAACCATGGTATCAAAGCGACTTCAGTCGCTTCCAGACATCGCCAAACGTGCGCGTGTCGTTGCGGCGCACTCCGCGATCGGCACGGTGACCTGTTCGCGGGTGCGCATATCACGCAGCGTCACCGCGCCGGCGGCAACTTCGTCATCACCGATCAGGACGGTGATCCGAGCGCCGTACCGGTCCGCCTGTTTCATCTGGGACTTGAGGCTGCGCCCCTGTGTGTCGGTCTGGACAGCGATCCCTTCGTGACGCAACGATTGCAGCACACGCAGCGTAATGGCGCCCACACCTGCGCCAACAGAGCACACATAGACGTCCAGTGGCGTTTCCGCACTGTCTGCCACACCCAGTTGCTTCATCACCATGATCGCCCGTTCGATACCCAATGCAAACCCGATGCCGGGAGTCGGCGCTCCGCCCACCTCTTCCACCAGGCCGTCATACCGCCCTCCTCCGCCCAGTGCATTCTGCGCTCCCAGCGCATCTGACTGGATCTCGAACGCCGTACGGGTGTAGTAGTCAAAACCACGCACCAGATTCTTGTCGATGCGGTACGGAGTACCCTGGGCGTCCAGCAGCTGGCAAAGCGCGTCAAAGTGTTCACGGCATCCCGGGCACAGGCTGGCGAGGATATCCGGAGAGTCCGCCAGGCGCTCGCGGCACACATCCCGCTTACAGTCCAGCATCCGCAGCGGATTGTGTTCGTAACGCGTCTGGCAGGCATCGCAGAGGGCATCGCGGAAGGGTGCGGCATACGTCCGCAACGCTTCACGGTACACAGGACGGCAGGCCGGACACCCCACCGAGTTCAGCACCAGCGACAGCGCGGTGACGCCCAATTCGCTGTAGAAATCCATGGCAAGAGCGATCACCTCCGCGTCGACAAACGCACTGGCGCTTCCCAACACTTCGACACCCACCTGATGCGCCTGGCGGTAACGCCCCGCCTGCGGACGCTCGTACCGGAAGATCGGCGTGACATAGTAGAGCCGCGCCTCCGGCCAACGCGATCCCAGGCTGTGCTGTACATACGCACGCACGGCAGGCGCCGTCCCTTCCGGCTTCAACGCCAGAGACCGCCCCCCGCGGTCGGTAAACACATACATCTCCTTGGATACCACGTCGGTGTGTTCACCCATGCTGCGTGTAAACAGATCGGTTTCTTCGAAGATCGGGGTGCGCAATTCATGGAATCCATATCGACGGCAGAGAGATGCGAACGTACGTTCCACCTGCTGCCAGATGGGGGTGTCGGCTGGAAGTATGTCATTTGTGCCGCGTGGCGCCTGATATTTCATGTCGGCCGCTCCAGATGCTGGTATACAGAACAAAAAGCGACAGCCGCAGGATTGCGGGTGTCGCTGAGTCAGAAAGATGGTAGCGGAGGGCGGACTCGAACCGCCGACATTGCGGGTATGAACCGCACGCTCTGACCAACTGAGCTACTCCGCCATATGCATCCACCTATTTTACAAGGTGGTTTCGGCTTCTGTCAAGCCGATGGTTGAAGACGCTTCAAGTGCCGGATGGAATGTGCAGCACCAGGGTGACACCGGCATCATCGGAGAGAGCGTCCAGTGCGCAGTGTTGCCCTTGGCTGATCTGGCGCGCCCACTCAAGACTGATGAACGGCTGATCCAGATCGGTGTTCTGCAGTGAGCGGTAACGCGACGAGTCATCCGGATGCTGGATGGGCAGCACAGCGCTGTCTGCGAACAGTGCGACCTGTATCTCGGTGGGCATCTGAGCCGCGGTGATGATGATCGACGCATTGGTATCCGGCTCGAGCGTCTGGCGCTGCAGCGCGCATAGATACAGCAGTGATGAGATCAACGCCTGCTGCATCGCCTTGGGGTCACAGCGCACCCCGATGGGGCTCTTGGGCAGGTTGATCTTCAGATAGGTGTGGCGCTTGCGCAGATGCGCTCCGGTCAGTTGGACCACTGTGTCGATCAGCGACTGCACCGTGATGTCGCTGACTTCGCCTCCAGGCTGGGCCAGATCCTGCAGGCGCCGGACGATCTCCGCGATCCGGCCCGCTTCGGCCAACACCTCTTCCAGCCACGGCATCTTGTCAAACGGCACATGGTCCATCAACATCTCGGAGTAACTCATGACCGTGCTCAACGGGTTATTGATCTCGTGAGCCACGCCGGCCGCGAGCCAGCCGATGCTGGCCAGCCGCTGGTTGGATGCCATGGCCGCATCCTGCCCGCGAAGCCGCTCTTCCGCCTGACGCGCCTCGGTGACGTCCAGAAGCAACACCACCCACCCTTGCGTGGTGTGCGCCGCTCCCTGCACCTTGCGCATCTGCACCGCGAACACCCGCCTGTCACCGTCGATCACGACAGTGATGTCCTCGGTGGACTCAGTGGATACTCCCCTCAGGAACGCATCAGTGATCTCGGTGAGACAGGTTGGAAGCGTACGGATCCCGCCATCATCCGCTGGCGGACACCCCAGACCGCGCAACACGGCCACCGCGGAGTCACTGCAGCCGATGATCCCGCCCTGCGCGTCGCACAGCACCAGCGGCGGAGCCACTGCAGCCAACGCCATCTCGATCCGCTCCCGTTTTCGGGACATCTCCCGCGCGGTGGCGCTCATCTCACGAAGATGCGCGTCCGCTCCGCTGACCTCATGGTCAAACAGACAGGCGATCTCCGCGGCCTCGAACCATCGGGCAACCACAGACGCATGTTCAGGCGACACATGCGCCACACACGCATCACGGAATGTTTTCAGCATGAGCACAAACATGGGGGTTGAAACACCCCGGGCGCTGTGCCTGTGCGCTGCGTCCAGGATGAACCGCATACTGGCCATCGGTGCGGAGGCGTCGACATCTGCATACGTGCGCATGCCCGCCGGATCCGCTATGTACAGATCCAGCGACTCGATAAGCCCCTCTACGGCGCGGATCCAAGCGCATTGATCCGCTGCAGTCAGTTCCAGCAGATTGCGGGCGCGCGCCAGAGCGGCCGCTTCGTCAGCGATCGCCCGCCGTTGCTGTGTTAGTTCATCAATCAGCGACCTAGTCACGCCACACCTCTCCAACTACTAAGGATACCCCGGGCGTAAGCATTCGAGCGCTTGAAACCTATGGGACCGATGGCTCAAGCAGGTTCACGTATCATGCGTCAGGTCACGACTCACCCGGTCAATCCTCAGCGCAGCATACAGCCACTTGGCAGCTTCTGGCGAGCGGCAGCCAAGCTGCTGCGCCACCGCAAGCCAGTCACGGTCTGCCAGGGTGTTTCACAGAGTCGCCGACCGGACCGAGGGCAACGCCCCCCCCCCGAGACCAGAGTAGACCAGTTAACCGACGCCATGGAAGAGCATATTGGGTTCGCCAATAGCCAACGGATTCTAGTCGGCGGATGGCGCGGCGTTATAGTGCTCCGGGCATTTGCCATTGTCATACCACCTGTCCAAGCCACGGTGCAGATACAGCTGACACCGACACAGGCGTGGGCAAAGGCAGGCAAACAACACACCATCGAACGACACCCCTTGAGTCTCGCACCTCATGCATTGGCGTGACGATGCCCTTCCAGCACGCTGCTCGTAAAGTTTACCGACAGATACCGGTTTCCCCTTCCCGGTGATGGCATGGAAAGCCAAAGTCCCTGTGAAATGTGACACAATGGGATGGCGGAACACGACGCGTTTCCGACCGTCAACGAAAGCGACCTGATCTGACGTGGCAACTCAGTGCTGCGCCATGCAGTATGAACAGGTGCTGGCATGGCTGCGCGTTACCGATACAGACCGGACTCATCACCTGTTCGACCTGGCCAGCGATATGGCCCGAAGCACGGTAGGCGAAGCGGTACATCTGCGCGGCCTCGTGGAGATCTCCAGCGCCTGCCGTCGCATGTGTGCGTATTGCGGGTTGGAGGCAAGCTCCACTTCGGTCATGCGGTACCGTATGTCCGCAGACGAGATCATCGCCTGTGCGCACCGCGCCGTTGAATTAGGGTGCGGCACGCTGGTGCTCCAGTCTGGAGAGGATCCCGGCCGTCCCGCGGTGGAGATCGCCCGGATCATCCAACGTGCGAAGCAGGAAACAGGCCTGGCCGTAACACTCAGTCTGGGCGAATGGTCGGAAGCGGAGTATGCGTTGTGGCGCGAAGCCGGAGCCGACCGGTACCTGATGCGTTTCGAAACCAGCGATCCCGAACTGTACCACATGGTGCATCCTGACTACGCAGGCCACCCATCCAACCGCATGGACTTGCTGAAGATGCTGCGGCGACTGGGATACGAGGCTGGCGGTGGTTTTATGGTGGGGCTGCCGGGGCAAAGCTACGAACGGTTGGCCGTCGACATCTTGGAGTGCGCCCGGCTGAGCCTTGACATGATAGGCGTAGGCCCGTTCATTTTGCATGAGAACACAGCGCTCGGACGCCAGCCTGACCATCCCGCTTGGAGACTGTCGGCCCGACTGGGGGGACGTCAGGTTGCGCCAACGGCGTTCAACACGTGGAAGACGCTGGCGCTGCTGCGCTTGGTTTGCCCATATGCCAACATTCCCGCAGCCACTGCACTCGCCGCGGTGGACCCTGACGCGGGCCGAGAGATGGCGCTGCGCTGTGGCGCCAATGTGATGATGCTGAACCTGACCCCCGCCCGGTATCGTGAAGACTATGCGATTTACCCGGGTAAAGTGTCTGCCGCAGGCGACCCAGATGGACCGGCAGACATGGCGTTGCGCATGCTGCAACGCTTGAAACGACCGACCAGTAGCGGGCCGGGCGCTTCGGAGGCCTATCGGCGACGACAAGAGGAGGACGAGAGGCGACATGCCCGACATGACCCAATACAGTAAAAACTACCGGCGCTTCATCGATGTCGATGCGTTGGAAGGCCTGTTGAAGGCTCCCTTCGATGCGGCGCTGTTTCGCGACGCGCTGGAGTGCAGCGCATCCTTACAGCCCTTGGACCTTCGCCAAACCGCGGCGTTGATCACGGCAACCGATCCGGAGTTGATTGAGCAGATGGGATCTGTGGCGCGGGAACTCAAACACCGCGTGTACGGGAACCGTATTGTGCTGTTTGCCCCGCTGTACATCGGCAACCGGTGTGTCAATGACTGCCAGTACTGCGGCTTCCGCCGGTCCAACCGTGATGCGGTGCGCATAAGCCTCACGTTGGATCAGGTGAAAGAACAGACCCGGGCGCTGATCGCCACCGGCCAGAAACGGCTCATTCTGGTGTTTGGCGAACATGCGGATTACGGTCCGGAGTTTATCGCCGAGTGCGCACGCACGGTCTACTCGGTTAAGGAAGGTCCCGGGGAGATCCGCCGCGTGAACATCAACGCGGCGCCGCTGGATATCGCCGGATACCGGATCGTGAAGGATGCCGGAATCGGCACGTACCAGGTATTCCAGGAGACCTACCATCCGCAGACCTACGCTCGGTGGCACCCGCAGGGAACTTATAAGGCCAACTACGACTGGCGACTGGACGCGCTGTCGCGAGGTATGGAGGCAGGCCTGGATGACGTGGGTATCGGCGCTCTGTTCGGATTGGGTGACTGGCGATTCGAGGTACTCGGTCTGGTGGCGCATGCGCATTACCTGCAGCAGACCCAAGGCGTCGGACCACACACCATCAGCTTCCCGCGACTGCGTCCCGCAAGCGGGCTTGATCCCGCTGCATGGTCTCCTGTGGACGACCACGCGTTCCTGCAAGCGGTCACCGCACTGCGGCTGGCGGTCCCCTACACCGGCATGATCATGACCTGCCGGGAAAGCCCGGCTGTTCGACGCGCCGGACTGGAGATTGGCGTAACGCAGATCGACGCCGGTACGCGGTTGGAACTGGGCGGATACACCGACAGCCCCAGAGATGGGCAGGACACGCATCGAGAGCAGTTCGAGTTGGCCGACACGCGAACACTGGATGAGGTGTCGCTGGAGTTGATCCGCAATGGTCATATTCCGAGTTTCTGCACGGCATGCTACCGCTTGGGCCGTACCGGCGAGGTCTTCATGGAGTTCGCCATACCCGGTTTCATACAGCGTTGCTGCAGCCCGAACGCATTGGCCACATTGCAGGAATACCTGTGCGACTACGCCAGTGAAGAGACACGGCAGGAAGGCGCCCGCCTGATTGCTCAGCAACTGCAATCTCTGCCGGAGAACGAACGGCTGGCGGCACAGCAAATGGTGGATCGGGTGGTCGGCGGGGAGCGCGATGTGCTCGTGTGAACCTCCGGCGTGGCGTGTGGAGCATGATCTGCTGGGCGAACGGCAGGTCCCGGCCGACGCCTTGTGGGGCATCCATACGCTGCGCGCCCGCGAGAGCTTTCCACTCACCGGCAGGCGGGTTCACCCATCGCTGATCCACGCGTACGGCGATGTCAAACGCGCCTGTGCACGCGCCAACCATGAGATAGCTCCCTGGCCCGAACCGGCGTACACAGCCATCAGTCAGGCCTGTCAGGAGATGGCCAACGGCGCATTGGACGACCACATCGTGGTAGATGCCCTGCAGGGCGGAGCCGGCACCAGCACAAACATGAACGTGAACGAGGTGTTGTGCAACCGGGCGTTGGTGCTGATGGGTCAGGCGCCAGGCGCCTACCATATACTGCACCCGATTGACGACCTCAATCGAAGCCAGTCGACCAATGACACCTATCCGACCGCGTTGCGCATCGCCCAAATCCGGCTGCTTCGCCGATTGGAACGGGCGGTCAGCGATCTGATGGAAGCCTTCCAGGATCGTGAACGCACCCTGGCGCATGTGGTGAAGGTCGGCCGCACTGAATTGCAGGATGCGGCGCTGACCACGCTCGGCAGATCGATGGGTGCGTATGCCGATGCGCTGGCGCGTGACCGTTGGAGGCTGACGCGCTGCGAAGAACGGTTGCGCGTGGTGAACCTGGGCGGAACGGCGATCGGCACCGGGCTGGGAGCGCCGCGCAAGTACATCTTCCGGGTGGTTGAACACCTGCGAGAGATCACCGGCCTCGGCCTGGCCCGAGCGGAGAACCTGCTGGAAGCCACACAAAACACAGACGCGCTGGTTGAGGTCAGCGGCATGGTGCGTACTGTTGCCGTGAACCTGCTGAAGATCAGCACGGATCTGAGGCTGCTCGCCTCCGGCCCCGATGCCGGATTGGGTGAGATCAACCTGCCCCCCCGGCAAGCCGGTTCGTCGATCATGCCTGGCAAAGTGAACCCGGTCATCCCTGAAGCCGCGGCGCAGGCCGCGTTGCGCGTTATCTCATCCGACCAGGAGATCGCCATGGCCTGCGGGTCAGGCAACTTGGAACTGAGCCAGTATCTGCCTCTGGTGGCTGACGCGTCGCTGCATGCCATCGCCCTGCTCACCGGTGCGATCCGGACACTGGCCGATCTGTGCGTGGCGGGGATCACCCCGAATGAGGATCACTGCCGCAAACAGGTGAACAGCAGCACCGCATTAGCTACCGCGCTGGTGCCGCAAGTTGGCTACAGCGCCGCGTTGCGCGTGTTGCAGTACGCCATGGATAACTCTTGCAGTGTACGTGAAGCGGCTGTGGCAACAGGCGCCATAGACGCAGCCACGTTTGACCGATTGATCAGTCCGGAGCGAGTCACCATGCTCGGTTCTCCGGACGTGCCTGGAGGCCACACAGACCGATGATGCAGCGCACCCCGAAAAGCCTTCGGCTTCACATTGGACTGTTCGGCCGGCGCAATACCGGCAAGAGTTCAGTGCTGAACGCCATCACGCGGCAGGATGTCTCGTTGGTCTCCAGTCAGGCGGGCACCACCACCGACCCTGTGGAAAAGGTCATGGAGATGCTGCCGCTGGGACCGGTGGTGTTTGTCGATACAGCCGGCGTGGATGACGAGGGTGCGCTGGGAGAGGCCCGTGTGGAGCGCACGCGAAAGGTGCTGGAGCGGGTCGATCTGGCGGTGATCATCACCGAATCCGGTGTTTGGGGGGAGTTCGAACAGGGGCTGCTTAACAGCCTGCGTCAGCGCGGCGTGCCTGTGGTGGTGGGGGTCAACAAAGCCGATATCAGCCCGCCTGCAGACAACTGGCTGGACACGCTGCGTGCGTCTGGGATCCAACCCGTGGTGATCAGCGCACTCACCGGAACGGGTATCCGCGCCCTGCGGGACGCGCTGGCGGATGCCGCACCACCGGAGTTAATCGAGATACCGTCCCTTCTGGGTGACCTGGTGCCTGTGGGCGGAATGGCCATACTCGTGACCCCCATTGATATGGAGGCCCCCAAAGGGCGGCTGATCATGCCGCAGGTGCAGTCCATCCGCGATCTGCTGGATCATGACGCCATGGCGATGGTCGTGAAGGAGCGTGAGCTTCGGCTGGCGCTGGAACGCCTGAACGCTCCGCCCGATCTGGTGGTCACCGACTCGCAGGCGTTCCTGAAGGTGGCGGCGGACACCCCCGATTCCGTGCCCATGACCTCCTTTTCCATTCTGCAGGCGCGACGGAATGGAGACCTGGACGCATTCGCAGCGGGCGCTGCGGCGATTGACCGGCTGCGCGACGGTGACCGCGTGCTGATGGCGGAGTCCTGCACGCACCACCCGATCGGCGATGATATCGGCCGGGTCAAGATCCCCCGCTGGCTACGCCAGTATACGGGCTGTCAGTTGGATTTCCAGCATGTGCAGGGGTTGGATTTTCCCGATGACCTCTCCGGATTTGCGCTGGTCGTGCAGTGCGGAGGATGCTCGGTCACGCGTCGAGTGATCCTGTCCAGAGTCGCGCGCTGCCGCATGGCCGGCGTTCCCATCACCAATTACGGTATCGCCATCGCTCATGCGTTGGGCATCACCAGGCGCGCGCTGGCGCCGTTCCCTTCGGCGCTGCAAGCATTGTTGAATGCTTGACCATCCCCTGAGTCTGTTCGCTGACTTCGGCTGGCTGCATTGGCTGGCCGCCGCTGCCGTGGGCGTGTTGGTGGGCTTCAGCAAGTCCGGTGTACCCACATCGGGTGTTCTGGTCGTCGTGTTGCTGGCAATCCTGTTCAATGGGCGCTTGGCAGTCGGCGTCATGCTGCCGCTGCTCATTTTCGCCGATGTCTTCGCGGTGATCTGGTACCATCGGCACACGCGTTGGCAGGAGTTACGCCACATAGCCGGATGGGTAGCGCCGGGATTAGCGCTGGGAGCGTTGTTCCTGTGGAAAGTCGGCCAGAGCAGTGCAGGCGCCATGGCGATGAACCGGGCGATCGGCGGCATCGTGCTGGCGTTGATCGCGGTGCATCTCTATCGGCTTCACCGCAGCGGGCCGCTGCGTTCCAACTGGATGTACCCTGTTTCGGGGATCTTGGCGGGTTTTACCACAACGGTGTCCAATGCAGCCGGGCCTGTCATGGCCATCTACCTGTCAGGCGCCCGACTGTCACCCATTCAGTTTGTCGGCACCAACGCCTGGTTCTTCTGTCTGGTCAACTTGAGTAAACTGCCTATCCTCATCGGCTTGTCTGTGCACGATCCGCGCTACGCGTTCATCACGCCCAAAGGGCTGTGGTTCGACCTGATCGTGTCTCCTTTTGTGATAGCCGGGCTATATTCCGGACGATGGATCCTGAGACGCATTCCGTCTGCGCTCTTCGAGCGCCTGATCATCGGCTTGTCAGCTGTATCCGCGATATGGCTATTGATCAGGTAATACGGGTGACGGGCTCGTCGCATATAATGTAATCACCGAAGCAGGCTGCTGCGCGAAGGAGGCACCCATGCCATCAATTCTGGAAGAGATCTGGTCCACCGCTGCCAACAAAGTCAAGGATCGTATCGTACTGCCGTCGTTCTGGTTGGCGCTGGAGGCTGCCGTGCCGATTGAGATGGAGGAAGACCGGTTCATTTTGGGCATGGCGCCGGAGCACAGCAGCTTGGCCGGTCACTTTCGCAACTCCGCGCATCAACATGCCATTGAGGAAGAGATCTCCGCCGTTACCGGTCGCCGGATGAACATGGTGTTGATTGAAGGCACTACCCGACAGGACTGGGACCGGGCCAAGATGCGCGAGCAGGCGCTAAAACGGGTACAGGATGCCCAATATACGCGTAGCCAGCGCATAGCCGAAGTCGAGCGGTCCTGGGAAGGGCTGTACGATCAGGTGCAGCGGATGTATGTCGAAATGCCTCTGCGCAACCTGCCGCAGGTGCGCGCGTTATACCTGCGACGCGCACTGGAGCAGACCATCAAAGTCGTAGACACCATCAGCCCTCCGGGTGAACCCATGGATGAACAGAACTCGCGCAACTTGGGCCGCATCATAGACCGAATCGCCGCGAATATTGAGGCATCCCCATCGCTGGTTGCCTACGAAATGCTGAGATTGCGGCAGGGGAAGTAACATGAACGGCACGCTTGGGCCGGTGATCGTGTTTGGCACGGTGTGTGTAGACCGCATCCTCGAAGTGGAAGCGTTACCTCCCACTGGCGGATACGCGGAGATACTCACTCAGCAGCGCGCGGCAGGTGGTGAAGCACTGAACACCGCGGTGGCGCTGGCCACCTGGCAGGCGCCGGTGCGTCTGGTGGGGAACGCCATCGGCACAGATGAAGCCGCGTCCGTTATCCGCGAAACGGTCGCGCGTTACCCCTCACTGGAGAGCCGCTGGGTGCGCTCTGATCCCGATGTGCAGACGCCTACCTGCGACTGCTACATCACCCCCGACGGCAACCGCACCATGTTCGGCAGCGGCTTCGCCACCATGTCGGTGGATGTCATCCCGCCAGAGGTATGGGAGAACGCCATCGCGTTTACAGCCGACTGTAACCCGGGACAGGCATCGGTGAACGCCTGCAGGGCCGCAGCGGAGGCCGGTGTACCGGTGATCGCGATGGATCTGACCGAAGACGACGATGCCTGCAGGGCCGCTGACATCATCCTGACCTCCTCGGATGTACTCCAGGAGCATGATCTGAGCAAGCTGGCTCGGCGCGCAGAACGCCTGAGGGACTGGTGGGACTGCCATGTGATCCTCACGGCCGGGGAACAGGGCGCTGTGCTGGCCATGCATGGAAACGGGCCGGTCGTGCATGTCCCGGCATATGAAGCGCCGGTGATCGTGGATGGCACCGGTTGCGGCGACGCGTTCCGCGCCGGGTTGATCTACGGACACTACCTGATGGAATGGGATCTGGTCGAGGCGATGCGGTTTGGTGCATCGGCGGCTGCCCTGAACCTGGGTGTACGCGGAGCGAACGCGGGCATCCAGCCGCTCGCCCGCGTCCTGGAGTTCGCGGCGGAAGCACGCACACACCCGGTACACCACTTTTAGAGCCTAACGCCGCAGACCGCCACACGACCGGCCATCATGGGCCGAGTATAAGCCGCCAGGCAGGAAACCCGTATACTGATAGATACTATGCAGGAACACACACCCACCGGCGGAAAACCCGTCGTGGCCATCGTTGGACGGCCCAACGTCGGCAAGTCCACCCTTTTCAACCGCCTGATCGGCCGCCGCACCGCGATTGTCGAAGACATTCCGGGCATCACGCGCGATCGCATTGAGGCCGATTGCACCTGGCGCGGCCAAACGTTCAAGCTGGTCGACACAGGCGGCGTCACCATGGATTCGGCGGATCCCATGATGGAGCAGATCCGCATTCAGGCGCAGACAGCCATGAATGAGGCCTCGGTGATCGTTTTTGTGACCGATGCCGATGAAGGGCTGACACCGGCGGACGAGGAGTTGGCCGACGCGTTGCGCGGCGCCGCACCGCCGGTGCTGCTGGCGGTGAACAAAGCCGACAACATCTCACGCGAGATGAACGCTTCCGAGTTCTACCGGATGGGTTGGCCCGAACTGTTCGCGATTTCGTCCGTTCACGGCCATGGGATCGCTGAGTTACTTGACCGCATCATCGAACTGCTTCCCCTCGATCTGGAATGGGAGGAGACACCCGAAGACCACATCAAGCTGGCCATCGTAGGGCGTCCCAATGTGGGCAAATCGTCTCTGTTGAACGCCATTCTGGGCGAACCACGCGCCATCGTCAGCGAAGTCGCAGGCACCACGCGGGATGCGACGGACACCCCCTTCACATGGAATGACCGCCCGTTATTGCTCATTGACACGGCAGGCATCCGGCGGGCCGGCAAGGTGCAGGGGTCGGTGGAGTACTACAGCGTGCTGCGCGCACACAAGGCGATGGAACGCTGCCATGTGGCGATGGTGGTGATCGACGCGCACGACGGCCTGTCCGATGGCGATAAGCGGGTTGCGGGACAGGCGGAAGAGGCAGGATGCGGCGTGGTTTTGGTGGTTAATAAGTGGGACCTGGTGGAAGCGCCGGACAAACGCCGCGCAATGCGCGAGTTCTCCGCCCATGTCCGCAAACAGTGCCCCTATTTGTCGTACGCCCCTCTGGCGTTTTGCTCAGCGCAACACGGCACGGGCATTGACGCCGTGCTGGACACGGCCATAGAAGCCGCAGAAGCGCACGCGTTCCGCATCTCCACGGGCGTCCTCAACCGCTTGATCCGCGACGCGGCGGACGCGCGGCCCTACAGCCGGCGTGGTAAGGCGTTGAAGATATACTACGCCACAATGCCGTCAACCCAACCCCCAACCGTGGTGCTCTTCGTGAACGATCCGCAACTGGTGCACTTCTCCTATCTGCGGTACCTGGAAAATGCGATCCGCAAACAGTACCGCCTGGAAGGCGCTCCGATCCGTATGAATGTGCGCAACGCGACTCCGGAGCAGCGCAAGGACTGATCGATGGAGCCTTCTGATCAGCCACAACCCGTCGTCAGCGATGACGCACTGGAAGCGATCGGAATACGGGACATCCCGCGGGCGCAGGAGATACTGCTGTCGTTGAGGGGATGGGGTCCCCATGCCGAAGCGTTCGACGCCATGCTGCCTGCGCTGACTCGTTCGTTGACAATAGCGCCTGACCCCGATATGGCGTTGATCAACCTGGACCGCTGGCAGGCCGGCCTGGGAAACCGCCTGCCGTACTACCGATTCTTGGCGGCCAACGCGCGTATCCTTGAGATCCTCTGTACGGTCTGTGCGACCAGTGTGTTTTTCTCAGAAATACTGATTGCACAACCAGAGCTGTTCGACCTGTTCGCCGATCCGGAACTGCGCGCACGACCCCGCACTACGCCGGAACATTACCGAGAGATGCAGCGGCAGTGCGGACTGGCCCGCAGTTATGCGGGCCGCATGGATGCGTTGCGCCGGTACAAACGGCGCGAGGTGTTGCGTATCGGCGTCATGGATATCCTGGGAGCCCTGGACCTGCCGCAGGTTGCCCGTGCGTTGAGCGACTTCGCCGACGCTGCGTGCCAGTGT
>CAZHSN010000077.1:0-16795 GCA_964535125.1 uncultured bacterium
TAGCGAACTCATAGCGGGTCAGGGTCTGCTTGCCGCGGAACTTGCCGTCGGGATATCCCTTCAGCACGCCGTCCCGCGTAAGCTGCTCGACGGCGTCATAGGCCCAGTGGCCGGTCGGCACGTCGGGGTAGCTCTGGGCGATGGTGGCGGCGGATACGGTGAGCATCGCCGCGGCAGCGCTCAGGCTGACCAGGAAACGGTTCATTTGGTCCCCTCCTTCAGTTAGACTGAAAGGTCGACAGGAGACGTTCACTCGCCGCTCCCAACCGAACGCAGGGCGATGGGAAAGCGTTGCGCCTGAGCCGTCCAGGTTACCTCATGCGCGCTGCAATCGATATCGTCCACCGCGACGATCAGCAGAGACGAGTCCACGTCTCGGTGAAGCGCTTGCATCGTCCCTGACCTTGGTGGTGAGTCCACTACACAGCGGACAGGACGATGCGCTTGCACTGCTGCAACAACGCTTCTACATGTCATGCTACCACGCACATTAGACAATGTGCAAGGAGCCAGTCGGAGAGCGGCCCATCCGGCAAAGCATCAAGGCCGCATCCACACGTTTGACTCCGCCTCCCGCGCAAAGGTTACATCCTGCAGCCGCAATCGGGCGCACTTCACACCGGATGGCACCCGGCAACAGCCGATACACTGAACACGACACCGGCATACTATGCCTCTGCAGGAGTCAAATGACCGCATGCTGATCGAATGCATACCTAATATAAGTGCAGGCCGCGACCGCCGTCTGGTCGATCACCTGGCCTCTACCGCCGGCTCGGAACCCGGAGCGCGTCTGGTGAACATACACAGCGACACCGATCATAACCGCACCGTTCTGACGCTGGTGGGAGAACACGAACCCGTCGTCCGGGCTGTCATTGCCCTCGCCGGGGAAGCCGTGACCCGGATCGATTTGCGGACCCATCAGGGCGTCCATCCGCGAATGGGTGCGATAGATGTTATCCCGCTGGTTCCCTTCGAACCCGGTGATCTGCAGGCGTGCGCTCAAGTGGCCCGGCAGTTAGGTCTGGAGATATCCGCAAGGTATCAACTGCCAGTGTTTTTCTATGAAGCCTCTGCTGACACCGGACGGCCCGCGTCTCTGCCGGCGCTCCGCAGCCGGCAGTTCGAAGCGCTGCAGGAACTTCCGTTGCATCCCGACGCCGGCCCTTCGCGCATACACCCATCCGCCGGCGCCTGTGTCGTGGGGGCACGGAGACCAATGATCGCCTACAACGTGAATCTGGCCACACCCGATCCTGAGCCGGCGCGCCAAATCGCCCGGCAGATCCGCAACATCCGCGATACAGACCCCGCTTGGGCGGGGGTCAGATCCCTTGCGTTCGCGTTACCATCCCGACAGATGACGCAGGTCTCTATGAACATCACCCGTCCGGAGACTACGCCGCTGGATCGCGTGTATTCATTCATCCGGCAGGCGGCTCTGGAGATGGGTGTCGAAACAGTCAGCGGTGAGTTGGTAGGCTGTATACCGGTTGGGACGCTGGCGGCGCTGGCCGCCGCGCGGTTGGGCCTGCCGGAGCTGTCGCGCAGCGACATCATCGGCATCTGGCCCTGACAGCGCCCCCGCAGGAGAACGGCTCATGCACGATAACGAACTCGCCAAGTTTCTCATCATGCTGGTCATCGCGCTGGTAGCAGCGCGACTGGCCGCCGAACTGTGCGAGCGCGTGCGCATTCCGGCAGTCCTCGGTGAACTGCTGGTAGGGCTGTTACTCGGTCCCTCGATACTCAAAGTCATCAACACCAACGACCACACACTGAGCATCCTGGCTGAAATCGGCGCCATCCTGCTTCTGTTTGAGATCGGCCTGGAAACCGACTTGGGCGAAATGGCCCGGGTCGGCGTTCAATCCACGCTGGTCGCACTGGTCGGCGTGTTCGCTCCGGCGGTATTTGGCATAGCGGTCAGCCTGATGGCCGGGCTCTCCCCGCAGACTGCGGTATTCGTGGGCGCTGCGATGACCGCCACCAGCGTGGGTATCACCGCCCGGGTCATGTCAGACATGGGCATTCTGCATTGGCGCGAAAGCCGGATTGTGCTGGGTGCGGCGGTGGTGGACGATGTACTCGGTCTACTGATACTGGCTATCGTCAGCGGGATTGCCAAGGGACAGGGAGTCAGCTTCTGGGCTGTTGGCAAGATATTCGTGATAGCCTTCCTGTTCCTCAGCGGCTCCCTTTACCTCGGTCTGAAAATCGCCCCGTTTCTGTTGAATGCGGCTCGGCGGATGCGCGCCCGCGCCACCCTCGCCACCGCCGCGCTCTCACTCTGCTTAGGGCTGTCGGCATTGGCGCAAATGGCCGGCCTGGCGGCTATCGTCGGCGCATTTGCTGCAGGTGCAGTGGCGGCTTCTTCGGAGCATCGGCTGCGCATCCATGAACGCATCAGCGCAGTGGCGGACATGTTCATCCCGTTGTTTTTTGTCTACATGGGCGCCAAAATGGACCTGGGCGCGATGGTGCACTCGCTGAGCAGCGTCTCCAGTGCGATGTTTGTAACGGCGCTACTGGTTGTCGCTATTATAGGTAAACTGTTATCGGGATTGCCCATTCTGCGTGGCCACCGGTGGCAATTAGTGGCCGTCGGCATGGTGCCTCGCGGTGAGGTGGGCATGATCTTCGCAGCCATCGGGCATGAGGTCGGCGTGTTCAATGACGCGCTGTATACAGAGCTGCTGGCGATTTTCGTGATCACGACCGTCATAACGCCTCTCTGGCTGCGGCATATCTGTGCACGGTACCAGGAACGCGCTGCATCAGCGGTTTCTTGACGCGTGCTTCCCTGCATGGTATCCTGCAGAAGTACAGGTGCCAGTGCGCATTTGAGGAGGACAGCCGGGATTCTCATGCTGCTGAAATCGCATTTTACACGAATCGCCATCGCTGCGACGGCGTTGGCTCTGCTCCTCCCCGGTGTATCGGACGCTCAGCGTGTCCCGTTCACTATTCTCAGCCCCACCGATGGCGCCGCGGTTCGCGGTAAGGTGCGCGTGCGTGTGAACAGTGCGGCGATACCCGCTGACGGGTACATCGCGGTCTTCGTCAACAACCGGTTCATCAGCGCCGTGCATCCCAGCAAAGAGGGCGTCGGCGCGCGCGTCGCCTATCTCGGCGATCCGATGCAGCCTGTTGACGAACAGGACATGCAGCGAGACCGCTTTACCATCGTCTGGGACAGCGAGGAACCACTGGAAGAGGGCGGGAAGCCCCTTCCGGACGGCGCCATCACCTTCCGGCTGGCCTTGTATGGTCAGGACCCAATGCCATTAGGCGAGAGTGAAGTACGACTCAAGCTTGATAACGAGTCCACTCCCGATGGTGTTGACATGCAGTCTACGGGACGTCTGCTGCGGTATCACTTCCGGCCCGGGCAACCGCTGCGGTACATCGTCTACGAAACCGATATGCAGACCCCCGGCACACAACGGCTGGACAATGACACCAATCAGCCCACAGGCGCACCGGAGTTCCGCGAAACCGAGTCCGTACAGACAGCCACACGTCGCGCCAAGCACCTGTTGATCCCGGAAGGCACCCGCATGGACGGCGACAAGCTGCTGTGGGTCGTCCGGCAACGCACATTGCAGCTGCGCGAGCAGGTGCAAGACAACACCCCATCGTTCACTGATCTGGAAGGGTTCCTGCCTGTTACAGCGTTCTACACCACACTCGGCGAAGGGCTGGTCGACCTGAAAGCCATTGAGAATGATCCCATCCGGTACCGGCTGCTTCAACTCCCCGTGCTGCCGGAACGCATGGTACGCCCCGGCGACGTCTGGTACACCACATTCGTGTTGTTCCCCGGCGTACCGGTCATCCGGGCCAAGAACGAGTTCGTGCGGTATGAGTGGGAGAACAGCATCCGTACCATCCGCGTTAAGCAGACGTTCGATCTGGAGATGACTCCTTTGCTGCGCGCCGCCTATCGCAACCACCCGTGGGCCATGGCTGCGCAACGGGCCCAGATGGAAGCCAGCTATTGGTTCGCCTATGAGACCGGCACCTTGGTGCGCTGCGACGCCAACCTCACGCTCATCACACAGACACCCATCCCGATGCGTCCATTGGCCAACGGCACGTTGCCTGAAAACGTGGCGCGCGCCGGTATGTCCGGAGGATCAAGCATAATGGGCGGTATGCCGGGTATGCCCGGAATGCCGGGCGGCATGACCCGGGGCGGCGGCGGCACAACCATGCCACCCATGATGGGCGGCGCTGGCATGACCATGCCCCCGATGGGCGGCGGCGGCACTACGATGCCTCCCATGATGGGCGGCGGCGGTATGACCATGCCACCTATGATGGGTGGAGGCGGCATGACGATGCCTCCCATGGGTGGCGGTGGCGGCATGACCATGCCACCCATGATGGGTGGAGGCGGTATGACCATGCCCCCCATGATGGGCGGTATGCCCGGCATGCCGGGTATGACTGGTCGCACGGGTGGTGCAGCCGCTGCACCTCAAGTTCAAACCAGCACGGTCTACAGGCAGGTGTTCAGCGTACGATACCTGCTGGACAGATAGAGTTGACTCGTAACGCCGTAAGACGGGCCGTCACACCTCTGTGACGGCCCGTCTTTCCGACCCACCGACGCAGCCCATGACGCCCCCTATGCAGGACCAACCTCAGGAACTGACCGCGCACCTGGAAGAGTTGCGTAACCGGATCGTCCGCATCCTGGCGATGATCATGATCGGATGGATCATCGCGTTCGCCAACTTCTGGCGCATATACGGTGTAATCGCTGGACCTCTGGAAGGACCACTGCGTAAGTACCATTCGGAAACCGTGTTTCTGCATCTGGCTGATCCCTTCATGTTAAAGCTGAAGCTCTCCTTCGTGATGGGACTGCTGATCACGGCTCCATACCTGATTCATCAGATCTGGCGGTTCATCGCCCCCGGGTTGACCCACACAGAGCGGAAAGCCGTGCGCCTGTTCATTCCCGCATCTAGTCTGTTGTTCATCAGCGGCGTGGTGATCGGATATCTTATGCTGCCGGCAGGTATCAACTGGTTCATGTCCTATCTGACCGACTTCGGCAGCGTCAAGCTGATGCAGAATCCGTTGAATTACGCCATACTGGTGGTGAAGATCCTGCTGGCGTTCGGCATCGCCTTCCAGTTGCCGGTGGTTCTGGTCGTACTCTCTTTGGTTGGCTTGGTCACCAGTGACCGGCTCACCAGCTATTGGCGTCATGCGATCGTCGTGATCTTCCTTATAGCGGCGCTCATCACGCCCACGCAGGATCCGCTGTCCATGACCGTGCTGGCCACCCCGATGGTCTTGCTATACTTCATCACCATTTCGGTGGTTAAACGGATTGAACGCATCAAAGCCAGGCGGCTTTCCCAGGCCCGTTGATTGAGGCCGGCCCGCACTGGCGGGAGGGCTCTCATATGGCGAAATCGTTCTGTAACTTGACGGCCTGCCTGCTGGCGGTGATCGCATCCTGCGCTGCCAGGTCACAATCCGGATGGGATGTATTCTCCTACCGCACACAATGGGCGCCTGGTGAGCCGGTATCACTCAGCGTCTATGCGGCGCCTCAAATCCGACTTAACGCGTCGATCTGGGCGGCCCGTCCGTTAAACCAACCGCCAGACGCTGCGCCGTCCGCCAGCCAAATGACGTTGATGCAGCAGCCGGTTGTCCGTAATGTCACGTTGCCTCCGCGTCCCCGCCGCGGCAACACCATGCGCGACTTGATGCTGCCCGCCCTGAAAGAGGGTGTCTACCAGGTACAGGTGACCGACGGCAAGCGGATCACGCGCATACCTATCAATATCACCCGTCTGGCGCTGGTCGCCCGACAGCATCGGGATACGCTGTGGGTGCAGGCGGTCGACATGCGCAGCGGCGCCCCATTGACCGGAGCCCGCATTTGGCTGCGGTCTCAATCTGTAACCGAACAGCGTACAGACGCATCCGGTATGGCCCGGTTTACCGTAATGTCCGGAACGCAGCCTTTGGTCTGGGGGCAGTATGGCCAAAGCGTCGCCTGGTTCCATGCCGCCGAACCGCAGTCAGTTGCCGATCTGCGCGGTTACCTATACACCGAACGGCCGGTGTACCGCCCCGGCCAGACGGTGCACTTCCGCGGTATCATCCGCTCACAGACCGGACGGCCGCTGGCCGGTACGGAGGCCGCCGTGTCTTTCCAGCCATCGGGTGATGAGTCCTCAGTCACGGTTAACTGCGTGAGTTCAGCACGCGGCGTCTTCCACGGATCGTTCACGTTGTCACCATACGCCAACCCGTCCTCCTGGTCCGCACAAGTCCGGTTCACACAGGGCGACACCGTACTGCCTGCGGAACTCGAGATTCCTGGCTTTGATGTAGCCGCGTACCGTAAACCCGACTACGCTGTGAAGGTTGCTCCCACACGCGCCCGCGTGCTGGGCGGCCAACAGATCCCCTTCCAGATCTCCGCCCGGCTGCTGTCCGGTGAACCGCTCGTCGGCGCCCGCGTGTTCGTTCAGGCGATGCGCTCAGATTGGCTGGATGACACAGACGGGTACTCCGGTTATTCGGAGACTGTAGGCGATGAGATCGAGTTGCGGACCGGAGCCGACGGGTCGGTGATCACACCGATCCGAGCGTGGGCGCTGCCCCATCCATACCGGTTAAGCGTGATGGTGCGGGTGATGGACGCATCCGGTCGCAGTGAGGTCTCTGAAGGAGGTATTGATGTACTGCCTGGCGACATAGAGCCGGTCTGCGAGGTTCTGGATCGGTTCCCGGCGGCCGGACGTCCGGCGCCGATCCGCGTCTCGATCCGTCCGTCTTCCGGCTCCCGGCACCGCAGCGGAACCTCCGCAGTGTCGATCTACCGGAGCACCTACAACGCCCGCACCAACGCCAGTCGGGAAGAGCGCGTATGGCGCTGGTCCGGCGCCATGCAGACACATAACCCGGTCACACTGAACCCCGTGCTCAGCCGTTCCGGGATGTACCGTGTACAGATGCAGGCAACCGACCCCGAGGGGCGTAACTGGAGCATCTCCGACTGGATGTGGCTGGAAAGGGCCGGAGAGTCACCCGATGTGCCAGACCGGCAATTGTCACTGCGGGTGGACCAACAGACCGGAAAACCCGGCGACACACTGCATGCGGTGGTCACCTCTCCCGGGGCATCGGGTGTGCTGATGACCATTGAGGGCAGCCGGCTGCATGAAGCGCGCTGGGTGCCCTTGCGGCAAGGTGTCGGTCGATTCGACATCACCCTGACCACAGAGCACCAGCCGGGTATCGTGATCGCGGTTTCGTCCGTGCGTAACAGCAGTGTCACTACCGCCGAACACACGGTGACATCCCCGCAAACGGACAGGCAGTTGAACGTCACCGTACAAGCAGACCCTGCCGCTTCCCGGCCAGGCGCAACCACATCCATTGCGGTGACCGTAACCGATGCCAAGGGCAAACCCGCTCAGGCGGAAGTGGCCATCGGCGCGGTCGATGAAGGGATCTACCTGATCCGATCCGAATCCGGCCCCTCTGCGTTTGAGGCGCTGTGGGGCGCCCGCCCGAATGAAGTCCAGTCTTTCAGTTCCATCGACGCTTCGTTTGCCGCCGGTCCAGGCAAAGAGGCCGCCATGGCCGGTATGGGTGGTGAAGACGTCAAGTCACGCAATCCGGCAGTCCGACGTCGGTTTGTGGATACGGCCCTTTGGGCCCCCGAGGTGCTGACTGATCCGGACGGCAAGGCCACCGTCGAACTGCCATTACCCGATAACCTGACCACCTGGCGCGTGAAGGCGACGGCCGTGGGAGACGGGGCCACCGTAGGCGATGGAACTGGTGCGGTAGTCTCGGCATTGCCGGTGTCTGCCCGGCTGTCCGTCCCGCGTTTTCTGCGGGCGGGAGACAGCGCCCGGATCGCTGTAGTTGGTTACAACCACACCGACACCCCTTTGCCGTTAGGATTGATGTTTGACAGTACCGAACCTACGGCTCTGAAGGTCCCTTGCCTGACAGATGACCTCACACCCGCTGGCTCACAGCGGGTGTTGCCGGCCTGGCTGTCATTCCCCCGTCCCGGCACGGTACTCATCACCGGGACAGCCATCACACCCGAGCTGTCGGACGCCATGGAGTGGCCGGTCACCATACAGCCAGCCGGTCTGACACAGACGCGCGTACAGGCTGTCTCGGTGACAGGCAACGCCCAGGCAGCCCTGCCCGTACCAGTCGCAGGAGATAAGCGCCACAAGGTTACGGTGCGTGTGGAGCGCGGTGCTGCGGCCATGGCGCATGCCGGCACACAGTGGCTGTTGAAGTACCCGTACGGCTGCATTGAGCAGACATGCAGTCCGGTGCTGGCGGTCTGTGCACTGCTCGATATGAGTAAACGGTTGGGGATCCCCCTGCCGGACGAAGAAGTCTACCGGCAGCAGGTCGAGTCGCGCATCGCCCGTATCCTGGCTGCACAGAGCCTGTATGACGGGTGGCGCTGGACCAATATGTCTTGGGGTGGCGGCGACGCCCTTTGGAGCGCGTATGCGTTGCATACGCTGCAGACAGCCCGACAGAACGGCTTTGCGGTGCCGGAACAGGCCATCCGTTCGGGTCTGGAGGCGATGAGCCGTTTAGCTGTTCAACACGGCGCACCGGCGTCTCAAAAACCGGAGGCGGTTCAGCGCTGGTTGCTTCGCCAGGACGCGCGTGCAGCGGTATTGGCGCAGATAACGGGCAGCGATCCGCCGTTAGCCAACCGTTTGGCGGACCGGCTGTTCGGCATCCGTACGCAGTTAAGCACATCCGCCCGGTGTGACCTGGCATCCGCCTTGTGGAAGCTGGGCCGCCGCAGTCAGGCGATGACGCTCCGCACCGAATTGATCAACGGCCGTATTCAAACCGGAGGCTTATCCTACTGGCGTGAGAGACCGCGCGTGGACTTGCTGTGGTATGGCCAAGACACGTTGGCGACAGCACGGGTGCTGCGTCTGCTGCTGGAGACAGGCATGTCGGCAAGCGAGCCTATGGTACAAGGCGCCGTTCGCTGGTTGACGGGCGCCCGACGCGGTAATGGAGTCTGGCTGTCCACCAATGATACAGCAGCCGCGGTGCAGGCGCTTGCGCTGACCGCATCCGCCATGACAACCGCAGCCGGCGAGTTGTCAGTATCCACGCCATCCGGCCCCGCAGGCACACTGACATGGAGCGGCTCAGATCTGTTTGCCGAACCCGAACTGACGCTTAGCGGCGAGCAGGCACAGGCGACATCGTTGCACTTCCTCGCCTCAACACCCGTACAGGTGGTCGTCGCTGTGGAAGATGAACTGGCGGCGGGTCGAACGCCTCGCGGCGAACATGTACGTGTGACCCGCGCCTGGTACCGGGCGGTTCCCCGCAAAAGTCCAAAACGGGGTGAACCGGCCTATGAGTTGACTCCGCTGCGAGGTCCGGTACGCCAGGGCGAAGCGCTGCATGTCAAGCTGGTGATCACCTCAGCAGCTGATCTGGGCAATGTGCTGGTGACCGACCCGCTGCCGGCTGGCATGGAGGCGCTGGAAATCGACAACAACGATCTGTGGCCATCGGGGTACTGGTACGGCATGCGCGAAATCTACGATGACCGGGTTGCCTGGCTGATGCCCGAACTGCTTCGGGGCGTACCGCAGGTGTTGTGGTATACCGTACGGGCCCAGTTCGCCGGCGCCTTCCACACGCCTCCTACGGAGGTTCAGAGCATGTACCTGCCGGGAGTGGGAGGTTACGGTTCGGCGCGACAGATGCAGATTGAGGCAGGAGCCACACCATGAACACCCCCTATGGCGTCCGTTACCGGGTACTGCTGGAACGCGAGAGTGGCGGATGGATCGCCTTGGCTCCCGCATTTCCTGGTATTGTTGCGGAAGAAGCCACCGATGAGGCGGCGCTGCAACGCCTGGGCGATCTGCTCTCAGCGGAACTCGACGCGCTGAGCGTTCGTGGAGAACCGTTCCCACCGGACGAAACCAGCGACTATATCTGGGACGAAGAGGATGGAGACGCCGAGGCAGAGGAGATCTACCTGTCGTTATAAATGAACGAGATCACCATGCCCTCCGGTTCCCATCTGCTGGTGTTTCCAGCGGCCTGTCTCTACGGGTATGTGGTGTGGCGCGCGGTGCATCTGCGCCTCGAACACCACCTGACATACCCGCAGGCGTTGGCTCTGGGAACCCTCGCGTCGCTGCTGTTGCTCATCGGGCTGACCCCGGTCGCGGTCTTGAGGGGCGTCTCACTGGCCGGCGCTGTCCTCCTGTCCGTATGGATCTGGCGGTATGGCGTCAGGGCTGACCGACGCGCGTTGCGTCAAATGGACATTGAGGAATGCGCCCGGCTGCAAGCGAACCTCGCCGAGGATCCGGGGGATGCGCGCACCCGCGCCGCCTTAGCGCATCGGTTGTTCCAATCCGGTCAGTATCAGGCCGCCATCAGCCACCTGGAACGAGCCAGCGCCGACTGCCCGGAAATGTCGCGCGAATGGAACCGCACGCTGGGTCAGTGGCGGCGGGTGTGCGCAGGCGACACGGCCCGCGTCTGTCCGATCTGTGGCGCCGCGCTGGATGCGCACGACGCATGTACGCATTGCGGTATCCGCGTGCCTACGGAACACAATGCGTTATTGACCTGGCTGCTCAGCCCCCAAGGCATTCGTCACCGCACATACCGTCCGCTGTATGCGGCAGCGGCGGTGTTGGCGGCTTTGGGTATCACACCCGAGCGCTGGCGCACCCCGGCGATGGGCCTGGCGCTGCTGCTGCTCGCCGGTGCGGTGGTACTGGTTCTGGAAGTTTTTGACCGCAAATGACCTCTCGTGTGCAGAGACTGCTATAATAACCATGCGGGGCATTGCCCTGTGTCGGTCACATACGGGTTGACCGAATCCAGTGGAGTGAGTTAACGCATGCCGGAAGTGGCGGAACTGATCAGCCGGGCGGTCACCTGCAAGATCGACGGCCAGTACGATGAAGCACTGGAACTGCTGCGTGAGGCGCTGCAAACGGCGCCGGACAACGCACGCATCCATTTCGAGCTGGGGCTGGTGCTCGGGTTCATTGGCGAGTTCGATGACTCTCTAGCCGAAATCCAACAGGCGGTCACTCTATCTCCCAACAACATCGAATACATCAACAACCTGGGATTGACGTGCGCCATGCTGGGCATGTATGACGAAGCGAAACAGGCGTTCGAACAGGTACTTCAACTGGACCCTTGTGATGAGGTTGCCCTCAAAAACATCGTTTTCTTCACGTAGCCTTCTCCTTCCCCTTCTGATTCTCGCTGCGCTTGCCGCGGCGTTAACAGCGCCCGCTTGGATCACCGGCCGTGTATGGCTGCCGATGGCGTTGCTGGCGCACTGTGAACCTTGGGCATCCCGCACGCCTCCCGACGCACTGATACCTTGGAACGTGTTGATGTGGGACGGCGTCGCTCAGTTTGCCGTATGGCGTCTGTTTCTGGGGGAGTGGCTGGCACAGGGTTGGTGGCCGCTGTGGAACCCTTATCAACTGGGGGGATATCCGCTATACGCAAATGCGCAATCGGCGTTTCTGTATCCGCCAAACTGGCTCTTCGCGGTGCTAAAGGCGCATGGATTCGCACTGACCGCCGCGTTGCACCTGTGGTGGGCAGGCGCCGGCTGCCTGTTGTTGTTGCGGCCGCGCTGCGGACGTGCGGCTGCGACGCTGGGCGGCGCGGTGTTCATGTTGAGCAGTTGGATGGTAACCTGGCAGTATCTTCCCACTCTCCCGGCCACCGCCTCGTGGCTGCCTTGGGTGTGTTTGGCAGTTGTTGCCTATATGCGCTTCCCATCGGGCCGCACCGCCAGCCTGCTGGGGTTGAGCGCCGCCATGTGCCTGCTGGCCGGGCATCTGCAGATAGCGGTGTATGTGCTGCTGACCGGCATGGGCGCGGGTCTCGTGATGGCCTGGCGGCTGCGCTGCGATCTCAAGTCTCGACTGCTCTGGCTTCCGGCCGTACTGGTGATCGCATCCTGCGTCAGCGCTCCGCAGATCGTGCCGACACTGGATCGGTCTCAACGCGCTCACCGGACTCAGGGAGATCTGCAGCAAGGCTGGCCTGCCTACCAGGACAGCGCCATGCGCGCCTGGCAGTTCGGCACGCTTTGGTATCCGGATCTGTTTGGACATCCGGCTGCACCCTCCCTGGAGACCCCGGGAGTCAGCACCTGGTTCGGGCGCGGTAATATGGCGGAGTCGGCCTGCTGGGTCGGACTCTGTGCGCTGGCGCTGGCGCTGTACGGTGCGGTTGCCGCTCGCGGCGCCGCATTATGGCTGGGTGGCCTCACGGCTGCGTTATGCGGTCTGCTGCTGGCAGGCGGTACGCCGTTGGCCGGAGTGCTCTACTTTGGGATTCCCGGCTTTGGCTACACCGGTTCTCCTGCGCGGGCGCTGGTACTGTGGGCGTTTGGCGCTTCCGTACTGACCGCCTTAGGCGCGCACAAAGCCCTCTGCAGCCGCTCCCGCAAGCTGGTATTCAGCGCTGCGGCGGTGGCGTTCTCGGCGCTCGTCGTACCCGCATCTGTGCTGCAGGTCGTCGGACTGGACGCCTTGTGGATCGATACCGTCATGGCGCTGGCGCCTGCGCTGGCTCCCGCACTGGGACTGCTGATCCTGATGACAGCCGCAGCAATGATCATGCATAAGCGCCGTTTCATCGCCGGTGCGCTGCTGCTGGCGGTACCGGTACTGGAACTGCTCTCATGGGATGTGACTTACAATCCGCCGGCGGACAGCGCGTGGCTCGAAAGGCCGGAAGCGCTCACCGCCTCGCTGGCCGAATTGGCTCCCCCGGGGTTCCGCGTTCTGGCGCTGCAGGAACGCTGGAGTATCGGCCGGCCTCCGGCCGCGGTGCTGCCGCCCAACCTGGCTACGTTGTACGGATACGATGATCTGCAGGGGTATGACTCTCTGATGCCGCGCAGTGCGAAGCGCCTGCTCGAAACCGTGAATCGGCGCGATCCGGCTCCGCTGGAAAATGGAAACATGATGCTGGGCTGGACCGCCGATGCACCGCGTCTGCGGGCATCCGGCGTTCGGGCGGTTCTCTCGCTACGCCCCTTGACGGAGCCGGGACTGACTGAAGTCGGCAAATCCGATCAAATCTGGCTGTATCGCGTGGAGGACGCGGTCGGATGGGTCACCGATTCGCTGGGCGAGACAGTGGGCTTGACACGCATCGCCCCGACCCGCATGACGCTGCAAACCGATGGCGGCGAGTACCATCTGCGCATGGCCTCCGAGCCCGGATGGCGCAGCGACGGCAACTCGGTGGCGGTGACGCCTTACGGATTGAGAGTCGACGCTGATGCCGGTCCGGTCGCCATGCGGTACGATCCCCCGGCCTGGCGGTTGGGGTTGTTCGCCCTGTCGATCGGCATCGCGTTGATCACGGCGTTATGGGGGACACGGCCGCACAAGAGCCAACCGGTATGAGCAACCAAGTCACGCGACGCTACACACTGCCCTGCGGACGCACGGTGACCGTTGTAGAGGGAGATCTGCTGCAGGAGTCAGTGGATGCGATCGTAAACGCGGCCAACTCACAGTTAGCGCATGGCGGCGGGATCGCCGGCGCCATTGCCCAAGCCGCAGGTCCAGAACTGCTAGAAGACAGCCGGCGCGCCGCTCCGGTGCCTGCCGGGCGCGCAACCGCCACATCGGCCGGCTGGCTGCCCATAAAGGCGGTTATCCACGCCGTGGGGCCCGTGTATACGGCGCACGATCCCCTCACGGCCGCCAAGCTGCTTCGCTCAGCGGTTCAATCGGCGCTGACAATTGCATCCGACAGCGGGTACCAATCCATTGCCGTCCCGGCCATCAGTTCCGGCATCTTTGGCTACCCTGTGCATGAGTGTGCCCAAGTGATCGTCCATGCGGTTGCCGACTATCTGTCAGAACACCGCACCACGACGCCGTTGCGTGATATTCGTCTGGTAGTGATGGGCACAACCCGGCTGACTGCGTTTGAGGCCGCCTGCGATGCATTGTTCGGACCGCTCTCACCCCCGTAACGGATCGGGGAGCCCCGCGGGTGGGTAACGGTGACTACGTTCGCGAGGCGACTTCCAACTCGGTGCGTTGGATGATCTCGTCCTGCATGCCTGACTCCAGCGACACGAAATAGTCACTGTACCCGGCGACGCGCACCACCAGATCGCGGTACCGATCCGGATGCCGTCGGGCTTCCCGCAGGGTGTCGGCACTGACGACGTTGACTTGCGCCTCAAACCCTCCCAATTGCAGAAACACCGTCAACAGGGCTTTCAGATGGGGAGTTAAGCCGCCAGGGCGTTTCGGCGGCGCCATCCGCATGTTCACGGCGACACCGCCGATCATGGGCGTGTGATCCCAGGACGTGACGCTCCGAACCATCGCCGTGGGACCGGTGAGTTCGCGTCCCTGCGCGGGACCTGAGCCATCGGCAAACGGAAAACCGGCCAGGCGGCCGTCCGCAGAGGCTGCGGTCTGCCGGCCCAGATACTCATGCATCTGCCAGCAGAACAACCCGGGAGTCACCGCACCTCCCAGCAGCGAGCGCTGCCGCTTGCAGCAGGCGACGATGATCGACACTATCCGCTGCGCAAAGCGGTCAACTTCCGGCAGATCGTTTCCGTACTTGGGACAGTGTGATATCTCCATCAGCATCCGCTCGCTGCCGGCAAAGTTGTTCACCAACGCTTCGGCCACTTCGTCCAGCGTATACCGCTGCCGTTCAAAAACCAGTGTCTGTATGGCCTTCATAGCGTCAGTCAGGTTGGCCAGTCCCACAAACGAAGGTTCCAGCCAGTTGGCGCGCGCGCCTCCGTGGTCGATATCCAGACCGCGTTGGAGGCAGTCATTCACAAAGCATGACAACAGCGGAAATCCGCCATATTGCACGCGCGTCTGCATTGCACGGTTTTCAGCGGCAACCCCGACGGCCACCCCCTCCGCAATGCGCGCTTCCAGCTGTTTCCACAACGCCTCCATGTCGCGCGGCATCGCTCCCACCGGCTGACGCACCCGCTCATGAACCGGTCCAACCCCCAGTACATCGTGCAGATACTGCACCAGGTTATGGTATGGACTGGCCACATAGACGTTGCTGATACCAATCGGTGTGATCTCCACACAGGTACTGTGTATGTACTCGCAGGCATCGCGATGGGGAAGTCCGAGATCCAACAGCCCGTTTGTGATGATCTCATCGTTGAACAGCGCGGGATGGGTGCATCCCTGCTCCAGCAGACGGCACGATAGCTCCATCAGCGCCGGATCCATGCCTTCATGCCAGCAGACGCCGACACCGGGATACGCCAGCCGCACACGGCCAATAGTCTCAGTGAACAGCAGGCTTAACCAGTTGGACGCATCGTCGCCGTTGGCGTCGCGCCCGCCTACCATCCAACCGACCGCCAATCCGCGTGGTGTGATGTTGTTCAGCAGGATCGACACGCAATCAATCAACTCGCGCGCCTGATGGTCTGTCAGGATTCCATCCTCAATGTCTTTTCGATAATAGGGCCACAACAGGCGATCGGGCCTTCCCAGTTGGAACAGCAGCATCTGATTGCCGGCGCACATCGCGAAGGTCATGAACCAGATGCTCTGCAGCGCCTCGCGGAATGTCTCTGCAGGCCGTTCAGGCACGCGACGACAGATACCGGCGATTTCCAGCAGTTCGCGCATACGGGTGCGGTCATGCTCCAGAGCAGCCAAGTCCTCCGCGTGCCGGGCGTACGCCAACGCGAGTGCGCTCACCCCATCCAGCGCCTCCAGACATGCGCGGTAGAAGTCGTCCCGCTGCAGATCCTCCGCCCGCGCGAGGTCCAGTCGACTGCGATAGGTTTCGATCAATCGCCGCGTACCGCGCACCCCCAGGCGTAACACGCGTTGATAGTCGATCGCCATATGCGCTCGCTGTCCCAGTGGAATGCCGCAGGCTGGGGCGTGAACACGCAGACGCTCAAGCTCGGTTCGTTCATCTGGAGAGAGTAGTGACTGCGCAAACCGTCCGACAATCAACTCCTCAGGACCGATATAGGGCGTCAGTTGACGCAGGATGTCACCCGCAAGGCGTCCCCGTCGTACAATGTGCGACGGTTCCGATGCGGACTGCATCCAGGAACGATAGGCGGCCAGTTCCGACTCAGATCGGTCTGGGTACTTGTCCAGAGTGGCGACAGCGAGGTCACGGAGCCGACTGATGCGCGGGCTTGGCGACAGGTCAATCTGATGTGAGTTCACCTGCGTCTGCTCCTTAATGGTTACACCGATACCTATGACGGTGCGAAGCGCGATACGGTTCTGCGCTGGGCGAACAGTGTACCTGATAATCCCCCGGTAACCTGTATCGGCTGAACATGGAGGACACGTGGGATGTGTATGTGAGGTACGCCCACCCGTTTACGTTGATAGCGCGGTACGGGTCATATGGTTACGGGCGGGGAACCCCCCGCCCGTGCGGTCGCAGGCCGCGTGTTGCCTCAGCCTGACTGGAACCGGTACTCGCCATCCCGATAGTCGACGGTCACCTGGTCGCCCTCTGCTACAGAGCCGCTCAGGAAGGCGGTGGCCAGGCCATCCAGAATGCGTTTCTGGATGACCCGCTTCAGCGGGCGCGCGCCGTAGACCGGATCGAAGCCCTCCAGCGCCAGTTGCTCCCGGGCGGTATCGGTAACATCAATGTGCACCCGCTTGGCGGCGAGCCGGCCGGCAATCAGCCGTAATTGCAGATCAACAATCGCCCGGATCTGACCGGCGCCGAGTGGATGGAA
>CAZHSN010000078.1:0-16770 GCA_964535125.1 uncultured bacterium
CGCCCAGCGCGGCGACCTGCCGGCTTCCGCGCAGGGGGTACCGGTTGAACAGCGCCGACAACACGTTGGCCCCCAAAGCGGGGTCTATCGCCTGCGCGACCGTGTGCATCAGGCACCGCATCGACAGCAGCAGAACCACCGCGCCGGACGTGGCCAACAACGCGCCGACTACCATCCAGATGCGCCGTCCGCCCACCGACTCGCCGAGATCGCGCAGCCACTGCGCCGTCTGGACCAAGGTCGATGGTGAGTGAAACTGCACCACCACCAGCAGTCCGGCGCACATCACCAGCAACCCCGCCAGCGATACCGCGAACCACCGCTTCACACGGAGTCCCGGAATCAGCCAACGGATGCGCGTTTCTCTGGTGGGCCGGTGTCTCATCGGCTCACGCAGGCAGGATGGGCGGCTGCTTGATGTCGCGATGCAGGGTGGTGACCTGGTATCCCTGACTGCGGATGTACTCAGCGATCAGTTCCGCATAGGTGACCGATCGGTGGCGTCCTCCGGTGCATCCGATGGCGATCGTCAGATAGGCCTTGCCTTCGCGGATGTATTGAGGCAGGGTAAATCCGATCAGGTCCTGCAGCCGATGCAGGAACGGTTCCGCCAGTGGATCGGCCATGACATACTCGCGTACCAGGGGATTCTGCCCGTTGAGATCGCGCAGGTCACTGACGTAGTGCGGGTTGGCCAGAAACCGGACATCAAACACCAGGTCGGCATCGATGGGAATGCTGTTCTTGAACCCGAACGACACCACATTGATCATCAGACCGGACTGGCGCTGGTCGCCGGCGTAGTACTGCCGGATCAGCAGCCGTGTCTCAGCGGCAGCGGTCTGGGAGGTGTCGATGATCCGGTCCGCCGCTTCGCGCACCTCCTGCAGGATTTGCCGCTCCGTACGGATGGCGTCCAGAATGGTCGGATGGGTCGCGCTGAGCGGGTGCTTGCGCCGCAGCTCTTTAAAGCGTTGTACCAGCACCTCATCACTGCAGTCCAGGAACAGGATCTCAATGTTGATGCCCATCTGGGCCACCGCGCGTACATGCTCCAGCACCTCGCGGAACTGGGCGCCGCTGCGGGTGTCCAACAGCACAGCCACGTGTCGCGGATCGGAGTCCGGATCCTCTTGCAGCATGCGGGCCAGATGCGGCAGCAGGCGCGGCGGCAGGTTGTCCACGCAGTTGTAGTCCAGATCCTCGAACACATGCGACACCATCTGTTTACCCGCACCCGAGATGCCCGTGATCAGCACCCAGCGCCGCCGCCGTGGTGTATCGGTTGTGTGACTCATGTTCTACTTCTTCCTTTTTGTCAGCAGACCGTTGAAAAGACCGGAAAACGCCCCCATGCAGACGGAGCCGAACAGCGCCGCCCAGAACGACGTTACGTGGAAACCGACCGCGTTCCCCAGCGGACCGCCGACCACCCAGAACATCAGCACGTTCAACAGCAGGCCGAACAGCCCGAATGTGAGGCAGGTCAGCGGCAGTGTCAGCAGTCGCACCACTGGCAGAATGACCACATTGATCAGCCCCATCACCAGTGCGGCGATGAACGCCGAGCCGCTGGAATCCAAGCTGAGGCCGACGCCCAGCATCTCACCCAGTTTCACGGTGATCATCAACGCCAGAGCCGACAGAACCCATCGGACGATCAGCATCGCTATCCTCCTGTTCATCAGGCTGTCGAGCCGCCGGCGCTGCCACGGTATCCAGTGCGATCCGGATGGTATGCGCCAGCGCGACGGGGATACCGGGCACCTCAGCGATCGTATCCACATCGGCGGCCGCCAGACGTCCGATCGAACCGAACGCCTTGATCAACGCACGCTTGCGTACCGGCCCCACACCAGGCACTTCGTCCAGCAGCGAAAACGTGGCTCGTTTCGCACGCAGCCTCCGATGATAGTCTATCGCGAAGCGATGCGCCTCGTCGCGTATCTGCTGCAGCAGCCGCAGCTCGGGCGAGTCGCCGGGAAGCAGCAGCGGTTCGGATTGTCCCGGCAGGTAGATCTCCTCGAACCGTTTCGCCAGGCCGATCACGGGAACAGCCACGCCGGCCTCCTGCATGGCCTGCAGCGCGGCGTTCAGTTGCCCTTTTCCGCCATCAATCACCATCAAGGCGGGCAGTTCGCTGAACTTGGGGGCGCCCTTTTGGTACTCGGCAAGCCGGCGGCCGATCACTTCACGCATCGACGCGAAGTCATCGGGACCGTCGGTCACCGTCTTGATCGCGAACCGACGGTACTGATTTTTCGCGGGTGCGGCATCATGCATCACCACCATGACGCCGACCGTAGAGGCGCCTTGGAAGTGGGATATGTCATACGCTTCGATGCGCCGGGGAGGCGCGTTCAGCGCCAGACGCTGCTGCAACCCCAGCAGGATGGCTTCCGATCTGGCTGTCACCCGGTCGTGCTGCTCACGCAACTGGGTCAGCGTCATCGTGGCGTTGCTGGTGGCGAGTTCCAGCAGACGCTTCCGATCGCCGCGCTGCGGCGCCACCAGTTGTACCCGATGTCCATGCTGCTGCTGCAGCCATTGCTCTATGACGCGCGCTTCCTCAATCCGCGTGGGCAGCACGATCTCGGCAGGCGCCTCCTGCGCCTGTTGATAGTACTGCTTGATAAAGTCCTGAACCGCCTCATGCTGCTCTGACTCGGTGGCGCCTTCGAGCATAAAGTGCTGCTGGCCGATCAGCTTGCCGCCCCGGATGAAAAACATCTGGACCAGCGCCTGTTCGGTGTCGGCCACATAGGCCAGCACGTCGCGGTCCATGAGATCGCTGGAGAGCACTTTCTGGTGCTCCGTGATCTGGCCGACCGCTTTGATCTGATCGCGCAGCGCGGCTGCACGCTCGAACTCCAGCGCTTCAGCCGCCGCGTCCATTTGGGCCTGCAGTTGCTTCAGTAACCGGTCATGCCGGCCCTCCAGAAACATCAGCACCTCTTTCACCGCCTGATCGTAGGTGTCGCGGTCGGCCAGTCCCGCACACGGGGCGGGACAACGCCCCATATGGTAGTACAGGCAGGCGCGCTGCACGGCCTGGCCGGTGTATGGCCGCGAGCAGGTGCAGATACGGAACAACCGGTTCAACACATCAATGGTCTCATAAACCGGCTTGGAGCTTGAGTAAGGCCCGAAATACCGATTGCCGTCGTTTTTCACCCGACGGGTCAGCATCAGTCGGGGAAACGGCTCAGACAGGGTGAAGCACAGAAAGGGATAGTGCTTGTCGTCGCGAAGGCGGATGTTGTAGGGCGGGCGGTAGCGCTTGATCAGGTTGCACTCAAGCACCAGCGCTTCCAGTTCGGTGTCGGTTACGATCCATTCGATGTCGGCGATCTTGCGCACCATCCGCCGGATTCGAACCGAGTGACTGGCGGAGCGTTGGAAATAGGACCGCACACGTGAGCGCAGCGAGACCGCCTTGCCCACATACAGTACCAGTCCCTTGTCATCTTTGTAGATATACGAACCGGGTTGTGCGGGCAGCGCGTCTAGTTTCTCCTGCAGGTGCGCGCTGATGTGGCGCAGCCCGTTGGTCCGGGCGTCGCTCATGGGGCGTGAGTCCGCGACTCGATCATCAGCGTCACCGGACCGTCATTCACCAGGGTCACCTGCATGTGCGCGCCGAACCGGCCGATCTGGACCGGCAACCCCTGTGCGCGCAACAACTCAACGACACGCAGATACAGCGCTTCGCCCAGGTCCGGCGCCGCAGCGGCTGTAAAACTGGGCCGCCGTCCCTTTCGGCAGTCGCCATACAGCGTAAATTGCGATACGACCAGCAATGCCCCGTCCACATCGGTGAGCGCGCGGTTCATACGGCCGTTCTCATCCTCAAAAACCCGCAATCGGGCCAGCTTGTCGGCCATATAGAGCGCGTCCGCATCGGTGTCATCCACGCGCACACCCAGAAGCACCAGCAATCCGCAGCCGATCTGCGCCACGCATTCGCCGTCCACGTCCACCTGAGCGCGGCTCACCCGTTGTACCAGCGCCCTCACGGCTGTACCCTTTGAGGCAGTCTGTGGACATCCACCTCTCCACGGCGTGTGACTTTGATGCAGGCTGATTGCTCGGCAAGTCCCGTCAATACCTGCAGCGCCGATTGCAGATCCTTCACCTCGGCCCGTAACCAGATGAGCGCCAGTCCCCGTTTGCTGTAGGCTTCCACCTGGGTTTCTATGTGCAATGACTCCGTTACCGCTCCCATCTGATCCAGCAGGCCAGTTTCATCCGGTGCAAGCACCTGGGCGGTGAAGTGGTACAGATAGCCATCCGGAGCCCAGTACTTGGGTGGTTGAAGCTCCTGCTTGAGCCCCAGATCGAGCATGCGGCTGCATACCACGCGGTGCAGTACATTGCCTGCCGGGTTGGTAAAGATCTGGTACACGGAGTCTCCCGGTACCGGCCGACAGCAGGATGCGGTCATACGCTGAATGTCGGGCATCAGAACGGGCATCTCCAACTTGCCCGCGTAGTGTGCAACGATTAGCGGACTGAGCCAACGGTTGCCCAACGCCAGGTACAGCTGGTCCAACGACTTCAACTTCAACCGAGGCGCCACATGCTGCAGAAGTTGTTCCGATGGGTTCATCCCGAAGCTGTGGAACAGCTGCTGCAGCATACGTTTCCCTGCCTGCCTGCTGCGTTCCGCGATCTCCCGCTTGAAATGCTGGGAAATATGGCGCCGGGATGTGGCTGTGGTGACCCGTGAGGTGATGTGCAGCGATGGCTTTATGGAGGGGGCCGTTTCGAGTTCAATGAAGTCACCGCGCTTGGGCCGGTAGTCCAACGGGCGTGGCGTCCGGTCCACACGGCACCGGACGCACTGCAAGCCGGTTTCAGCGCCTATCTCAAATGCCACATCCGTGATGGTGGCATCGTTGGGCATCAGCATGGTGCGCCCCGGCAGGTACAGTTCGGAGAGAGCGGGCTTCACCGCCTGTCTGAGGTCATACAGGAAAGCCGAGGTGGATGTGGAAGGATTCAGCCATCGATGCAGGTCATCGCGCAGGCGGCGCAGCGCCAGGCGTTCGGTCTCGTTCAGACGGCGCAACCCTTTCGTGATCAACGTCGCCAAGCCGTAGTCGGCGCTGCGGTCCATGTCCGGCGTCCGGATGACGATCCGAATGGCCTCCAGGGCCTTGGGATCCACAATGGTGGTGTGCAGCGCGGCGTACAGGTTGGGTCGCGGGTGACTGATGAAGTCGGCGAAGCGGCGCTCCACCGGCTTGCCAATACTGTGCAGCACCCCCAGTGTGGCGTAACACTCGTCCACTGTAGCCGGAATAATGACGACGCTCAACAGGTCAAACAGTCGGTTCAGATCCACCTGTCGCTTTTGCTCTCGTCTGGTGAACAACTCGTACAGATGCCGCTGTTGTGTCTTGATGGTTACCTGAATACCATGATTGGCTAGCGCCGTCCTGTAGTCGTTCAGCGTGTCTTCCAGCAACCCGGCACTGGCCCGCAAGGTGGTTGTGATCGGCCTTTGCAGGTTATGAGCGCTCTCCGGCTCTAAGGTGATGAACGACTGATCCTCCAGTTCGCGTCGCAGGATCCAGACACCCAGTCGCTCGGCAAGCGGCGCAAAAAAGTTGAGGGTTTCCCAACAGATCCGTTTCTGAGCGCCTGTTTTCAGGCTGCCGATGGTCCGCAGGTTGTGCGTGCGGTCGGCCAGTTTGATCAGCAGCACGCGTACATCCTCTGAGCCGGCCAGCATCTTGCGCATGGTGGCAACACGGGCGGCTTCATCCACCGGGACCTGTTCCTGCAGCACCACGCGGTCGCGGGGAATCTTGGTCACACCGTTGACCAGCATGCTGGTCAGGCCGCCGAACAGCTGCCGAAGGTCATCCAGAGTAACTTCCTGCGGATTGTCCTCCACTGTGTCGTGCAGCAGTGCGGCGCAGACAGACGGGCAGTCCAATCCCAACTCGGCGCACAGTGTGGCTACTTCTATGGGATGTTCCACATACGGCGTTACCCCGTCTGCGCGGAACTGGTCGCGATGGGCCCACATGGCGAACTGAAGCGCCTCCGCGGCTCTCTTCAGACCCGCCGGTTCGGTCAACGCGCTGGAGACGGCTTGCTGGAACCGGGCAAGTATGCTGGGGTTAACCCGTGTTTCCTGATACAGACGCCATGATGTGTTTAACATGGGTATCCCCTCATGGTGCACCGAGCGTGCGTTCGACTCGGAGCACCCCTTTGGTGTTCTCAAGCAGTTCAATCACTTCGCAGAGCTGTTTATGTCCGGACACCATAACAGTAATCAACGACTCACAACCCAAGGGGTGCGGGTGTGTGGCATGGCACTGTTGTATCGCGACGCCGAGCGGTCCCAGCAAATGGTTGATCAGGTTCTGTGAGAAGTGGGAGCCGGCCGTGATGATGGTCAACTGTACCGGATTGAGCGGCCCTGGATCAGGCATTACGGCGGGGATCGTCATGATCTGGTGTGTCTGGGAGACAGACAGCGCCGCGCAGGATGCCTGATGCAGGTGATACGCTCCCGGAGTCGTCTCCTGGGCGACGAGGTCGTCACCGGGGATAGGACTGCAGCATACAGCCCGTACGGCGGTAATCGGATCGAACTGAGCGAATAGCATCGGTTGAGATGCATGGGACGCGGCCGCGTCGGCATGGGCCAACAACCAGTCAGCAGCGGCTGCCGCTACCCGTTTAGCCTGAGTTACCGTCTGGATGGAGCGGTACAGGTCGTCCGGTGTGTTGTGGTTCATCCGTCGGGCGACGGCGGTGATGGCGTTCGACACCGCTCGATCCTGAAGCGTCAGGCCGCGTTGCTCCAACACGCCGGAAAGCACCGATCGGCCGTCCGTACCGGGTGTTGTCGACTGCTGGGCGAGCGTATGGTTGATGTTCCGGCGGGCTTTCGCGGTTTTCGCGTAACGCAACCATTCGCGCTGTACCTGCGTGGTGGACGCGCAGTTGATTTCTACGGTGTCGGCAGGGCTTAACTCGGTCCACAGTTGACGCAACACTCCATTGACATACGCCTCGGAAGCGGTGTTGCCCATCACTGTGTGAACGCTGTAGGCGTAATCAAGCGCCGTGCTTCCCTCCGGAAGCATCACTTGGTCGCCTTTTGGGCTGAAGACCGTGATCATGCTGCTCTGTTTGTTGTAGTACGCATTCGCCTGCTTGTCTGACAGCGCCAGACCGGGTAACGTGTCGATGGCGTCGCGGATCGCGACCCGATAACTGCGCATCGCTTCCTCATTGCCCCGTTCACGGAACAGGATATCCGGTCCAAATCGGGCGACCTGATCCATATGAACGGTGCGGATCAACACCAACATCGGTTGTCCGTTTGGCCCCACCAGTTCGGTGTGCAGCGACTGGTATCCGTTGTCTTTGGGTTTGGCGATATAGTCGCGCAACCGTTCCTGGCGGGGGCGCCATAACATATGAACCGGTCCCAGCGCCCGATAACAGTCGATCAGGTTATCGGTCAGTACAAACATGTTCACCACGTCAAAGGGTTCATCGGGATCGATGGCCTGAAGGGCGCGATCGGTCGCGAGCCGGTTGGTGGAGCGTGCCCGCAGTTCTACAACTGCGGGAATACCAGCCTTTTGTATCTGGTGCTGCAACGCCGACCGGGCGGTGTTCAGGATGTGCTCAGACTCGGCCTGCGTGCGGGCGGACAACGACTGTGTCTCTGCGTAGAGACCGGGATTGCTGACGCGCAGCGCTTCGTCATCCATCTCGGTGGCCAGGTCATACAGGCCCATGTATCGGCAGACCGGCGCATACAGCCTGCGGATAGATTGCGCCAACTCCTGCGTGGCTTCCGGGGTTGCTGCCCGGCTTTCGCGCAACGCGTGAAGTTTCTGCACCAACATCAGCACCACGGCGCGTTCATTCACAGCCACTGCCGCCATCAGTCGGTCCGCTGACTGGCGCAGTCCCGAGCTGGGGTCTACAGCGTTCGGTTCGGGCTGCAATGAGTCGCCATTGCGGCCGGATCGCGGCAGCCGCAGAATGTCCAGCACTTCATCGCCGAACATCCGTCTGAGATCGGCCATGGGTATCTGCCGCCCGGTTGATACCTCGTACAGTAACGCGGCGGTTATGGTTGCGCCGTCCGCCATGTGATCGTGCAGTGTCTGGGCGGTCGCCAGCGAACGCCAGTAGGTGTTGCGTACATCATCCGGCGGCAGCCAGTCATCGTGGCTCATGTGTACGCACAGATCGGCCGCCATTTGCATGATGTCGGTCCACTCGCCTGACAGCCGAAGCGACGCCTTGGCGATGAACTCATGTACCGCGCGATACAGCCGGCTGAGGTCGCGCGCCTGCGCCAGTCGTTTTTCAGCAGAGATCCGACTCATCGTGTGACCCTGTCCGGGGTGTTGGTCACGCCCTGCCGTTGTACGCTGAAGACGCTGGGGATGGACCGGATACGGTCCAACAGATGGTCGATCTGTTCCCGTCCGGAGACCTCAATCGTCAGATCAAGCTGTGCGGTCTGGTCGCCGCGCGAGCGCGCGTTCACTGCAGAGACGTTGATGTGCGTGTCGCTGAAGATGGCGGATACTTCGTTCAACAAGCCGTTCCGTTCGGCGGCCAGTACAGACAGGCTGATGGCGTACCATGCGCCGGGCTGTTCAGACCAGTCGATGCGGGCCACACGGTCCGGTTCGGTCTCCAGGTGGTGGCGCGCGTTGGGGCAACTGGCGTGATGCAGCATCATACCGCGCCCGCGAGAGGTGTAACCCACCACATCATCACCGGGTACCGGGTTGCAGCAGCGCGCACGCCGTGTCACCACGTTGTCGATTCCGCCTACCCGCAGCCGGGTTTCCTTTTCAGAGGTCCTTCCGGATCCTTCAAAGGCGGATGGTGCGACGGGCTGCTCGCGCAAAAGGCGCCCGGCCACTGATACGGCGGAACTGCGCCCATCGGCTACAGCCGCCAGCACCTCTTCCACCGTGTTGAAGCCGATGCGGCGCCCCACCTCGGCCAGCGCGTCGCCGCGCAGCATCTGGTGCGGGTCATGTCCCAGCCGTTCCAGCTCCTTTACCAGCAGGTCGCGTCCACGGGTGACGTTTTCCGCGAACTCCTGCCTTCGGAACCACGCCTTGATCTTGCTGCGCGCGTGTGCGGTCTGCACAAAATGCAGCCAGTCACGGCTGGGTTTGGCATTGCTTCGGGCAATGATCTCCACCACATCGCCATTGCTCAGCGTGGTGTTCAACGGTACGATTCGGCCGTTCACTTTGGCGCCGGCACAGGTGTGCCCCAAGTCGGTATGGATGCGGAAAGCCACGTCGACCGGTGTGGATCCGGCGGCCATTTCAATGACCTGACCCTGCGGCGTGAACACGTAGACTTGATCCTTGAACAGCCGCTCCACAACATCCTTTAAGAAATCCGGTGCGGTTTCCCGGCCGTCCACCTGTACGTCAAACAGCTGCTGCCGCAGTACAGTCAGTCGCTGCTCGAAGGGGTCGTCCATGACGCCGCCTTCTTTATAAAGCCAGTGCGCCGCCACACCGAAGTCCGCCTTGCGATGTTGTTCCCAGGTGCGGATTTGCACTTCCAGCGGGTGCTGTGACGGCCCCATGACCTTGGTATGAATGCTCTGGTAGCCGTTGCTCTTGGGGGTCGCGATAAAGTCATCGAACCGGCCGGGGATCGGGATCCACAAGTCATGAACGATGCCCAATACCTGATAACATTCAGAGACGGTGTCCGAGATAACGCGCAAGGCCAGCAGGTCAAACACCTCATTCAGGTCGATCTGCTCCTTGATCATCTTGTTGTAGACGGACCACAGGTGCTTCGGCCTGCCAAAAACCTGTGCCGGGATACCCTCGCTGGCCAGCCGTTCGCGCAGCATGCTGATGGCGATCTCGATCATCTCTTCGCGTTCGCGCCGGGTGCCTGAGACCCGTTCCGACAAGCGGTGGTACTCCTCCGGCAAGGTGATCTTGAATGCGGTGTCTTCCAGGCGCCATTTCAGCTGCCACACGCCCAGCCGGTGCATCAGCGGGGCATAGATGCTCAGCGCCTCTTCCGCGATACGCCGCAACGCCTCGGGATCGTCGCTTTCGGGCGACTCCATCGCGTGCAGCCGATCCACCGTCTTGATGATGATCACGCGCAGGTCTCGGCCCATGGCCAGGAATATCTTGCGCAGGTTGGCCGCCATGTCGCTCACCGAGCGGCGAACCCGTCTGGGTGTGGAGCCGTCTTGCTGGCGCTGCAGCTCGCTCTCTTCCAAGTGCTGCAACCGGGACACACCTTCCACCAGATCCAGCACGGCTGTACCGAACTGCTGCCGGATGATCTCCCGTTGTTCAACGTCGTGCGAATAGGTGTTCAGGATCAGTCCGGCGGTGATCGTTGGGGCATCCATCTCCAGTTCCGCCAGCGTGATGGCGATATCCAGTGAGCGCGCGATATCACCGGCTGAGAGATGTGACGCGTCGACGAGGTGTACACAACCTCGCGCCACCTGTTCCACGCATTCGGCTTGATGCAGCGAGTCAACGCATTCCAGAAGCCGTTGGCAGGCGGGCTGAAACGGTTCCTGTACCCGGTTCTGAAGCAGACTTTGTACATCCATGGATGCGTGAAACCCCTGAGATCGCTGCGTGGGTGTGTAACGGGATTATACCCTACGAGGCCGCCGGCTGTGCGGCAGGAACGGATGATACGGACGGCGTAACAGGGCATGGCGTGCAGTCTTCAGGTGTGGCACACTGACCTGAAGGCACACATCGGCACAGCAAACAACCAGGAGTTATATCATGCAGACCCCCCGAGAACGGTTCATCGCCGCGCTGGAACGTCAACCGCTGACCGGGCGCGTTCCGCACTTTGAGCTGGTGTTCTTTTTGACCATGGAGGCGCTGGGACGGGTGCATCCCACGCACATGAGCTTGGGTCAGTGGGACCAAATGGAAGAGAAAGAGCGCCAGTTGATCCGCGAGTATGTGGCGGATACCTACCTGCTTTCCGCTGAGAAATACGAGCACTCGGCGCTGTTCCCGCAGGGTATGCCCGTCCCTGCGCATCGCCAGATCGAAGAGGTCACCAACCTGCTGCGGATTATCCGTGAGAAGTCCGGTGACCGCTACTTCGTGATGCTGCATGGCGACGCGACATACGGCGTGCCGAACGGCAACCACATGGTGGAGTTTTCCGAGTGGCTGGCGGATGAACCGGACCGTGTACACAAGCAGGCTAACGAGATGGTGGACAATGCACTGCGATCCGCCGAGCGGTGGGCGGGCACCGGGCTTCTGGACGGTTTCGCGCTCTGCTCGGACTACTGTTTCAACACCGGGCCATTTCTCAGTCCGCGTCAGTTCAGCGAGTTTGTGACCCCTTATCTGCAGCGGCTGATCGCAGGCTACCGCGACATGGGATACTACGTGATCAAGCACACAGACGGCAATATCATGCCGATCCTGGATCAACTGGTGCAGGCCAACCCGCATGCACTGCATTCGCTGGATCCGCAGGGCCATGTGGATATCGCCGAAGTGAAGCGGCTGGTTGGCGATCAGGTCTGTCTGATCGGCAATGTCAGCTGCAGCGCGCTGGACACCGGATCCGATGAGGAAGTGGTCGAGTCCACGCGTTATGCCTTGCGGCACGGCATGCCCGGCGGAGGTTATATCTTTTCCACCAGCAACTGCATCTATACGGGCATGCGGTTGCAGCGCTATGACCTGATGCAGCGCATCTGGAAAGAAGAAGGCAACTACGCCTGAGCCATACCGCTGAGGGGCTGGCCGAACCGAACCGGCCCCTCAGCGTCCGTCGGGATACTCCGCCTGGATCGTGATCGATCCGTTACCGCCGGCGCGCAGCGTAATCGTACCGTGTAGATCGGTACGCCAAACCTGTACCCGCTGGCTCTGCAGCATCCGCAGAGTCTCCAGGACGGGATGCCCCCACGGATTGTCTTGCCCCACCGAGATGACGGCATAACGCGGGCTGACCCTGCGCAGCCACTGCATATCCAGGCCGTTTTGCGAGCCATGGTGTGCGACTTTAAGGACATCCGCATCCACTCCGGCGCCGTCCTGCAGCAGCGCATCGCGGGCGCGTTGCTCCTGGTCGGCGCACAGCAGAACGCGCGTGCGTCCGTACACCAGACGCAGCGCCAGGCTGTTGTTATTCTCCGATGTGTCGCCGGGCAGCGGGGGGTCCAGTCGCAGAGGCTCTACACGTACAGAGGCGCCCAGGTGTTTCGGCTCGCCAAGCGGCCACGGGCGCGGCTGCAGCCGTTGACGCTGCAGTGCATGCATGCAGTCACGCTCGTTCAGAGACGTAAAGGGGGTGGCGTTGGTCCATACCTCGCGTACCCGGCACCGGCGCAGTGCCGCCGCCACTCCGCCGATATGATCCTGATGGACATGCGTCAGCACCAGCATCTGCAGCGACTTGATGCGGGTGGCCCGTAACGCCTTGTCCAGCGATTCGGATGATGCACCGGGGCCGGTATCCACCAGCATCGCGTGACCTTCCGGTGAGACCGCCAAGATCGCGTCTCCCTGCCCCACATCGATGAAATAGAGCGTCAGTTCGCCCGGTTGCGGAGGCAGGACAGGTATGCGCCGTACCGACGGAGCGGGAGCGTGGGAGGATCGTCCCAGCCAGACGCCGGCGGCGAATACAACGCCCAGCCAGACACCGAGAGCCAAGAGGATCAGGGCCGTGCGTCGGCTCATCAGTCGTCGCGCTGTGAGGCCTTTCGGCGGTATTCCTTGGCGTCCACCAGCCGGTCCATCGCATCGTCGACAGTAACGATGCCCAGCAGCCGTCTGCGCGCGTCCACCACGGGCAGCGCCAGCAGGTTATACTTGGCCAGGCTCTCATGAACGGAGTCTTCGTCATCATCTGGATCGGCGGTTTTGATGTCGCTTTCCATCAGCGCTTCCAGCGGCTGATCAGACGGGGCCATGATCAGTTCCCGCAGCGACAACACCCCTTGCAGCACACCGTCATCGTCGGTGACGTACACGTAATAGATGGTCTCCGCGTCCGAATGCTCCGCCCGCAGTCGCTCCAATGCCTCTGCGGCGCTGATGCGGCGATAGAAGGCCACATACTCGGTGGTCATCATACCGCCGGCAGTACCTTCATCGTATTCCAGAAGCTGCTTGACATCGTCAGCCTCTTCGGGCTCCATCTCGGCCAGCAGATCCTGAGAGCGCTCTTTGGGCAGGTCCTGCAGGATGTCGGCGGCCTCGTCCGGTTCCATCTCTTCCAGCAGATCGGCAGCCTTGTCGGTGTCCATCCGCTGGATGATATCCGTCTGAACCTCCGGTTCGGCTTCGGCGATGGTCTCGGCAGCGGTTTCCAGGTCCAGCGCGTCGATCACTTCGTCCCGATGGACCGGATCCAGTTGCTCCACGATATCGGCGATGTCGGCAGGGTTCAACCGCGCTATTTTGTTGTAAGCGACTTTGAGCTTGATACCGCCGCTGCGGGTCAGCTGTTCCACGTCCTGCCAGCGGATGATGCGCGCATCAGGGCGAATATGTAACGCGCGCGTCAACCGGCTGAGCAGAGTCTCCGCACCGATCCGGCGCATCAGAGACCGCAGATCGGCCTCTACGCCCACCACACCCCATCCGGAACGCAGCGGCGCCAGCCAGACATCGTTAACGCGCACCACCCGGTGGTCATGCACATCCACGATCTGCTTATCCAGAAGGTCGCGGTGCATGAGGATCGCTCCATCGGGAGGTTCAGGCCGTCCGACCACGTCTATGGCTTGTTTCAGGCGCACCGTACCCGGACGCAGCTCACAGGCGTCCAGTGGCGCCCACCAGACGCCGGAGGCGGTGGTGACGCACACCGATGCCAACAGAGGCAGATGCTCATCATCGCCGCTGGCGGCGATCTCGCTGACACGGCCGATACGCTCACCAGAGGCGGCATACACCGGTGCATTGAGCAGTTGTGACAGGTGTTCGATTCGGGCCATCGGCAGGGTCCTCAGCTATTCGGCCAGGTGATCCTGATGGCGGATGCCCCAGGGCTCAGCCGGCTGACCAGAACGGTCATTGGTCATCACCGCGATCACCGATGTGGGGACCGACGCGATATGACCATCGGCAAACAGCATATTGATCGTATTGCCATGACGCGCGGTCATCTCATCCAGCCGCGCAAAGTCACCAGTTGAGGAAAACACCGCCAGACGCTGCACCACTTGCGCACCCTTTGGCGTGATGTTGTCCTTCGTGTCAAACCCCAAAAACAACGGTTGCTGCGGTGCGGGCACTCCCGGCATAGGCACGCGGTTGAGACCTGCGGCGGAGCTGTCGGCGATGAGCGCCAACATCGCGCCATTGTACTGCAGCGTGTCACGTTTCTGCGTGGCCGCCGGGACGAACATACCATAAGAGACATGGATCCGCCGGGCTTCAGGTGCGTCCGGGTCCAGCCACGGCGGGCCTTTATGGTCGATATCCGCCGGACAGGTCAGGTGTGTCGGCGCCATATAGGCACCCATCAGCACGGCCCAAGTGATCATGCGCGAGTCGTTCGGTATTGTGTATCCGGCAGGCGGCAGCCGCCCCTCATTGTCCTGCATATACAGGTTCATCGCCTCACCGATGTGACGCAGGTTGGACAGGCATGAGGCGTTGTGCGCTTTGCGCCGCAGTTCAAAATAGGCGGGCGAGAGAACGGCCAGCACCCCCACGATAATCAGAGCGACCAGCACTCTGTCGCGGGTGCTTGGCCCACGTCTCAGGGGCTCTTCTTGTTGGGGTTCTTCGGAGGTCATAGCGCGATCACGTGGTTATCATACCCTTCATCGGGCATGGTGTCAAACCTCTGTGGGCGTGCGCACGGGATGCAGGTATAATCGTGGCGTGCATGGCCCGTCCACTCATTTCCCGATCGGGCTGTGATCTCCGGTATGAGGAGCGGCGGTGAAACTCTCAACACGCTCGCGATATGGACTGCGCGCGATGATGGTGCTGGCCATGTCGCATGCGGACGAACCCGTGATGGCGCGGACGATCGCCGAGCGCCAGAATCTGCCTGTAGCCTACTTGGAGCAACTGATGCTGACTCTGCGGAAGTCTGGATTAGTGGCGGCTACACGCGGGGCGCATGGAGGGTATCAATTGACTCGGTCTGCCGCACGCATCACGCTGGCCGATGTGGTGGAGGCGCTCGAAGGGCCGATTGACATCGCGGACTGCGCCGACATCGCCAACTGCTGCAGCGCTTCATCGCGCTGTGCGCTTCGTGCGGTGTTTGAACGTGCGAATGAGGCGCTGCGTGCCGCGTTTGCCTCAACCACGCTGGCCGATCTGGCGTCTACGCAACAGGAGTTAGAATCCGCAGGAACGCTGTTGTATGAGATCTGACGTGACGCGCATGCGGCGTCTGTCCTGCTGCTGATCTGGAGTCTTTCGGTACATGACTGCATATGGAACCAACGTATGGTCCGCTCGTCGCGGACGCTGCTTCAATGAGCGCTGACGCCCGCCGCTCCCGATGCGCCCCAACCACCGGAGCGTGGGTTGAGGCGTTCTACCAACATGCCGAACTGGCTTATCTGTTGAAGGATGATCAGCTGCGGTACGTGTACGTCAGTCCGCGTGCGGCTGATCTGCTGGACCGCCCGGCCAGCGAGTGCATCGGGGCCACCGACTTCGAGTTGCTGACCCGGGCGGACTGTGAAGCCTGCGCACGTGTGGACCGTGCCGTGCTTGATCAAGGCCTGACCGATACCGGTCTGGAGTACTGGGGGGGACAGGAGCGTCTGGTGAGCCGCATGCGGTTCGCGGGGCCTGACGGGCGGTATGGGCTGGCGGTGCTGATCCATGACTCCAGGGAAGCGGCGCCTGTGCAGCAGCACCTGCTGGAACTGCAGTTGTTGCGTACGCAACGTGAGCAGGGTCTGGGTGTACTGGCCGGCCGGATTGCGCACGACTTCAACAATATCCTGCTGACAACCATGGGTTACGCCGAATTGTCACTGCGTGAGTGTTCCCCTGTGTCACCGGTGCGACACAATCTGGAAGAGATCCTGGCCGCCTGCCGCAGCGCCGCCGATCTGTGCGGCCAACTATTGGCATACGCGGGCTGGGGAGCGATGGTGCGCAGCCGTATCAATCTGGCGACCCTGATCGACGACACCGCACACCTGCTGCACGCGGCCATCCACCCCAAAGCGATGCTGCACCTGCATATGGACCGCGACATACCCATCGTGAATGCCGACCCCAGTTTGATCCGTCAGGCCCTTCTGAGCCTGGTTACGAACGCCAGCGAGGCGCTGGAGGGTCAGACTGGCACCATCAGTGTGTCGGTGAGTTGGTCGCATGCCGAGGCGGAGTATCTGCGAACCTCGCTGCCCGGTGAACCCCGGCCAGCAGGCGCCTATGTGCATGTCTCCGTATCGGATACCGGCTGTGGCATACCGGCGGATGTGCTGCAGCATGTCTGCGACCCGTTCTTTACCACGCGGCGCGACGCGCGCGGTCTGGGCCTGGCTGCGGCGTTGGGTATTGTGCGCACCCATGGGGGTGTGATGCGTATCTATTCCGAATCGGGCCGGGGCACGACGGTGAAGATGCTGTTTCCGGTTGATGGGCAGTCCGTATCGGATGCGCCTGCCGAGCCTGCCGGTGAGCCGAAGGCAGCAGTGGCGCGAACCGTGTTGTTGGCCGATGACGACCCCATGGTCCGGCGCGTGTCAACACGCATGTTGGAGTCACTGGGATGCTCGGTGATCGCCGTCGC
>CAZHSN010000079.1:0-16679 GCA_964535125.1 uncultured bacterium
CGCGGCACATCCCCCGGCTGCCGGATCTGCCGCTCACGACCCACGCGTTGGACATCGCCGCCATGCTGGCGGCAGACGAACGGGTATCGGTGGATGTGCTGGGGGGAACGGTGCGTCCCGAGTCGCTGCAGACCAACTGCGAAGAAGAGCTGGCGTCGGTCAGCTTTGAAATCGCGTTCCTCAGCCCGGCCGCCATCGATCTGGAACGCGGGATCACCACAGACAACCGTTCCACCGCACGGCAGGAACGCTTGATCCGCTCGCGCGCGACCCGACTGATCCTGTTGTGCGACTCCAGCAAGGTCGGCCGGTATGCGTATGCTCGCAGTTTCGGTGTGGACGCCATCGACACGTTCATCACCGATACATCGACAGATGAGGAGTTTATCGACACACTGAGGCAACTGGGCGTCGAGGTGTTGATCGTCCCTGTCCCGCACCCGACAACCGCGAAGGAGCAGACCGATGAAACGGTATAACGCATCAACCTGTGCATGGAGTCTCTCCGGTTGGACGCCGGAGCTGTGGAGGCTGTTCGCTCCGGTAGAGGCGGGCAGTTCACCTGACGCTGAGGTTCCCGCCCTATCCGCGCACATACCCGGATCGGTACAGGCTGTCCTGCGCCAAGCCGGGCTGATCCCGGATTGGGACACGGCGCTGCAGGCCCGCGCATCGGAGTGGGTGGAAAACCGCGATTGGATCTACGAAACCACGCTCCCCGATGAGTGGTTTTCCGAAGGAGCGGACGCGTGGCGACTGGTATTCGACGGGTTGGACCACCGGGGTGAGGTCTGGTGGAACGGTGAGATGATCGGCGCGTTCGCAAACACCCATACGCCGCATCGGTTTACGGTGACTCCGGCCTCAGCGGGCAACCGGTTGCGGGTGGTGTTTCAACCCGCTCCGCGCTGGCTTGGTCAGTTCGGCTACACCGGTCGGGTGCGCGACTGGAAGACACGGTTTCATTACACGTGGGATTGGACCTGCCGCCTGGTACAGGCAGGCTTCACCGGTGATGTCTGGGTGGAGGCTCACGATGGGCACACAATCGAACAGTTGTGGGTGCGCACCGGTTTCGACGCGGAGACACAGCACGGCACGCTGAGAGTCTCCGCCGAAGCCGACTGCCAACCGGATGACCGGCTGCGGATCACCCTGATGGATGGTGACCGTCCGATTCGGTCGGCCACTCTGGACGGCGCCTGCATCGCCACCGGAGTGGAGTGGAGTGATCTGAATATCAAACCCTGGTGGCCGAACGGCTCCGGCGACCAGCCGTTGTACACCGTCATGGCAGAATTATTGGACGCCGGCGGTGCCGTCCGGCAGTCCGAACAGCGCACCGTGGGGTTCCGTTCCATCCGCTGGACATCATGCGAAGGGGCTCCTGAAGGGGCCGATCCGTGGCTGTGCGTCATCAACGGCGTACCCGTGTTCCTGCAGGGCGTCAACTATCCGCCCGTGCGCCCGAACACGGCTGACGTGGAGCCCGAACGGGTGGAACAGCTGTTGTCTTTGTACCGGGAACTGGGCGTGAACACGCTGCGGGTTAACGGCGTTGGCCCGCTCGAAACCAGTTGGTTCTACTCGCAGTGCGACCGGCTGGGACTGCTCGTGTGGCAGGACATGCCGCTCTCTTCGTCCGGCGTACAAAACGAACCGCCGCAGGACGCGGCCTTCGCCAACCAATGCGCCAGCATCATGCACTCCTACATCAGCCGGCGGCATCACCACGCCAGCCTGCTCATGTGGTGTGGCGGAAACGAGTTGATTCGGGAGGAACCCAAGGACGTTCAGGTGCCGTGCGACCTGACGCATCCCGCGCTGAAAGCGATGGCCGATGTGGCAGCCCAGTACGATCCGGACCGTCGATTTGTCGCCACCACGGGCACCGGACCACGCTTCTATGCGCACGAATCCGAGTTTGGGAAAGGGTTACACTGGGATGTCCATGGTCCGTGGAAGCTCTCCGGTTCCATGGACGACTGGCGACGCTACTGGGCCGGTGACGATGCGTTGTTTCGAAGCGAGATCGGCGCCCCGAGCGCCGCTCCATTGCATGTCATCGAGCAATACCGCGGTGACTTGGATCTGCTTCCCATCACGCGCACCAACCCCGCCTGGGGACGCCCCTTCGGCTGGTGGATGGAAGACCACGCGTTCCGTGAAGAGATGGGCAGGGAGCCTGCCAGCCCCTCCGAGTACATCCATTGGAGTCAGCATCGCCAGGCGGAGGCGCTCTCCATCGCCGTCTCGGCATGCAAGCAACGGTTCCCGCGGTGCGGCGGTGTACTGCTCTGGTGCGGCCATGACTGCTGGCCCTGTTCGACGAACACCTCCATCATCGACTACCACCTGACACCCAAACCCGCCGCGCTGGCGCTGCAACGGATCTGGCGCGGGAGCCATGAGGAAACACCATGAAGACACTCTGGTCTGCAGGGATGAGCCTGGCTCTCTGCCTCGGTTGCACCGGACTCCCCGCCGCGCCCTCGGCACCCTACCCGCGGATCGCCAACTGTTATGGCGCGCACTTGGGACAGACACTCACCCAAGAACAGATACAGCGTTACAGCCGGTACGGGCTGTTGATCGGCGTGGGATGGCCGCCGGAAGGCAACGATGTGCTGAACGCCAATTTGCTGGAGTTGCGCCGAATCAACCCCCAACAGGTGCAATTGGACTTCGCGACCAGCGCACCGTACGAGTACCCCACCATGGAGAGCTTTCCCGCCGATGGCTGGCTGATGGATATGTCCGGCGTCCGCATGGCGGCCTGGCCCGGTACCGACATGATCAACCTGACGCTGCCGTCCGTACAGCAATGGCACGTGACCAAGTGCCTGAACGCCTTGAACCGCAAGCAGGTGCACGGGGTGTTCATCGACAGTATGGCGCCTGTTTTTGATGACTGGGCCTGCGAGATCGCCACAGGCCGGCGCTGGCAGGTCGATCTGAACGGCGATGGACAGCCGGATACCCCTCGGTCATTGGACGGCCTCTGGGCACAAAGTAAACGTGCGATCCTGGTGAAGCTGCGTGCGGAAATGCCCGACCGGCCGCTGATGATCAATGCGGCCGACCGTTCCTGGAGACCGTTACTGAACGGCATCCTGCTGGAAGACGTGCTGGAGCCGGTACTGAACGGTGAACGGGAGTGGGAAGATGTCTTGACAGAGTACCTGTACTGGACCTCTGGCCCGCACCGCCCGATGTTGACCACTATTGTCACGCCGGCAGGTATCGAGCCTCCTTTCGATCCCTGGCGACTGCCCGAAGCCGAACAGAAGGCGTTTTTGGACCGTGGACTGCGCGAGCAGCAGCGCATGCGGTTCGGCCTCTGTACCACGCTGATGGGAGACGGGTATCACGCGTTCGATCTGCACACCCGCTGGCGGGGGCAGGATTGGTGGTTTCCGGAGTACGATACACCGCTGGGTCAGCCGCGCGGCGCAGCGACGCGCCGTCCCGATGGCGCCTGGGAGCGCCGCTTCACGGGCGGGCATGTGGTGGTGAATCCAGGCCTATATGGGGTGGAGGTGCGTTTCGATCAGGTGATGCGTGACCAAACCTCCGGCCGGACCGCACGCCGGTGTGTCGTTCCCCCACTGGATGGACGGCTGTATGTTCCGGCTCCGGGGGCGCAGGATGCGCCGCAGGCCGATGACCGCCGGTGGCTGTTCCAGCGTCCCCGGGCGGCGGAGGTCCGAGAGATCACCGATGGGTGGTCAATGGTCACACGGTCGGGGCTGGAAGTGCGGATCGACCGCGATGGCTCCATACGCGGGATGCTCAAAAACGGCGCACCGATAGCCGGACGGGTCGGGATCGATCTGGTGACCTCGGACGCCTGGCGCAATCTGCCCGTCAGTGATCTGCGGGTAAGCACGGCGGACAAACAGCTTACTGTCTCCGCTGTGCGCCGGGAAGGTGACATGGCGCTTCAGAGCACCCAAACCATTCGCCCATCAGCCGATGGCGGGCTGCAGATCACCTGGAGGCTGAAAGCGCTGACACCGGTCCGGCTCTACCATGCCCGGCTGCGCGTTGTGCTGCCGCAGTCGCGTTGGCAGGGACGCACGGTGCGTGTGGATAGCCGGCCCGTGGTGCTACCGGACGCGATCGCCGCATCGGCTTTGGCAAAGGGGCGACGTGTTCTGCTGGATGCCGTACAGCTTGACAGTGATACCGTATTCGAACTCACCGATGAGCGCTATTGGCGAGGAACGGGCTACCGGCTGTATGCCCGGCCATTCCCCTTAGAATGGCGTTCTGGACAGACGGTATCTGCAGCGATTACACTGAGGTAGTACCCTCGGCGGGTGCGTTTGTGGAGACAGTACCGGCCGGCCGAATGAGAGGATAGCGCAATGAAGTTCCGATGGGTGTTCCTGATCCCGATGTGCTCGATGGCGTTGGCCGCAGCGGCGGCAGCGGCGCCGTTGGCCCCGCATGTGTTGCGAGAGGTCATACAGCCCGAACGCCTGCCCCAAGGCGATCTGGAGTATGTCGGAGCCTGGTCCGCACCATCGCTGCCGGCAAACGCCGGCCGACTGGTAGCGGACCCGGACGCTCTGGCCGGCAAAGCACGGGAAGGAATGCTGGACCGAGACCGTCCGGGGCATCTGGGGTTCGGCCCGTACACCGATCAACCGGCCGGCGCCTACCTGGTGCTGTTCCGCGTGCGGCTGTTCGGCGAGCCGGCCGTGCACACGATCGGCCAGATCGATGCCAGCGCACAACAGGGGACACGGCAACTGGCTGTCAATGATCTGGACGTGGCGCTGCTGCCCAGAGGACGGTATGTGCGGGCGCCCCTCTGGTTCGCCCATACCGGTGGAAAGCTGGAGTGCCGGCTTCACTGGAACGGTGGTGCGCCGCTGCGGTATGACGGCTTCGCACTGTTCCGATATCGGGGCGCCGTCTCGCTGCCGCCCGTGCGGCCACGCGTCGACTCGCCCATACCGCATCCGGAGCCATCCGGACTGCGCCTGACAGGCGAGCGACCGCATGGCGACACGCTGTTCCCCCGATCCACACCGCCGGCATCCGAGGTCTATGTGCTCGACATGAGTACGCTCGCTCCGGACCGACAGCTGACGGCTTTTGCGCTGCAGGGGCTGGTGAACCGCTCCCGTCCCACGCTCTATGTACTGGCGCACAGCACCGACAAGCAGTGGTTGGATCACATGGTCAAGCGCGGATGGATCCGCGCCACACGCCCGATCACTCTGGATGCCGCCTTGAAACGCTACCGTCATGTCTACAAAGGCGTGGTGGTAACCGATCCGCGCGTACCGGCCACCGTGAACGTGGCCACCATGCTGGCGGGGTGTGAGTCACTGCTGCCCGTAACGCCGCGCCTGATGGTCCAGATGAAGCTTCCGATTGTACATAATCTCAACGGCCGATGGACCCGCAATGCGGACGCCTACGAGTGGGCCTACGCCCGGTTACAGGGGCAGTTGAACAGTCAGGTATCGGCATGTCTGTGGCCGATGCATTTGGGCGTGCGCGACTATCTGGTACAGCACCGCATACCCATTTTCTGGCTTCCCGGCGCGCTGGACGGCGCACATCCGGCGGCTTCCGTGCCTGACGACATGCGTGTGGCGCAGGCGTTCCTGGCCAGCCGTCCCGCAAACACCCCGGTTATGGGATACCCCTGGGCCGGCGTGGATGTGGGGATGGGTGAAGGACAGGGAGTCTCGCTGATGGCCGAGTACGGCCAGTACCTGGTTGGCTCCGTCGACTGCACCAACCTGTCTGTGCACTCCGGGGTGCGGATACTGAAGTGGACGCAGCGCGAACCGGCTCCGGTAAGCCTGGATCCGTCCAAGGTGTATATCGCAATCACCATGTCGGATGGGGATAACATACCCGTACTGACCGCCAACAACTGGCCGCAGCTGTGGGTCAGTAAGGAGCGCGGCGCGACCCCCATCGGCTGGACGATCACGCCCGCCGCCGCCCAGTTGATCCCCAGCATCATGGACTGGTACTACAGCACCGCTGGCCCGAATGACGCGTTCATGGCGGCTGTGTCCGGGGTGGGTTATACCTATCCGGCGCTGTACGGAAAGCGCTATGCCGCGGCGGATGGCTCACGCCTGCTGCAAGGGTTTCTGGAGCAGACATCCGAGTCGATGCGCACCATGGCGCTGCGCGATGTGTGCCCCACCAGCGCGGGCCTGGATGAACTGGCGCAGTATGCGCGTCACATCGACGGGCTGCGCAGCATGTTCGCCGACTATGGTAAAGTGGTGGCTTCCTACGATGAAGCCACATTCCTGTCTGAGAAAGGCGTTCCGGTCTTCAGGGCGATCAACAGCTGGGATGCCGCGGCAACGCCTAAGGACCAGATCCCCGCGGTCACCGGAGCGATCCGCACCATGACGCCCGCCTCCCGTCCGGCGTTTCTACATGTGTTCCTGTGCAACTGGTTCTTTGATCTGGCCACCGTCCGGGACCTGGTGAAGGCGCTGGGACCGGACTACGTGGCGGTACTCCCGGCGCAGTTGTCTCAGCTGCATCGGGGCTACGCAACCGAACAACGGATGGTGTTGCGCGCGCCTCAGACCATTGCGCTGGCCGAAGGCGCCGCAGGCTATATTGAGGTCCGGGTGCAAAACACCAGCGGGAACGCCCGGACGATCACACTGACCAGCAACGCGCCGCAATCCGTGATGCTCTCGCCCGATCAGGTGGAGTTGGACGCCGGAGCGCAGGCCGTGGTGCGCGTGGGACTGTCGGCGGACATCAGCGCCTTAACGATCAACGCATCCGATGGCGAAGTCACTCGGACTGCGGATACCCATGTCGTGCGCATCCCGCGAACGGTGTTGTCCGACGGGTCGTACCAGTTCGTGCGCTGGCATTCAGCCGTCGGCATGGCGCATCACACGGGACGAACGGGCCAGGACACAAACGAAGGTCCCATCCAGAAGGCCGAACCGGGTACGGACAAGTCAGGACATCTGGTCTTCGGCCCCTATACCCCGCTGGAGACCGGACAGTATACGGCGCTGTTCCGCCTGCGCCGGACAAGCTCAGGTCCCGGCGCTGTCGCCACGCTGGACACGTGCGTGGCCGGAGCACCCAACAGCACGGCGACGCTCGATATAAGCGAAGCGATGCTGCCGGAAGGGGAGTGGGTCTGGGTCGCCATCCCGTTTACGCATCCGGGAGGGCCGCACGAACTGCGTGCGTTCTGGCATGGCAACCACACGCTCGACTTGTCGGCGGTGGTGCTGCTGCAACGCGAATAACGCGACTAAGCAGAAAGGTCAGGCCGGACGCAGCGAGGCGGCATGTACGGCCTGACCCAAACGGCGCATCGACTCGGACGGCATGCTCAATGTGATCGACGCTTCGGGGCAACGGTGTTCCAGTACCGTTCTGGCGGCATCCATCAACAGAAGGCCGCCTGAGCCTGTGGTCACCCGTCCGAGCAGCAGCACATGCCGCAGCGGCATACACGACGCCAGCCAGTCCACATACCAACCCAACCACACGCCGATGGTTCGGTATATCTCCACCGTACGGGGATCTCCCTCGGCATGCAGCCGCTGGATCGCCTGAAGCCGTTCCGCCGCCCCCGCCTGCGGATCGATGGGCAACCCGACGCGTTCCGCCAATCGGAAGACGCCCTGCTGAGACAGGTACTGCGCCGCAATCCCGCGGTTGCCGGACCAGTCATCACAGGGCGCATCGTCCGCCAAGTCGATCGGACAGAAAGCCAGTTCGTTCAACCAGCCGCGTAACGCGCCGGTATCATCCACATACCCGCCGGCGAGGCTGCTGCCCAGCGCCAGCCCCAACACGGGGCCCTGCCTCAATTCGTGATAACCGGCCAGCGCGGTGACATCGCCGTCGTTGCTCACGCGTAACGGTACACCCCAGTCGTCCGCGATACGTTGAAACATCGGCGCCACATCCGAATCAAATGCATCATCCGGAACATTGCGGAACAGCGACGCCGCACACACGCGATTGCCGATATAGATACCGGCCGCACTGACGCCGATGGCGTCCACACGCGGAAGATACGACGCGGCTTCATGCAGCGCCGACTGGATCTGGTGGTAGTGATAGCGCGGATCGGCTTGATCCCGCGGGTTCCAGATCGTTTCCGATGCATAGACAACCGCTCCATCCTGAACAGCCGCCACCTTGCGGTCCGTGGCGCCGGCATCAAATCCCAATGCGCACCCGGATGTGCTGGCAGCCGCCGACTGCCGTCTGATGCAGGGTCGCGGGGCATCCGCATAGCTCCCGCAGGTCATGGTAAACGGCCGCCGCCAAACCCGGCTCAGAAACGACCGGTCAAAACAAGCGACCGCGTCGCTCGTCCAACGCGTGACCAGTTTACGGCCAATCCAAGCGGGGCCGTACCATCCCAGCGTCACACCGCCAAAGCCCCACACAGCCTGACGCACCGCACAGTCCGCCAGACGCAACGCCGCATCGGCGTCGGGATGCTCCCGTTCCACGCTCGGGATGACGATGCGATCACATCCGCCATCCGGCCGGCCGATCGCGACGATGGCCGGTTCCGACCCGGATGCGGCGCCGACCCTGTCACACAGCAGCGACAGCGGCTGAAAATCTGCATCCAGCGGAGGAATCAGACAGGACAGTTCCATGGGTTACGGATAGACAGCGGGCAAGTCCAGCGCCTCGGACTCGGGGAACCCGAACATGATGTTCATGTTCTGTACCGCCTGTCCGGCAGCACCTTTGACCAGATTGTCGATGACGCTGACCGCAATCATCCGATTGGTCCGCTCGTCCACGGTGACCGCCATCTGGCACTGGTTAACGCCGTAAGTGGCTTTGGTCGACGGAAAGTCGCCCGGCTCTCTGACGGTGATGAAGCGTTCATTCCCGTACCGGGTGCGGTAGACTTCGGTGAGTTCCGCGGCGGACAACGGCTTCACCAAGTCGGCATAGGCACAGCACAAAATACCGCGGGTGATGGGCGCCAGCGACGGGCTGAATGTCAGTCGGACGGGTGATCCATGTGCCACCCCGGAGAGCGTCTGCTCGATCTCCGGGGTATGCCGATGACTCGGCACACCGTAGGCCTTCATCCCCTCGTTCAACTCGGCAAAGTGATAGGGCAGACCGAACTTGCTGCGTCCCGCGCCGCTGACCCCGCTTTTGGCGTCAATCAGCAGGTTGTCGGTGCGCACCAGGCCGGCCTCTACCGCCGGCGCGAGTACGAGCGCGGCCGCGGTGGGATAACAGCCGGGGTTGGCCACCAGTCGGGCGGAAGCGATGTACGCGCGGTCCGTCAGTTCCGGCAGGCCGTATACCGCCTCCTGCAGCAATCCGATGTCGGCATGGGGCATTCGGTACCACTGGCTGTATACATCCGGATCGCGCAGCCGGAAGTCCGCGGAGATGTCGATGACGCGCACGCCCGCATCCAGCAGCGCACGGGCATGCTGCATCGCGTAACCGTTTTCGGTGGCGGTGAACAGCACATCCACGCGCGACGCGGCAGTCGCAGGGTCAAACACCTCGACTACGGGCAGATCCAGACCCGCGAAGCCGGGGAACACCGCGTCCATGGTCTTTCCCGCATAGGTACGCGACGTCAGCAGCGTGATCTGCACCTGCGGGTGCATAGCCAGCAGACGAACCAACTCACCTCCGGCATACCCGCTGCATCCGGCGATTCCCGCCCGTAGTCCCTCATGTCGCATGTATACGCCTCCTGTTCAGTTGACCGTCCGTTTGTCCAGTACGCGTTTCGCCTTGCCCTGGCTGCGTTCCAGCGTCTGGGGTTCCACCAGCTTGACCTTGACGGACAGCCCCAGTGCCGCGTGGATCCGCTTGGCCAGCCCCTGTTGATGATCGGCCAAACTGCTGAAGCGGGTACCGGCGCGCTCCATCCACTTTTCGGACATCTCCACCCAGACCTCCAGATTGTCCAACGCGCCTTCGCGGGTAACCACCAGGAGATAATGCGGCGAGGTGCCTTCGGCCTCCATCAGGACATGCTCCACTTGGGATGGGAACACATTCACGCCGCGGATAATCAGCATATCATCGGTGCGGCCCTGGATGCGCGCCATACGGGCGCTGGTGCGTCCGCAGATACACGGCTGCGTGGTCACCGAGGTCAGGTCGCGCGTCCGGTACCGTATGACAGGCAGCGCCTCCTTCCACAGCGGCGTCACCACCAGCTCGCCGACGTGCCCTTCTGGCATCGGCTCGCCTGTCTTCGGATCGATCACTTCCCATAGGTACATATCTTCGGCGATGTGCATGCCGTCGCGTGCGGTAACGCACTCGCCGGACATGCCCGGCCCGCCCAGTTCACTCATGCCATAGTTGTCTGTGGCGTGCAGTCCCAGCCCTTCCTGAACCCGTCGGCGCATGCCCTCCGTCCACGGCTCAGCGCCGAACAGGCCCCACTTCAGGTTCAGGTCCTCACCGATTGTCAGGCCCTTCACCACCGCCTGCTCGGCCAAATGAGCTGCGTATGAGGGCGTGGATACCAGCACCGTAGTGCCGAAGTCTTTCATGAACATCAGTTGCCGTTCGGTCTGCCCCGATGATACCGGCACCACGGTGGCGCCGATTCGTTCCAGGCCATAATGCAGCCCAAAGCCGCCGGTGAACATGCCGTAACCGAACGCGATCTGGGCGATGTCGCCATCATGAACACCCGCAGCGCTGATCATCCGTGCGACCAGATCCGACCACGTGTTCAGATCCCGCTGGGTATAGCCCACCACCGTGGCCTTGCCGGTGGTGCCGCTGGAACTGTGGATGCGGATGAGCGACCGTGTGGGCACGGCGAACATACCGAATGGGTAGGTATCGCGGAAGTCCTGCTTGGTGGTGTAGGGAAGCAACCGTACATCCTGCAGACAGCGGATGTCGGATGGCTGCACACCGGCGGCCTCCATCTTGGCGCGATAGTACGGAACATTGTCCCACACATATCGGACGGTCTCCTGCAGGCGGTCCAGCTGCTCCGCTTCGATGGCGGGTCGGGGTGCGCACTCCTTATCGGGCGCCCAGATGGGCGACACAGGAGCGCCAGGCTCTGTGCTGTTCATGCGATGTCCTCGTTGATGTCAGGATAACTCAGTGACGCGCGACAAGGCGCAGGCGTTATAACAGCTGCAGTTCATCCGGTGTGACCAGCGGGTATCCTCGGTCGCACAGGATCGACTCGCCCAGTTCCACATCTTCGAGGCCAAAGGCGATGACACCGGAGGTGACGATCGCATAGGCATATTCCACATTCACGTGTTTCTCGGCCAGCGCCGCCAGCGCTCCCGCAAGCCCGCCCGGCCGATCAGGAATGCGCGCCAGCACAAGCGGGCCCTTATGCGCTGTGAAGTTAGCCTTCTTCAGCACATCGATGGCCGTATCGGGATCGTTCACCAGTAACCGCAATATACCGAAGTCGGCGGTATCGGCCACGCTGAAACCCCGGATATTGATATGGTTCTCACCGAGAATCCGGGTGACCTCGGCCAGCCGCCCTGCGGCATTGTCCAAAAATACCGATAGCTGAGTGACGGGCATCGCGATCTCCTCCTGGTGGCGCGGTAACGGTGCAGCGGTATCCCGCTACACTGTTATAGTACCGTGATCATATCAGGCGCGGTGTTGTCGGGAGACGCGTCACCGCGCCGAACTGTGAGCGGCTCAACCGGCCATGGCGTCGCACGCTTTAGCAAACTCATCCACGGCCCACATCTGCCATTCCGGCTCCACAGCCAGCGACCGCGGATCGCCGTAATAGCCGCAGATGAATCCGCCATTCCGGTGCAGCGTGCGTATGAGTTCGCGCGCTCTCTCGCGGATGTACGGCTCCTCGCCAGTCGGCAGGTCTTTCTGGATGTCTACCGGCGACCAGATGGTGGTGCGTGTTCCGCAGGTCTCCGCCAGGAACTCCAGACCTGACAGCCGCGGCTGATCCAGTTGAAGCACCTTGACGCCCATGCGCACCAACTGCGGAATAATGTCCCGGATGTACCCGCAGGAATGCATCCAGATATCCAGGTCCCGTTCATGGGCGTGGTTCAGCAACGCCTCAAACCCCGGGGCGAACAGACGCTGCCACAGCGCGGGAGAGACCAGCAGCCGTTCCTGCGTCCCCCAGTCTTCGGCAAACATCACCCCGTCGGCGCCGGCGTCCTTCCAGCGGTCCATCGTGCGCTTCAGCAAGTCCACCACACGCTCTTGAAGCGCCATCACCTCATCGGGATACTCCAACACGTCGGCCAGAAACGTCTCCACCGTGCGCATGTAGCGCATGATGGCGAACGGAAAGCCGGCCAATGATCCCAGATGGTAGTGATCCGGATGGGCGGCAAAGACCTCGGCGGGCTGCCGGTACCGCTCTTCCAGATCAAGCCGCGGCATGGCATAGTGATCCAGGTCCGCCCAGTCCGGTAACGCCCCTTGAACCACCTCCCCACGGGTGGTGTTGGGCAGGCAGCGCCAGACATTGTGGAACTCGTCCTCCCACTGCCTGAGTCCGTTCACCGTTTCATACGTCCGCCAGGGTTTCCAGTCCGGGTCTGCCGACATACCCGCTCCGCACAGGTCATTGACATACGGGGCGGGAAACGTGCAGGGCGGGCGGTCCGGTCCGGTAAACGCCAGGGTGCGCAGCACGCGCTCTCGCGGGGTCATCATGGGGCATAGCACTCCTTCAACAGCCGCTCGAACCGCTGTCCGTACTCCACATACATCGCCTGGCGGGCCTCGGATTCGGTCAGACTGGTGCCTTCGTGATACACGGCGCCCATGTGCGGCTCAATGGAGAAACCGCCGTCATATCCGCGCGCCAGCAGATCGGAGACGATCTGACGCACATGCCCGTCGCCTTCGCCCGGCCAGGTGTAGCGTGTCTGACCCGTTGCCGGATCGAACTGCCCATCCTTGATATGCACATACACAACATGCTCGTGCACGTTCTTGTAAAACGTCCAGGCTGACTGACGGGTGGTTCCGTCGCCGTCCGGGTCGACGGTAAACACCGGATTGCCCGTATCAAACACCAGCTTCAGCCCGGGAACGGCATCCAGCATGCGCAGCGTGTAGCGCCAGCCGAGACCCCCGTAGTTCATACAGTTCTCATGCACGGGCTGAATACCCGCATCCAAGAACCGCTTCGTGATCTCACGCAATCGCCGGAACCGCTCCGCCTCCATCTGATCGTCCGGCGACCGGTCCTTCAGCACGCGATAGCTCATGATGCGGATCATGGAGCAGTTCAACCGGTGCATCCGGGGGATGGCCCGTTCCACGGCCTGCAGCGTGATGTCGAAAGGCTCGGTGACGCAGCGTCCCCAGTTGGCAATGGCGCTGCCGAAGCAGTTCACGCGAATACCGGCGTCATCCAACGCGGCGGCCACAGAGTCGAATTCATCCTGCGGGATCTCGTGTATATTGCCGGAGCCCGTCGTACGCGCTTCGATGTGACTCCAGCCCAACTGCTGTGTGACGGTGATCTGGGTGCGGATGTCCGCACCCGCTTCATCGGCAAAACCGGTCAAATACATGGCGTGTATCCTTTCCGGCTTCAGGGCCTGTCGGCGGCGAGAGACCGCCGCAGCGCTGAACCGGATTAAGCTTTCACCAGCGCGTCCGGAATTGCCTGCTCATACGCGTCACGTACCGCCTGAATTGTGGCGCGGCAGCACACCTGCCCGTTAACCTGGAATGTGATGACCCCGTCTCCGGTGACCTGGCCCATCTCGATGGCCTCACACTGGAACCGGTCAGCCAGCGCCTGAAGCGCACCCAACTGGTCCGGCGAGAGCGTAACCACGATGCGCGACGCCGTTTCGCCAAACAACGCCGCGTCTGCGCGTTCATCGGTGGTGAGGTTGATGTGGGCGCCATGGTTTCCGGCCATCGCGCTCTCCACCACGCTGACCGCCAGGCCGCCATCAGAGCAGTCATGCGCACTGTGCAGCCATCGCTCGGCGATCGCCGCGCGGACGCACTCCTGCAGGCGGGCCTCGGCTTCGATATCCAGTGCGGGACACCGGCCGGACTCCACTGCATGGACCACCGCCAGATACTCGCTGCCGCCCAGTCCCTGCTGCGGATCGGTCCATCCCTTAGGCTTGAGCAGCGCTACCACATCGCCTGCCGAACGGAACGCCGCCTTGCAGTGCGTGTCCACATCTTCCAGCACTCCCACGATGCCGATGGTGGGAGTGGGGAACACCGAACCTTCGGGGGTCTCATTATAGAACGACACATTGCCGGAGATCACCGGAGTCCCCAGCGCCTCACAGGCGGTGGCGATGCCGTCGACGGCCTGTTGGAACTGCCAGAAGATCTCCGGCTTTTCGGGATTGCCGAAGTTCAGACAGTCTGTCGCCGCGACCGGACGCGCGCCGGTACAGCTGATGTTACGTGCACACTCGGCCACGGCGTGCAGTCCACCCAGCCAGGGATCCAACCAGGTGAAACGCCCGTTGCCGTCGATCTTGAGCGCGATGCCGCGGTTCTGTGTGCCGCGCACGCGTAATACCGCCGCATCACCTCCCGGCAGATAGGTGGTCTGTGTCTGCACCATGTGGTCATACTGCTCATACACCCAGCGTTTGGACGCGATGCTGGGCGACGCCAACAGCTGCAACAGCACCGCCGTCAGATCGGCGGGAACCGGCAGCGTGGTCGGGTCGAAGGCATGCAGCGCATCGATGTACTCCGGACGGTCTGTCTTCAACGTGTACGTCGGGCACTCGTCGGTCAGCATCAATGCCGGAATCTCCGCGGCCACCTGGTCGCCTTCCATCACGCGCACCAGGCCATCGTCCGTCACATGGCCGATCACCACGGCGTTCAAACCCCATTTGCGGAACACGCCGGCCACCACGTCTTCACGGCCCTTCTTCACAATCGCCAGCATGCGCTCCTGCGACTCGGAGAGCATCACTTCATAGGGCGTCATACCGGTTTCCCGGCGGGGTACCTTCAACACGTCGATCTGCATGCCCATACGCGCCTTGCCGGCGGTTTCCGAGGTGGAGCAGGTCAACCCCGCCGCCCCCATATCCTGGATACCCACCACATCACCGGTGGCCAACGCCTCCAGCGTCGCCTCAATCAACAGCTTCTCGGCAAAGGGGTCGCCCATCTGCACGTTGGACCGGCGTGACTCAGACTCTTCGGTCAGTTCGACGCTGGCGAATGTGGCGCCATGGATGCCGTCACGACCCGTGCTGGATCCGACATACAGCACCGGGTTTCCGGCGCCTTCCGCCGCGGCGCGCGCCACCGCGTCCGTCTTCACCACGCCCACCGCCATGGCGTTCACCAACGGATTGCCGGAGTAACACTTGTTAAAATAGACCTCACCGGCGATCGTAGGCACCCCCACACAGTTGCCGTAGAACGCAATACCACCCACCACTTCCCGGAAGAGGTATCGGTTGCGCGCATCATCCAGCGGACCGAATCGGAGGCTGTTCAAGTTAGCGATCGGGCGGGCGCCCATGGTGAAGATGTCACGCAAAATGCCGCCCACACCGGTCGCCGCTCCCTGGAACGGTTCCACCGCGGATGGATGGTTGTGACTCTCCACCTTCATCACGACACCGTATCCATCGCCGATGTCCACAACGCCGGCATTTTCCAGTCCCCCAGCCTCCATGGCCTTACGGTATTCGGCAAATCGGCGCAGCACCGGCCGCGAATACTTATAGCCGCAGTGCTCGGACCACATGACGGCCAGCATACCCAGCTCACAATAGCTGGGCTCGCGGCCCAGCGCTTTGACGATGATCTGGAACTCCTCATCGGTCAATCCCATCTCGCGGTACATTTGAGGGTCTATCATCAGCGGTCATCTCCCGGGGCAGGCATCGTTCGGGGCCGTACGGCCCACAATATAGTGTACTCTGCCTGACCATCCCTGACAGGGGACGGCATCGCTCTGGCCGGGATATGTCCCCACCAAGCGTATCACCAGGTCAGTTCCACGGTATGCGTCGGTACCGAAACACATGACCGCGGCTTCCGATGCCCTCACCGATGAGGGTTGTCAATGGCCGGGCTATACTGGATCCGTCATGGTCGGGTGGTATGGACCGTCCCTGGTCACCCGATGTGGACCACGTGTGGTCGGGTGATCTGCACCACCCTTCGGTCATGCGTCGCTGCCATCAACAGTCCCTTCGTCAAACATGCGGAGGGCAGAATGGAGCGCTTACAATTGGACCGCATCTGTGACATCATCTATCGCCTGCGCCGAGGACAGTTGGAGCGGGCAATCGCCAAGGACTTGGGGCACTCGCGCATCACAGACCGGCACTATCATCAACTCGCTCGTGAGCAGGGCCATTTGGGCGCACCCCCCGGGTTATTCATGTAAACCCAAACTCGCAGAAAAAGGGCCAGGCTCCGCCGAACTCTAGAATGCCAAATCCCAAGAGAAAAGGTGGAGCTGACCCAGATTAAGTATACGGAAGACACCCTCTCGTTTCCTTCCCGTGTTTCCCATGTATTGGGCGTGGCATTCGACGGGTCACGGTTGAGTACTAACGGCGGACTGGCGCTGTGAGTGCGAGAACCGTTGGAAAGAGATGATGCGCTGCATCAAGAGCGGTCGGACCAGTTGCACCCGGTTCTGGGCCAACCGCTTCCGCTTATTGCTTCATCACGCCGCCTATGCGCTGTTCCAAGTG
>CAZHSN010000080.1:0-16555 GCA_964535125.1 uncultured bacterium
TGGGACCCAGGAATCCGAACACCACCCCGCGCGGGGTGGTGAAGGTGAGGCCGTTCACCGCAAGTACTGAGCCAAATGACCGGCAGAGGCCTTCAACGGCGATCGCCGGTGCATCAAGTGACATCTGCTTCCTCCTGACACATGGTCGTGCGGTTCCATTATATACGCGTTCCTGTGGGGGCGCCGGAGGCCCTCAGTCGGGTTCCTCCGGCGCATCGGGGTCTGACGGGGCCGCACGCCCGGTGCGTCGCCGTACTGCTTCGCGCAGCAGGTATTCGATTTCTGCGTTCATACTGCGCAGATCGGTTTCCGCCAGGCGGCGTATCGCCTCCCAGAGTTCCGGACTCATGCGCAGTAGAACCGACTTTCGCTCCGCCATGACCCCCCTACTGGTACAGCGAGCCGGCGTTGATCACAGGCTGCGTATTATTCTCACTGCAGAGTACCACCATCAGGTTAGTCACCATGTTGGCCCTGCGTTCGTCATCCAGATTGATCTTGTCTGTTCGATCAAGCAGGTCGATGGCTTCCTGCACCATTCCCACCGCACCTTCCACGATCAGCCGGCGGGCAGCGATGACCGCGGCGGCCTGCTGTCGCCGCAGCATCGCGCTGGCGATCTCGGGCGCATATGCCAGGTGTGACAGACGGGCCTCGCTGACGGTCACGCCGGCGGGCGCCAAGCGTTCGGCCAGTTCGTCTTTCAGCTTCTCTGAGACTTCCGCCGCGTTGTGGCGCAGCGATGTGGTGCCATCGGGGCCGTCATACGGGTAGGACGATGTCAGATGACGCAGTGCGGTTTCACTCTGCGTACTGACATAGTGCTCGTAGTTGTCCACCTCGAATGTGGCCTTCGCGGTGTCAGTAACCGCCCAAACCACCACTGCGGCGATCTCCACAGGATTACCATCGAGATCGTTCACTTTCAACGTCGGACCGTTGAACGTGCGCATCCGCAGCGACACCGGTCGACGCGAGGTGAACGGGTTGATGAAGAAGAAGCCGGGATTCTTCACGGTTCCCTTATAGCTGCCGAACAGCAGGACGACCTTGCTCATGCCGGGTTCCACAATGAAGAAACCCGCCATCAGCAGGAAGAACACGAAGCTGAGCCCCAGCCAGATAAATATGTCCCAACCGGTCGGCTGCATACCAGAGCGGACTCGCGCCGCGATGTGCAACCCGATCAGCACAGGGATCAACAGGTCGACGAAGAGCATGAACCAACCGGCAGACGGCCGGATCTCCTGTTCGCGCATGGGTTCCTCCTGATACCAGAGTGATATCACATTACTACCATACCACTATCTTCACATCCGTGCAACAGGTGTTGTCAGCAAAAAGCCCGTATCGGCCTGATAGGCCGATACGGGCCGGCGTGCCGTGAGACGTCGCTTACTCGAACCACTCGGTATGGAAGACGCCCTCGCGGTCGATACGTTTATAGGTGTGTGCGCCGAAGTAGTCGCGCTGTGCCTGCAGCAGATTCGCTGGCAGGCGGGCGCTGCGGTAGCTGTCGAAATAGGCCAGTGCGGAGTTGAACGCGGGTGTTGGTATGCCCGCTTGAGCTGCGGTGGCCACCACATTGCGCCAGGCCGGTTGAGCCGCGAGCACCGCCGTGCGGAAATACGGCGCGAGCAGCAGATTGGCCAGCGATGGCTCGGCAGTGAACGCCTCTTTGATGCGGTCCAGGAAGCGGGCGCGGATGATACATCCAGCGCGCCACATCAGTGCGATGTCACCAAAGTGCAATTCCCACCCGTATTCGCGGCTGGCTTCCCGCATCAGCGCGAACCCCTGAGCATATGAGCATATCTTCGACGCATATAGTGCTTGACGCACCGAGTCGATGAACGCTTCACGATCACCGGTGAAGGTGTAATCCGGCCCCGCCAGATGCTCGGAGGCTGCCACGCGCTCGGGCTTGATGGCTGAGATACAGCGGGCGAACACAGCCTCTGCAATAGTGGGCGCCGCCACGCCCAGATCCAGCGCGCTCTGACTGGTCCACTTGCCGGTGCCTTTTTGTCCCGCTTCGTCCAGAATTAACTCCACGATTGGCTGACCTGTCTCCGGATCCTCTTTGCGGAAGATGTTCCGCGTGATCTCAATGAGATAGCTGTTCAGTTCGCCATCGTTCCAGTCGTTGAAGACCCGATACAGATCGCCGGCGGTCAGACCCAGCAACTGCTTCATCAGGTGATAGGCTTCGCAGATCAACTGCATATCACCGTATTCGATGCCGTTGTGTACCATCTTCACATAGTGACCGGCGCCGTCATTGCCCACCCATTGGCAGCAGGGCGATCCGTCGGCGACGCGAGCGGCGATGGACTGCAGCAGCGGCTGCACATGCGGCCAGGCTGCGGCTGAACCGCCCGGCATTATGCTGGGACCCCGCAGCGCGCCCTCTTCACCGCCGGACACGCCGGTGCCGATGTACAGCAGACCATGAGACTCCAACTGGCGTGTGCGCCGGATGGTGTCCATGAAGAAGCTGTTACCTCCGTCGATGATGATGTCGCCCGGCTCCAGCAGAGGGATCAACGCGTCGATGAAATCATCCACTGGCTGCCCCGCCTTCACCATCAACATGACGCGTCTGGGGGTTTTCAACGCGCCGATCAGTTCCGGCAGCGAATGAGCGCCGATAAACCGTTTGCCCGCGCCGCGTCCTGCCAGGAACTCATCCACCTTGGCCACTGTCCGATTGTACACCGCCACGGTGAATCCCCGGCTCTCCATATTCAGCACCAGGTTTTCGCCCATTACCGCCAGGCCGATCAGGCCAATGTCCGCGTGTGCCATCCGGTATCACCTCATGATAAGCCAGCGCTGCGCTGTTGGTTACTTCCGTACTCATTATGGCCGCATTTCGCGCCGCGGACATCAGAGGACGTGTATGCTGTACCGCTTGCTTTCGTGATAGGATACTGGTGAGTCGACTCTTTTCCGCTCTTCAGCTTGCCCTGATGCAGGCCGAGATACAAAACAGCGGTTGTCGGTGCGATCAGCGCCGGGTGTCCGGTCATCAGAACGTTTCATCGTTTCACGGCGGGAGTAGGGACATGATCGATTTCGCGGCCTGGTCAAGCTGTTGGGCTGCACTTGCCTGTTGGCTCCTTGCCGGGTCTTTGTTTCAACACTCAACGCGTCTGACATGGGCATATCGCACGGGCGCTATCGTGGCGTTGCTGGCGGGCGTGATGGGTGCAGCTTCCCTGTTCTTCACACTGGAGTCCGGTATACCCGCATCGGTCAACGCAGCCATGGGTGTATGCGCATCGGTCTTGTGGCTCGTTCTCCGCTACCGCCAGACGCAGGCGACCGCTTCAGAGAGGGGACGGCTCGGGTGGACAGCCGTGCTGGCAGCCGGCGTAACGGCCGGACTGCTTGCGGTCGGCCTGATATGCCAGTACTGGGTAAGCAGTGCACTGCTCCAGGCCAGACAGAACCATCTGCAGGCTGTTGCGGCATCGGTAGGCCGCCTCTGGACGTCTGCCAGCCAATCCGCGGACGCGCACACGGCGTCGCCGAAACAGGCTGTACACGCACTGCAGACATGGTTGGAGCGTGATCCCCGCTACATCATTGGATGCAAGCCTTCCCTCGGCGCCGGACAGGATACCCGAACCATCCGGCTGGGGCCCGCAGACGCCTCGTCGAACCGAGCGTTCACGCCTTCGTTGGGTTCCACTGGAGTACGGCATGAGGTGACTGACCGGTTCGACAACGTTGTGGTAACCATTGATGCCCGGTTTGTTGGGTCTATTGAACGTCAGGCGACGCGCACCACCACGGCGATCGCTGGGACGACGGGCTGTGCGGTGCTTCTGTTGTGGTGGTTTATCTGGTATCGCTCCAGACATCGTCAGGTGAAGGGCCGGCCCAAGCGCCGTGAGATGGTGGGCGCGCTTCTGATCGGCGGTTTGTCCACCCTGATCGCCGCGTATTCCACATGGTGCGTCAACGCCTATATCGCGGATAGCCTGTTCACCCGCAGGGCTTCGTCCTCGTTTTTAGAGTTGGAGGACGAGGTGCGCGACATTCAGCAAGCCTACCTGCAGTCTCTCGCGATGTTCTATGCGGCCAGCGAAAGCGTGACGCCGGAGGAGTTCCGAACATACACATCCATCGCTATGACGAACCTGCCTGTGAAAGCCATTGGCTGGGCGTCAGACCAACCCGGCGTGCCGGCGATCAGCGTTCCTCCGGGTTGGGAGTCGGTTATCACACAGGTGGCGCGCAGCGGTGGCGACCTGCGTCTGGGCACGTTGCCGGTTGCGATGCGGTCGGTTCGCGCGCAATCGTCCACGCCTGCAGGCAAGGCGGTTGTGGTGATTGATCTGCCGGCGCTCACACGTGTCGCCTCTGACCGTTGGATCAATGTAACGAGTGAACCGCTGGATGCGTATGGCTCCGTCAGCCTCTCGGGCAACGCCATGAATGTATTGTCACTGCCTCTGTTGATCGGTTCGCGAGCTTACTGGGTTCGTATGTCGCCGACCGCGGCGGCTGTACAGTCGCCTGCTGCCACATATTTGGTGATGCTTGGTGGATTGCTGTTGACACTCTGCGCAGCCTTGCTGGTGCATGTGTACGTCAACCGGCGGACCGCATTGGAACGGGCGCTTGAGGAGCAGACTCGTGACCTCCAGTCAAACCGCGAGTGGATGGCTGCCACACTACGGTCCATAGGGGATGGTGTCATTACCACCGACATGCAGGGGCGTGTGCAGCAAATGAACGGAGTTGCCGAGCAACTGACCGGTTGGGCAGAACAGTTCGCCGCCCAGGTCCCCATCGAGCAGGTGTTCCGCATAGAGAACGCCTTCACGGCGCAGGAAGTGCAGAACCCGGTGCGGGAGGTGCTGCGGCTGGGCGAACCGGTTCGTCTGGCGAACCATACCGTGTTGACGTCGCTCAGCGGTGATCGGTACCAGATCGCCGACTCCGCCGCACCCATCCGGCTTCCCGGGGGTGAACAGGCAGGGGTGGTGCTGGTATTCCGCGATGTGACAGAGCAGTATACATTGAACGAACAGGTACGTGCGAGTGAGCGCCAGTTCCGCATGCTGTTCTCCCACATGAACGAGGGGGTCGCGCTGCATACGCTGGTGTTCGACGACCAGATGGCGCCTGTGGACTACCGGTTGGTTGAGGTGAACGACCGGTACCTGCAGATACTGAACATCCCGCGCGAGGCAGCCGTCGGGCAACTGGCCACGCAGGTCTACCAGACCGATACCGCCCCCTATCTCCATGAGTTTGCGCAAGTTGCTCTTTCCGGTCAGCCGCAGACCCTGGATGTCTATTTCCCGCCGTTGGCGCGTCACTTCCATATATCGGTGGCGCCCTGGGGCGATCGGGGATTTGCCACAATCTTCACCGACATCACCGAATGGAAAGAGACGCTTCAACGGCTGGAACAGAGCGAGTCACGCCTGCGGCTACTGATGCAGAACCTGCCCACGGTGATGTTCTCGATCGACTGCGACGGACTGTTCACTGTGTCTGAGGGAGCCAGTCTGGAGCGTCTGGGTTTGCAGCCGGGACAGGTGGTGGGGCAGTCCGCTTTGGAATTGTACGCGGACTATCCGGATATCGTGGCCGCCCTCCAGATGGCGTTGGCAGGCGTCTCCAGCCATCAACGCAGTGAAGTGCAGGGGTTCACATTCGATGTGTGGTACGCGCCGCTGCGCGACGCAGACGGAAACCTGAACGGAGCCATGGGGATTGCGTATGATGTGACCGAACAGGTGGCGCATGAGGCGGAGCGCCGCCAGATGGAAGCCCGCATGCTGCAGGTACAAAAGTTGGAGAGCATGGGCGTGTTGGCTGGAGGGATAGCGCATGATTTCAATAACCTGCTGATGGCTATACTGGGGCGGGCCGACTTGTGCCGACGCAAACTGCCGCCGCTGTCACCCGCGCGCGATGGGATTGAAGAGATCATCAAAGCGGCGCAGCGCGCCAGCGACCTGTGTAAACAGATGCTGGCCTACTCAGGACGCAGCCGGTTCAAGGTCATCACCATAGACCTGCGGGAGCTGATCGAAGAGACCGTGCACCTGCTGGAACTGGCGATATCCAAGAAGGCGATTCTCAACTTGCTGCTCGAATCGAATCTGCCCCCGATTGAGGGGGATCCAGCGCAACTGAACCAGGTGCTGATGAACCTGGTGATCAATGCTTCGGAGGCGATAGGCGATCGCAGCGGCGTGATCACTGTGCGAACCGGCGCGCAGATGTGCACCCGTGAGTACCTGCGGGAAACCTACCTGGACGAGAACCTGAAAGAGGGACTATATCTCTGCCTGGAGGTCAGCGATACCGGCTGCGGTATGGACGCCGAGACGCGCCAGCGGCTGTTCGATCCGTTTTACACCACGAAGTTCACCGGGCGCGGTTTGGGTTTAGCGGCCGTTTTAGGTATAGTCCGGGCGCATCACGGCGGTATCAAAGTGTACTCCGAGTTGAACAAAGGCACGACGTTCAAGGTGTTGCTGCCTGCATGCGAAGCGTATCAAACCCCGCCACAGGAGACGGTCAGCAACGCGCCACAGTTGCGAGGCGCTGGCCGCACGGTGTTGCTGGTGGATGACGAGGAGACCATACGTGCAGTGGGGCAGCAGATGCTGGAGACTCTTGGGTTTACCGTATTGGTCGCCGCCGATGGCCGCGAAGGGTTGGATCTGCTGAAAGCCCACAAGTCCGACATCTCGCTGGTGCTGCTTGATCTCACCATGCCTCACATGAACGGTGAGGAGGCGTTTCGCGGAGCGCGGTCGCTGGCGCCTGACGTCCCCGTGGTACTCACCAGCGGATACTCCGAACAGGAAGTGACCACACGGTTCGCCGGCAAAGGACTGGCCGGCTTTATTCAGAAGCCGTACACCTTGGAACTGTTGACCGAACGGATCGCCGCCGTGCTGCCGCCGGAGCCATGATGGTGTGGCAATATGCGACCCAGGCATGGTACCTTTGTGGTACACGACCGCAGCAAGCTGTTGACGACTGGGTCGTTTCTCATCCCATGAGGACCACAGCATTGTGAGCACCATCCGCGAACGACTCGCTCCCTTGGTACTGCTGGCTCTGGTGATCTCCGGCCTGGCTTTTCAGCTGTCATGCATGCATCCGGCTTTATGGTATGCGGCGTTGCCATCCGCAGCTGCACGGCTGGTACACACCATCGACAGCGCGTTGTTACCGAATCGCCCGTTTCTGCTGTTGTTCACATGGTGTGCTGTCGTTGTCTGCTTCACCGCATGGCTTACAGTCATCCGTCCCGTGCCACGCGCAGGGGTGCTGCTGTTCGTGATATGGCTGGAACTGACCGCCCGGACATTCGCCCCGCCGCTCGCGTTTGCGGGATGTATGCAGACACCGCTTCCCTGGATTGGAGGCCTCTGGCAGACAGTACTCGGCGTCATCCTGTTCCCTGTAGGACTGATCACCGCCGTGCTGACGCTCTGGATGCTGCGTTGGTCTGTGTCGGCATCCATAGCGCGTTGGTTGTGTCATCGGTACGTGGTGTTCACGCTGTATCCCAATATTCAGTCCGCGGCGATCTTTCTGTTGGCCGGTGCGCTGCTGTTACCGCTGGCGTTGACCGGTGCGGCATGGGCGGTGCGCGAGCGTGGACTGGCGCATGAACCGGCCGGCAACCTGCTCACATCGGCGGGTTTGTACGACCTGCGTACCGGTGACGCGCGTGATATGCCCGAGAGCGTGTCATCAGTCGATCTGACCAGTCCGCTGCTGGTGTGGTCATCAGACGCTCAACTGGTAGGGATGTGGGCGCAAGAGGGCGGACGGTTACAGGTCTGGCATCGGTCGAACCAACGCAGCAGCTGGCGCAGGGGATACGCACTGGAGCAAGCGCTGATCACCAGAAGCGCTATTCCCGGCTCAATCCGCACCGATGCCGATAACCGCTGCTGGATCATGTCGGCAACCGCAGCGGCGCCTGGAACCGCACTCACATGGGACCGGTCCACCAATGCCATTAACACGGTCGAGCATGTACGGTCTTGGGTCGCCTCAGGGCTTCCCGGCGACATGCGCGCCTGGCATACCCGGGCGCGGCGCCTGTGCCGTGTGGACTGCTACACGGGGGAGGTCACTCCGGGTGCGCCCATGCCGTTCGACGATGACCGGATCGCATACGCTCCGAACGGGTCTCGTGTGTTCGGTGTGTCTCGGTATGGTTGGGCATCGCGTCTGTTAGGAGACGCCTCTTTGACGGTGTGCCGACCGGACGGGCAGCGACTGGGCGCCATGACGCTGCGTTTGACGACCAATGCGATCAACTCATTGCTGGCTCTGGATGAGCGGTTTGTGGTGATGGACGCCACCGATGGGCCGACACAGCATGTCTGGTGGCTGGTCGACACCGTTACGGGGCAGATGAGACAGATCCGCCGCGATATCGAAGCCGACATCTCCGGTTTCGCCCGCGTCACGTTTTAAGCCGGAACAGCGTCTCACCGGCATTCGGCGCCAACAAGACTCCCGAGGCCTCGCGGTCTGCGTAAGCGCGCGGGTCGATCGTTGCGGGATCGACATACTCCAACCCGATGCGACGACACCGTTCCGGATCGATGCCTGTCGCCAGCCGCACGCGGATTCGGGGATGCTCCACCCCGTCGATCATCGCTCCGGCGCCCTTCAGGTGGGTGCTGTGCGCCAACACACCCCACGGATACCTCCGCCAGCGCTCCCAGTCGGCCAGGAAGTAATCCAGGCAATGGTATCCTATCTCTTCGATCAGCGCACCATGGGTTACCGACACAGCGGTGATATGCGGGGCATAGATGGTCAGCTCGCCGCCATCGGCCACGACCGGCTCAAGTTTATACATGCATTTCGCGCCCACCCAAAGGTCGTCGTACATAGGTGGCGCACACGACAACACGGTATCAAAAGGGGCATCCACATAGCGCACATGCACGCGCGCAGAATGGTCTGCGGCCTGTGACCAGGCGCTCTCCGGATCACCGGCGTACATCGCCACCAGTTCATGCTCGGCCACGATCAGACACAGGGCCAGGCGTTCTGCCGGCACCCGTGCCGCCGCCGCGTCGATCACGGCGCGCACGGGTGTATGCTTGCACCCGATGATGGATCTATTGGTAATGCAGGCGCCCAACCAATGGAAGAAATCAATGATCTCCTGACCAGCCAGCCCGGGAAACAGGTATTTATTGCCTCCAGAGAAACCCACCACTTCGTGAGGAAACACGGGTCCGATGATCAGCAGCACATCGTATTCACTCACCGCACGGTTCGCGGTGAGCGGTACGTCCATGGCGAATCGACCGCCTGATAACGCGGCCACCTGCTCGGCGTCCAGTACGCCCAGCGACACCAAAGCGTCGGGATTTCGCCAGTCATGGTTCAACAGACGTACGCCGGGCCAGCGTCTGTGCATGCTGTCGGGAGTTTCTCCGACCCGTGCACAGAGCGCCGGATAGCTCATTGGCGGATGCGTTCCCAACGCGGCCATCGCGTCCACCGAGGCTCCCTCGGCCAACAGGCGCGACACCACCACGGGAAAGATACGCTCTATCGGCGCAGAGCGTGTCTGGTCGGGTATGACCAGTAACACGCGGCGGCCGTTCCAGCTTCGAACACACAACAGCTCGTCGACGCAAGCGGTAATGGCTTCGTCCGTCATTCTGTGTACAGTATTGAGTGATGTCAATGGATCACTTCCTTTCCCGGGCTCGCTGTCGGACCGTGCTCTGGACAGGGGAGCCATCGTACACATAACACGAAGGAGTTCGGCCATGCAATCGCGACAGGACGAATACCCCGGCTATATTCCGTTCGGTGCTCAGTACTATCGAGCGCCTACCCCCCTGCCACAGGATTGGAAACGGGATCTGGATCAGTTTCGCGCACAGGGGTTTAACACCATCAAGCTGTGGGCGCAGTGGCGGTGGAACAATCCGGCGCCGGGCGAATACGATCTGTCGGATCTTGATGAGTTGATGGATCTGGCTGCGGAGCGTTCGATCAAGGTGGTCATCAACACCATTTTCGACGTTGCGCCTGTATGGATCTACCGGGACTATCCTGACTGCCGGCTCACGACCGCGGACGGTCGTAAACTGGGACCTTGGACAGGCGCATGCCGGCAGATCGGCGGATGGCCCGGGCCCTGCCTCAACCACCCCGAAGCGCACGAAGCGCGTATGGCTTTCTTAGCCGCGGTGGCGGAGCGTTATGCCAAGCATGACGCGTTGATTGTCTGGGACGTGTGGAACGAACCCGAATTAAGCGTTTGCACAGCGCGTGAAGGGCGTATCTGGGATCAGGTGTGCTTCTGCGACGCCTGTCGGAAAGGCTTTATTGAGTGGTTGCAGCACCGGTACGGTGACCTGTCAGGGTTGAACGCCGGCTGGCAGCGCAACTACCGTGATTGGGACGATGTCGAACTGCCGATCATGCCGGCAACACATGGCGACATGATCGATTGGCGGCTGTACCACGTGGAGGTCATGGCGCGCGAAGAACGGGAGCGCGTCGCCGTGGTGAAGCGATACGACGGCACACACCCGGTAATGTGCCACACAGTACCGATGCCCATCTTCAACGTGATCCATGCCGGCTCGGATGACTGGGCGTTAGCCGAACCGGGCGACTGGCACGGCAACAGCCTGGGCAGCGACCCGTTTGCGGCCGATGTGATTGTGTCCGCGGCGCGCGGGCGGACGGTGATCAACGCGGAGATACACGCGCTACCCGGGTCCAGCCTGGCGCGCCCGCATCCCCTGTCGATGCGCGACATGCAACGTCATCTGCTGACCCCGCTGGCGCATGGGATCAAGGGGTTCCTGTTCTGGCAATACCGTCCTGAGCTGCTGGGTACCGAAGCGCCGGCTTGGGGACTGACTCAGCCGGACGGGACTCCGGCGCCCTGGTTGGAGCACGCGCGTACCATCAACACGATGATCCAGCAGGATGGCGACTTCTTCTGGCGGGCGCATCCTGAGGGACCGCAGGTTCATGTGCTGTTTTCACCCGAAAGCCATATCTTCAACTGGTGCGCGCAAGGGTCGTTCCAGATCTATGATGACGCCCTGCGCGGTGTCTGGCGGTCGCTGCATCAGGCCAACTTCCGCATCGGCTTTATACATGTCCGCGAGTTGGACAGCGAGGTGATGCGACAGGTGGACGTGTTGTATGCCCCGTTCTTGTACGTGCTGGACCGGGAGCAAGCGGACGCGCTGCGCCGCTGGGTGTCTGATGGCGGTATCCTCATCGGCGAGGCGTGGTTCGGCAACCTGCAGCGTGAGGACAGTCTGCACAGCCAGCGCCTGCCTGGATACGGCTTCGACGAGGTCTTCGGCGCGGTGGAAGGGATCAATGTGCCGTTCAGTGCGGCAGCCAACTTGTACGCCAGCCAGTTTGGTGTAGATACGCGCGGTGTTGGGCCGCTGCTGTCGTTGTCGCGAGCGTTGGGGCATCTGGAGCCGGGTGCGCTTGCCGAGGGGTATCTGATTGAGGCGCCATTGCATCCTTCACAGGCGACGGCGCTGGCGCATTGGCGCAGCGGGGAAGCGGCCATCACCGACAACCGGTATGGTTCCGGACGCGCGCTGTTGTGCGGCACGCTGCTGTCTACCGCGGCGCAGCATACCCCGACGGCGGCTTCTCTGCTGGCCGCTATGGTTCGTCACGCGGGCGTTGAGTCACCCATGCATGCGAAGTGGGACGGCAGACTGCGGGTGGATGTGCTGGAAGCGGGTGGACGCCGGGCGATCTGCTTGTCCAACACCACAGGTGAGCCGATACACGGGACTTTCCGGTGGGGCGACTTGCCCGCCGGTCCGTTGATGAACGTGCTGAGCCGTCACGTCATCGAACCATCGGAAAACGGATGGGCGGTTGATCTGGACGCCGGTCAGGTGGAGATGTTCTGGCTGGAGCCGTGCTGAAACTGGTCCTGGCCCCGGTCACTTGACCGGGGCCATCCGGCAGTGCGTGCGGCTATTCGTCCAAGCCGCCCGTGGGAACGGACGCAGGCGCGGTATCACCGGTGTCGCCATCGCCGCCTTCACCTGCCGGCTTACCTGACATCTCCTCTTCCATGGCAGCTTCAAACTCGTCGGTCATATCCTCGCCCATCTCGGCGCTCATGTCCTTTACGAACCGCCGCATCGCTTTGGGGTCGTTCTCTATGTCTCCCAGCTTGCTGGGGTCCAGCATCGACTCAATTGCGTCGTCTTCCGAGCGCAACCGTGCGAACCGGGAGACGAGCCTGTCCGCCTCCTCGCTGCCGCAGGCGGGGCATACCGTACCCGATGCGCCGGCAACCACACCCACCAGTACGCTGAAGCGTTTTCGACAGGAGCGACATCGATACTCGTAAATGGGCATTGGCGTCTAGTTTCCTCCATGTGTGCGTGGTGAACTGTCTTCCGTCTGCCGCTCGCGCAGGCTGCGTTCCAGTCGAGCCAGCAGATCGTGGTCAAATCCGGGTGGGCAGTGCGCCAGGGCGCGCTGCGTCCAGCGCCAGGCTGCATCATACCGATGGCGATGGGTCGCCTGCAAGAGCGCCATCTCGTACATGAGCCTCCATGAGCCCGGCAAGGCATGCAACCCTTCTCTCAGATACCCCTCGGCGGCGTCAAGCTGGCCATATCCGACCCGGTATACCCAGGCGCCTACCAGATAGGCCTGTTCGAATTGGGGGTCCAGGCGGGTAATGAGCCGTGTCATGCCCAGCAAGTCTTTATTTGTCGCCGGGTCAAGTCCGCGTTCTTCGAAATCATGATGGTACTGATCAACCTTGAGCCACAGCATCCCGGCCGCCGCGACACGAGCCTGTCCCAGCAGTTGTTCCCACACGGAATAGTCGCTTCGGATCGCCATACGGCGCACATCATCGGCGATACGGGAGTCCAGCGCAATGACGCCCAGAAGCAGGCAGAGGAGGATGACTCGGCGTATCATCACCGCCTCCTGCGCCAGCGCGCCACATGTATTACCACCAGCAGCATGAGCATCATCCCATTGGCGTTCCACAGGCTGTTGGTAACCTCGGGGTACAGCCACGGCCGGAACGCTGTATGCCCCGCGCCCTGCTCATGCGTGTGGTCGTGTTCGTGTGCGGCGGACTCCATCTGATCGCCGGCGACGGGTGTCATCAGCGTGTGGCGGTTCACAGGTCACGTCGCTCCAGTATCCAGACGCCTGCGGACAGCAAGACCGCACAGTACAGCACCGCGTATGCGGCGACTTGGAGGAGATAGACGGAAGGCGGTGCATACCCATGCACCAGCAGTCCCTTCAGGTTGAACGCCTCCAGTGTTGGCAACACGTGGTACAGCGCCATCAACGGGTAGCGGGAGATACCCGCAGCCTCATCGAACAGATGATACAGTGTTCCCGTTTTGATGTTGCCCAGCGCTGCCACCAGCAGTGTGAGCATGGCGGTGATCGCGGGACTGCATGTGGTGGACAGCGCGGTCGCCACCGCGCACAACAGCGCAGTTTGCAGCAGCGCGAACAGGATGGACAGGAAGAACGCCATGCCGGGCGGTTCACCCAAGCCGAACAACAGCACCAGGAAGGCGATGCACATAGCCGCCAGCCCCAGGAACACGGTTATGAGCGTACCCAAGTACCGCCCCATCAGATAGATGCCTCGCGTGATCGGCCTGGCCAACGCCGCGTAGATCGTACGCTGCTCCACATCGGCGTGAATACCCGTCGCACCCAAGGCCACCGCGAGCAGCGCGCCTCCGAACAGCACCCCTGACAGGCACAGATCGGTGATCATCTTGGCGCGCGTGCCCTCCATGCTCATCGCCAGCAGCGCCGCACCAGCCACCATCGCCAACAACAGGATGACCATGACGTGGAATATCTGTCTGCGGGCGTTCTCCAGCAGCGTCAGCCGGATGAGGGGTGCAAGTCTGCTCACGCGGTACCTCCTGAAGGCGCAGCCAGCCGCAGGAACGCCTCTTCCAGCGTCTCTTCCTGTGTATGCATCGCCAGCACCTCTGCGCTTTCGCGGTGGAGTGCGTCCGCCAGTGCATGGCAGGCATCAACCGCACAGACCGCCTCCCATATCCCTGCTGATACACCCCATAAGCTCTCCAGTAAGGCCCTGAGAGACTCAGGCGGGTCGCCTGATATCCGGAACCGTACCGTCAAACGATCGCCCGGGCGCACCAGTGTGGCCGGCGGACCGGACGCCACCATCTCACCCCGCCGCATGATCGTGACGGCATCGCACAGCGCCTCCACCTCACCCAACAGATGGGAGCTTAGGAACACCGTGCAACCCTCACTCCGCAGTTGATGCAGTAAGTCGCGGATCTGCCGGCGGGCGATGGGATCCAGTCCGCTGGTCGGCTCATCCAGGATCAGCGCGCGGGGGTGTCCCAGCAGCGCTTGCGCTAATCCAACCCGTTGTGTCTGGCCTTTGGATAGACGTGATAGCCGGCGGTCGGCAAGCTCATGCAGGTGCGCGGCGTCGATGGCGTCCGACACCGCACGGCGACGTTCCGAGCGCTCCACACCCGCCAACTCGGCATGGATGGTCAGCAGTTCGCGCGGAGTCAGAAATGGCGGATACCAGGGTTGTTCGGGTAAAAAACCCACGCACTGCCTCGACTCTGTGCGGGATACGTCGATGCCGAACAGCCGTATGGATCCGGCATCCGGACGGTGGAAACCCATCATGGCTTTGATGGTGGTTGTCTTACCAGCACCGTTCGCCCCCAGGAAACCGTAGATTGAGCCGGCATCCACGCGCATGGACAGATTGGTGACGGCTTGTCGTCGTTGACGGTGACCGGACGGGTAGCTCTTGGAAAACGCGTCGATTTCAATGGCTGGTTGCATGCGTGTGCTCATCCCGAATGTCTGTGCGTTTCATCTACGTTGTACCGCAACCCTGTTGCGGAGTACAGAGTACATCCATCAGACCGCAGACGGTCATTCCCGCATCACTTCGAATGGCTACGTGGTGAGCCCGTTGCGTGGTCATGGTCGGTTACCTATACTGAGATGGTGCGCCTGCCACGGTGATACACGCCGTCGCAGGCCCGAACGCAGGGGGGAGTGAGATGAACCAGGCGGCAATTCTGGATGTGTTCCGCGCCAGCGGCGCGGTGCTGAACGGGCACTTTAAACTCAGTTCCGGACGGCATGCCGACACCTATTTTGAAAAGTTTCAGGTATTGCAACACCCGCAGCACGTGCAAACACTCTGCGGAGAGATTGCTCGGCAGTATGCGGACACCGGAGTGGATGTGGTCGTAGGTCCCACCACAGGCGGTGTGATCATCGCGTATGAGGTCGCCCGCCAACTGGGTGTCCGCGCGGTGTATGCAGAGCGTGAAGAGGGCAAGCGTGTACTGCGCCGCGGTTTTCAGATTGCCCCGGGAGAGCGCGTGCTGGTTGTGGATGATGTACTGACGACCGGTCTGTCGGTGCGCGAGGTGCTGCAGATGCTGCAGGAGTGGCCCGGCACGCTGGCCGGAATCGCGCTGCTGATGGATCGCAGCAACGGCCAGGCCGACTTGGGCGCGCCGTACAGCGCACTGGTCAGTCTGGATGTGGTCAGTTGGGCGCCCGATGCCTGTCCGTTATGCCAGCAGGGGATCGCCCTGACGGAGCGTGGCAGCCGCAACATCGCCCCGAGTGGTTGATGCACGCCGACTTCGCGGTAGTCGGCGCCGGAGTGATCGGCCTGTCCATCGCGCGGGCGCTGCGTTCCAAGTATCCCGACTGTTCGGTGCTTCTGCTGGAGAAGGAACCGGAGGTGGCGCGACATGCCAGCGGTCGGAACAGCGGCGTGCTGCATGCGGGGTTCTACTATACCGCTGACAGCCTGAAGGCCCGGTTCTGCCGCGACGGCAACCGGAGGATGCGCGCATACTGTGCCGAACGTGGACTGCCGATCAACACCTGCGGCAAGCTGGTGGTGGCGCGTACCGAAGCCGATTGGGCCGGATTGGACACTTTGTACCAGAGGGCGCAGGCGAACGGGGTCACTCTGGAACGTATCACAGAGGCAGACGCCCGGCGGATCGAACCGCGCGTGCGTACCAGAGACAAGGCGCTCTGGTCTCCCGACACGGCCACTGTCGATCCCGCGGCGGTTGTCCGATCGATGGTGCAGGATGCCGAACGCGAAGGTGTGCGTACGGTCTACCACGCGGACGTCCGACAGGCTGAGGTCTTGGCGCATTCCACCCGGCTGATCGCCGCAACAGGCGCCTGGGAAGCCGGGTATGTCATCAACGCTGCCGGTTTATATGCCGACCGGGTGGCGCACCTGTGCGGCGCGGGACTGAACTACACCCTGTTGCCGTTCAAGGGGTTGTACCTGACGGGGGGGGCGGAGGCCGGCACGCTGAACACTAACATCTACCCGGTACCTGACCTGCGGAATCCTTTTCTGGGCGTTCACCTGACGGTCACTGTCGACCGGCATCTCAAAGTCGGGCCGACCGCGATCCCGTGTCTGTGGCGCGAACAGTACGGCGCGCTCAGTGGACTGCGTCCGGATGAGTTGTTACAGGCAATG
>CAZHSN010000081.1:0-16526 GCA_964535125.1 uncultured bacterium
CCGGGCCGAGTAAATCGCCTGGACCTGAGCCAGCGCGGCGGGTTGATCCACCCGAAACGGGCCCGAACAGTCGAGCAACCCGCACGCCTCATCCAACGACTTCCAACGGACCGTAGCGCCCGGCGTCAGCGCCTGTGTCGGACCGGTATCAAGCGATCCGCCCGGATCCGCCAACAGATAGAGCGCAGCAACAGCCGCACCCTCACGCGGTCCCGCCGGATGCACCACCGCCAGGGTGTCTCCCGGGCGTAATGCTTCGCGGGGACGTACCGCGGCGCCGTCTGCGCGCCGCCACGCATGCGGCTGCACGGCCCCCTGGGCATCCACCACGCATGTTTGACCTGCGGCAACCTGACCCAAGTGCGGACCCAAGATCAACCGGGAGGGATACACGGCAGTCACCGGTTCGGGCAACACCCCGTTCCGGGCGGCCGGCCACCAGTACCAGAGGGAACACTGCACCGGCCAGGACAGACCGGCAACCTGCCAGAGATGCGCCGGGATACGCCGGGGGCTACCTTGCAACGACTGCGTGTGTGTGTTCATGCATCCCAAGGCTTCCGCTGCAACCCCGAGGCATCCAGCCGGACCGTCAGCCCGTCACAGGCGATTACGACCGCGCGGCCGGAGGGCGCGTCGGCCGCCTCGCATCCCTGCACCACCGTCCGGTCTGCCTTCATTGGCTGGGTGGTGTAGACCACATCCGGGGTGACGATCACACTGAGCGGACGGCCATGCACACGCAGTCCGCCGATACCTGCCGCCTCCCATCCAGCCGGCAGATGCGGGGTGATCGATAATCTGTCGGGCTCGACATGCAGCCCCAGGAGCCCTTCAATCATCAACCACAAGTAGGTAGGCGGCATCCAGGGACTCATAGACATACCCCGGCTGACCAGCACATCCCCGTGATACCACTCGGGGAACTGTCCCGGCGCCAGCGCACCGTGCTCCCGATAGTCATCCAGACAGAGGGGTCTGACCTGCTGTTCGGCCAGCCACACCGCCCGTTCCGGGTCCAGCCGCATCGCCACAAAGGCCAGCCAGGCGGCTGCATTGGGCCAGACACCGCCGGTCAATCCCCATTGCGCCTCCGGGTGATACTCCGGGGCATCCGCAGGAGCGGTGCGCACGCCCCAGTCGGTCAAAAACTCCGGGGACGTCAGTTGTGCCCACACGGCTTGCTCGGCGTCAGCCGGCGCCAGTCCGAACACCAGCGGGAAGAGTTGGTCCACAGTGCGTCTGAGGTCCAGTGTGCCGTCGCTGCGACGGCACAGCAGGTATCCGCCGGTCTGTGGATGCCGCAGTGACTCCAGCGCAGCGGAAGCCGCCTCAGCGGACTGTCGCAGCGCGCGGGCTTCGGCGCCATGTCCCAGCCATTCGGCCAGTTCACTCACCGCGTACAATGCCGCTGCACTCAGCGCCTGCAGTTCGGTGACCGCTCCGCTGATGTTTTCATCGGTCATCACATTGCGCCAGCCGCAGACGCCCCGTCCCGGTTCGCGCGACTGCGAGGTACAGATGACCAGTCCGTCACGCATCTGAGACAGCAGATACGCACAGACACGCTGCAACACCGGCCACACCCCGCGCAGCCACGTGATGTCGCCGCTGAACCGCGCATGATGCGCCATCCCCAACAGATACAGCGGTGTGGGATCAGCGATATTCAACCCGTAGTCATCGCGGAACACCGGATCGGTGTTCAGGTCGATGTACTCGGCCACCTTGTTGTCAGGATACAGGCTGTGCTGCGTCAGCGTGTCCCACAGGGCGCGCACATGGCCGGGGTCCACCGCATCCAACCCAAAGCCGAACCACCCGGCGTCGCGGGTAACCACCAGCGTGCCGGGGGGATCGTTGGTAAAGCCCGATCCCTGGGCGAACCGATGGCTGATCCGCGCACTGTTACGTACGGCCCATTGGAATCCATCGTCCAGCAGCGCGGATGGTGTCACCAGGCGGGGTTCGGCATCCACCTGTGCCAGCACTTTCGGCCACTCCACGGCGGGATCCAACGCGTCCGAAGCATCCAACTGCAGCGTCATGTGAACGCGTATGGTTTCCCAGCCCACCAGCGCGTGAGAACACTCGGCGCACCAACGACCATCAGCCTCTGTGCGACACACCGGTGCGCCGCTCAGCGACACCAGCAGCGAGTCACCGCAGTTCGACCGCGCACTCAGCGTACCGACCGGATAGCCGTTTCGCCAGATCACACTCAGATCGGACTGCGGAAACTGCCTGTTGATGTCGTCAGGTTGCGGCTGTCGGCGATGCATGGCCGAGGGACGGGCGTTCCACTGTCCGGCAACCCGCACTGTGACGGTACGCGGCGACGGGCCAGCGTTGCGTACAACCAGAATCAGACAGACCGCGCTGATCTCACCCGCTGGAACAAACACCCGCAACAGCGACTCACAGCACTCACCCTGAGACACCGTCTCCTGAGCATATGGAAGTACACTGACCGTCAGCGGACGCAGAGCGGCTCCATCGGATTCTACCCAGAGGGCGACGTCACCAAAAAACCACCGGCCAGTGGCAGCCTGCCACAGGTGATCAATCCCGCCGGCGGGAGTGGTCCGCACGAAACAAGCCCGGTTTCCCAGCGAGCAGCCGATTGGTACATGCGTGAACGGCAGTGTGATGGCGTGAGCGTGCATCGGACCTCCAGATCGGCTGTCGCCAGCGGTTGCTGGGTTCAGGTACGCCGGCAGACCCGTCAACTCCTGCCGATCCGTTGGCTCACAGGCTGCTCATCACCGGTAACAGCAGTTCGAACAGCGCACCATCTCGGGGTTGGCTCTCCGCGTAGATGCCGCCCTTGTGCGCCCGCACAATCCCCAGAACGGCAGCCAGTCCCAGTCCTCTGCCGGTAAACCGGGTGGTGAAGAACGGGTCGAACACTTTCGCCAGTGTTGCCGCGTCCATGCCATGCCCGTTATCCTGCACGGCGATCACGGCGTATTCGGCGTCCGGCAGCGCCTGCGGAAAAGCCTGCCGCCGTTTCGATTCGTCCGGTCTCTCCCGGCGCAGTGAGATCACCAGCCGGGCGTTCTCTTCAGGAGACGCCTCCACGGCGTTCGCCACCAGGTTCACCAGGGCCTGTTGGATCTGCGCGGGGTCAACGCGCACGATCAGGCCCAACGTGTCGATGTTCCAGACCATCTCGACGCGGTTAACGGCCAACGTCTGCAGCGCCGGTCGTATCTCACGCAGCAGCCCGGCCAGATCCAATTCTGTGAACTGGTGGAAGCCGCGTCCGGAAAAGGTCAGCATGGAGGCGGCTATCCGCGCCGCATGCTGTCCGGCCTTGTCGATCTCCGACAAATAGTGCATCAAACTGGATGCCGGCGCCGCCTCCGCCATCGCCAGATCGGTGTTGCAGAGGATCGCTGTAAGCAGGTTGTTATAGTCGTGCGCCACCGCGCCGGCAAGCCGTCCCAGGCTCTCCAACCGCTCCAAGTCCACCATCCGGCTGGTGAACTGATGGCGTTCCAGTGCATACCGGATGGCGCGCAGCAGTTCCTGGGCGCTCATGTCGTGCTTGATCAGGTAGTCCTGCGCACCCATGCGTACGGCTTGACGCGCCGTCTCGTCATCGTCCAGACCGGTCAACACCACCACGGGCGCCGGGCACCCCCCCTGCAACCAGGCCGACAGCGTGTCCAGCCCGTTGGTTTCGCGCAACCCCAGATCCAGCAGCACCACATCGGGTGGTTGTAAGGCGATGCGTTTCACCCCATCCGCCAGCGTATGCTCATGAACGACCTGGCACTCCGGACTGCGGACACGGCGCAGCAGTTCCTGTATCAGCCGGCAGTCTCCGTCGTTGTCATCAATCACCAGAATCAGCAGCGTATCAGTCATCGGGCAGCCTCGCAGTGTGAAACCAGAACCGATCCATGCAGGTTACCATCTGCAGGTACCGCTCCCAGCTGTCGGGTTTGGGCACATAACCGTTGGCGTGTAACCGGTAGGCGCGGCGCACCAGATCGGGAGCCTGCAGCGTACTGATCATCACAACCGGGATCGTCTGTAATTGCGGGTGTGACTTCATGTGTTCAAGCACTTCCAGGCCTGACCGGTCGGGCAGATGAACGTCCAGCAGCGTCAATTGAGGCAGGGGGCCATCAGCCGCCAACTGATGCGTCAGCTGACACAGCACGGCATCGGCCGATTCCGCTGTCTGGATGTTCACATCCGGACGTACAGCGCGCCACGCCTCCATCATCAGGCGCAGTTCGGCGGGACAATCGTCTACCAGCAGCAACCGTCTGGGCGTCATGCTCATTGCCCATCCGGTAAACAGAACCGGAAGCAGGCGCCTCCCTCTGCGGAGGCCTCCGCCACGATCCAGCCGCCGTGACGCTCCACAATGCGCTTGCACACAGCCAGACCAATGCCGGTACCCGGATAGGTGGAATGGGCATGCAGCCGCTGAAACAGCGCGAACACGCGTTCCCGCTGTTCCGGCGGGATCCCGATCCCGTTATCACTCACACGGAACACCCACCCGCCGGAGGTGCGCTCCGCGTCCACGCATATGCGCAGCGGACGGTCCGGATGGCGGAACTTGATGGCGTTGCTCAGCAGATTCTGAAAGAGACGGCTCAGCTGAGCGGCGTCGGCATGCACCACCGGCATCTCGCCGCAGGAGATCTCTGCGTCTGCGCCGTGAATGGCATCCTGCAGTGCAAACAGCGCCCGTTCCAGCATTTCCCTGCTGCTGACCGGCATCAATGGCGCTCCCTGAGTTTGCACCCGCGCATACTCCAGCAGGTCGCGCACCATGTGCTGCATACGGGTGGCGCCTTCCACCGCGAAGCGGATGAAGGTGTCGGCATCGGCATCCAACTGGCCGGAATACCGTTCTTCGATCAGCTTCAGGAAGCTGCACACCATGCGCAGCGGTTCCTGCAGGTCATGCGAAGCGGTGTAAGCGAATTGTTGCAATTCGTTGTTGGAACGCGCCAGTTCGCTGGCCAGAGCAACCAGGCGCCGTTCGTTCTGTTTGCGTTCCGTCACGTCGCGGAAAATGCACAGCAGACACTCGGTATCATCAACGCGCACGTCATTCAACACCAGATGCACGTCACGCGCTTCGCCGGATACGGTGTGATGCCGTGTCTCCATCTCGACATGACCTGTCGCCCCCGCGTCGGCGCCCTGCGTGGCGATCTCCACCGCAACAGGCGGTATGCGCAGCGCACTCATCTGCTCCGGCGTGCAGCCGAACTGATGACACGCGGCATCGTTGTAGCGCACGGGACGGCCGGTGCGCTTATCCAGCACCACGATGGAGTCCGGCGATTGTTCAAATACCGCACGATACAGCGTTTCGCTCTCCTCGAGACGACGCTGCTGGGCCTCCATCTGTACATGCCGTTCCAGACCGATCTCCGCCAGCAGCTCCGCGGTATCGCGCGCCAGATCCAGGACCCGCTGCACGCGTTCCGGTTCGACGACAGGCGCCTCGCACAACGCCTGCCAATAGGCTTCCGCGTCAAACCCGTATTCAGCCGCGCGCAGGTCGGCCTGAGTGCGATCAGGTTGTTCGGTGTGAAACTGGCCGATATACAGAGTGGCCAGATGGCTGCCGGCAACCATGATCGGGCAGGCGTAATCCCACATGCCGTTGCGGCAGCGGTACCCGGCCGGTCGCCCGGCGTAAAGGTAACCGGCCAGGAACAGGTCGCTCTCCGCACAGTATGGGGCTGCGCCCTCACTGCACCGGTGAAAGCCGGTACACACCGGCTGCAAACCCACGGTGGCGAGTATCTGGCCGCTTTCATCCAGCAGAGCGGTGGACAGGCCGGTTGCCGCATGCAGCAGGTTCAAATGAGCCTGCAGCCGGTGCATGTCCACCAACTGTGAAAACGGCGGGATCGGCAGCACCTGACCGCCGTCGGACCCTGTATGAATGGCTATGCTCTGCATCGGCGTATTCCCCGTGGATGACTGTCAGGCGTTGAAAAGCAATTGGTGTGCCATCCAACGGGAACAGGGCAACGCAGCCCCGCCGCTCACCCTGTCTGCAGGGTGCGTAACCAGTGCTGGGCGATCAGTGCATGACCGGCCGGGGTAGGATGCACGCCATCCGAGGCCCAGAATGAGGGACCGCGGTGTACACTGGCGGCTGCGAACAACCCGTCCAGCGGCACATAGAACGCGCCGAATGTGCGCGCGACCCGCCGGACAGCCTGGATGCGCGGATCGAGGTCTTCACGCCACGTGTCCTGTTCGGGTGTAACCGGCGCCACGAACGGTTCGAGGACGATCACCCGCGCGGCGGATTCATCGCGCACGCGCGTCAACAGCCGCTCATAAGTCTGTTCGAACGCGCCGATGTCGGAGGGCGTACCAGAATCATACCGCCGCCAGGTGTCGTTGATGCCGATGAGTATCGACACCCAATCTGGCTGCAGATCGATGCAGTCACGCGTCCAGCGCGCTTCCAGGTCACAGGCCCGGTCTCCGCTGATCCCTCGGTTGAGAAACCTCAGCCCGCCCTGCGGCCACTGGGCCGACAGCCACGCCGCCAGCAACGAGGCGTATCCTGCGCCCATCTGGCTGTCATCTTCGCGGGACCGTCCCGCATCTGTGATGCTGTCCCCCTGGAACAACACCAGATCGTTGGGTGTAAACGGCCACATTGTGCTGCCACTCCTTGCATACCGCCGCATGCGGCGGATCATCCGGCTACACCTTATCGCAATTTCACATCCATAACGGCGCACAGTACTGTTTTCCTGCGGAAAGGTGTATTATTCAATACACACCGATGGTGGTCATGCCGGACGTTCAGCGGCCGCTTTATGCCGCGGCGCCTCTTTGGGAGGTGACCCAATGCATCTCAAGACATCTCATCAACCCGAGGTCGAACTCGGCTTTGGTGATTGGGTATGTAACTGGGGACTTCACCTGTGCGGGCTTTACCAGTCCGATCAGGAGTGGACCGACATCCTGTTTCCATATCTGCACCAAGGCGCGCGTGATGGCGATCTGCAGGCCTATGTACCCGTGGAGCAGAACGCGAAGCAGTTCCACGCGACATACGCCCGCCTGTATCCGGATCATGCGCACGAAACACGTGACACCCATCTCTTCCAACTGCCCTCCGCCCGCGATCTGTTCTTCCCCGATGAGGTGTTTTCATCGGTGGCAATGGACACCAATCGGCAACGCTTCTTCGAGACCAGCCAGAAAGACGGCGCCCGCAACGTGCGCGCCACCGCTGAGATGAGTTGGGCGCTGGAACAGATACCCGGGGTGGAACACCTGATGGCTTATGAGTCGCGGTTGAACTACTTCATTCCCGGTAAACCCTGGATCAGCATCTGCCTGTACGACGTGCGCCGCTTCTCGGGGGAGATGATCATGGGGGTGCTGCAGACCCATCCATGGCTGATCCACAGCGGTGTGATCATGCAAAACCCGCTGTACCGCGAGCCGGATGTCTGGCTGCGGGAGTACGCACCGGGGTTCCTGCCAGGAAACGGCGCATGCAGCGGTTGACTCACGATGTGTTTCTGCTGATGGTGTCGTTAAGTCAGATCGACGACGCCGACACCATCACGCGTCTCTTCGTGGACGCCATGAACGCAGGCGATCCCGGATGGGACTACCGGTATGTCACGCAGCCATCCGGTACATCGGACAGCATACCCGTACAGACGTATCGGACACATTTCGGCTGGATCTGTGTCCTCCCGTCGTTCCACGAGCGCCCCGAAGAGGAGCAAGCGGTGTTGTTCAACGCCATCCAGATGCTGGCCGTGCTGCTGGAGGCGCGCCAGCAACGTATGGCGCTGGAACGTCAGAATGAGGCGCTGGAGTACGCGGTGTTGGAACGCACCGCGTCGCTGCGTCACATGGTGGAGGAATTGAAACGCGAGGTGGAACAGCGTGCTCAGACCGAACAGCAGCTCCGGTTGAGCGAGCAACGCTATCGACGGATCGTGGAGACATGTGGAGAAGGCGTCTGGGAGATAGACGCCCAGTCACGCACCACCTATGTGAATCAACAAATGGCGGACATGCTGGGCTACACACCGGAACAGATGATGAACCGGCATCTGTTTGAGTTCATGTCCGAGTCCGAGCAGCAAAAAGCGGCGGAAAACGTGAAACGCCGGCAGTCAGGCATTACCGAACAGCATGACTTCGTGTTCCAGCATGCAGACGGGCATCCGGTCTACACCCTGTTGAACACCTCACCCATTTTCACCGAAACGGGCCAATACGCCGGCGCTGTCGCGATGATTTCAGACATCTCCGCGCTGCACGAGGCACAGACCCGTCAACTGGAGAGCGAGCAACGACTGGAGCAGACCCAGCGCCTGGAAAGCCTGGGCGTGCTGGCGGGCGGCGTGGCGCATGACTTCAACAATCTGCTGACAATCATCTTGGGAAACAACGCGCTGCTGCGGTGCGCCCTGCCGGAACACGATGCGCTGCAGGCGCCTATCCAGGAGATCCATCAGGCGGGCGAACGTGCGGCGGACCTGTGCAAACAGCTGCTGGCGTATGCCGGGGCCGGACGCATGGTCGAGGCTCGCGTCGCGCTGCGTCCGTTGATGGAACAGACCCTTGACATGCTGACGCGCGCCGCGCCTCCGGGAGTCATTCTGCAGGCCGAGTATCCGTTGAACGAATTAACCGTGACAGGCGATCCCAATCACATCAAACAGGCGTTGATCAACGTGGTCGCCAATGCGTTTGAGGCCTGTACAGAGCAGGGCGGGACAGTTACTGTAAAACTCTACAGCAAGCTGTTGACAGCTGAACAACTCAGCGGCTGCACGTATGCTGAAGGAGCGTCGCCTGGAGAGTATGCGTTATTTGAGATCACCGATACCGGGCCCGGTATCACTTCGGAGATGACACGGCGCGTGTTTGAGCCGTTTTTCAGCACCCGGTTCCAAGGCCGTGGCTTGGGCTTGTCCGCAACGCTGGGTATCATGCGCAGCCATCATGGTGCGGTCTGCCTGCGCAGCTCACCCGGACAGGGCGTTGTGGTCCGACTCATGATCCCGCTGCATCGTGCCGACCTTGTGGAAACACCAGCCGAAACGGACACCTCGCGGGCGATACTCGTGATTGATGACGAACCGCAGGTGTTGAAAACCACGCGCCGGATGTTGGAGAGCATAGGATACCGTGTGCTCACTGCGGGATCGGGAGACGAAGGGTTACGTCTGGCTGCAGAACAACTGCATACGCTTGGGCTGGTGTTGCTGGATATGCGTATGCCCGGTATGGGAGGAGATGTGACGTTACGAAAGCTTCAGGAACTGGCTCCGAAGTTACCCGTCATCATTATCAGCGGCTATCCCCTGTCCGATGTGATGCAGCACATCAACAACGTCATGCCGCACCGCTACCTGCAGAAGCCGTTCTCCATGAGCGATCTGCGGGAGACTGTACGGCGCGCGCTGGCAGCGAACTAACGTATACGCGTCAACGATCGGTTTCCGGTGAGGTATCACCGGTAGGTGTCCCATCAGTAAGCGTGATACACCCTACGGGGCAGACGCCGATGCACTTGCGGCAGCGCACACACCGTTCAGAGACCACTGTGTAGACCAGTCCCTGTCGCACAACGGCCCGAGGGGGGCAGATCAAACGGCATGCTCCGCATCCGGCGCAGCGCGCGCGGTCGATCTCTGCGCTCATCGCAGCATCCTCCACACCTGCAGCGCCGCTGCGCCGGTCACCTCGGCCGCCACACCATACGCCCGCCCCTCATATCCGCCGAAGTACAGCCCCTGCATGTCGGGCATCCGCAACGGCAGACGGTTTTCCAGTCGGGGCGACAGATCGGCCAGTCCACCCGGGTGTTCACCCGTGTAAGTGGCCAGATGAAACGGATCAGCGCCTTCGGGTAACCAATCCAACAACTCTGCACGCGCTTCGTCCAACTGCGGCTGCAACGGCTCCTCGGGGTCCAACCGCTGATACGCCAGTGAGTAATGGTGGTTCTGCGGGCACAAGTCCGGGGCCAGCAACGAAACCGCCGTAATGCCCGAGATTCGCCGCAGACGCAGCGGTATCTCCACCGTGGCGTACCGTTGCAGAGGTCTCTCCGATCGAATGGACCAGGCAGCGCCCCAAAACGGGGTCAAGCGGGTGATCATGTCGCGCATCCATTGAGGACAGTGCGTTCCCAGCAGTTGCACCGACCGGTGGCTGCCTGCTGTACAGATCACCGCGTCGGCAGCGTGGTACGTACCGCCTTCATCCACCACGCCCACGGCGCGTGCGTGTTCCACCGCGATCTGGCGGGCTCCGCACCCCAACTGCAGCACGCCGTGCATCTCCCGCAGTCGGGCGCACAGCGCATCAATCAGCGACTTGTTGCCCCCCAGCAGAATCGCCTCGCGCCCGAAGCGCTGCACGCGCAGCGACCGCAGTTTATAAGCCAGCGGAACCTGCCACACGGTCGCTCCCAGACTGAACTCCGTCAAATGGTTGTACAGCCGCAGTGCGGTCCCATCCGCGTCCAAACTGTCCACCAGAGCGCCCACACGCACCGAACTGCCGAGCATCGCCAGCGCAGAGTACTTCATGAACCGCCATTTCAGCGCTCGTCCGTTCGCCAAACCGGCTGCTGCGCGGAATCCGGTACGTCCCGGGCGGTCCACGTTCAACGGCCAGCACGCTCCATCGCGGTGTACTATCATCGACGGCTCCAGCACACGCATCGGCAGGTCGATACCCAGTTGCCGCAGACACTGCCCGATCGGCCCTGCAGATCCGCCGGGCAACATGTGAAACGCGCCGGTGGGCACGGCGTATCCGTCAAAATCGATATGTGTGAACCGCCCGCCCGGGATGTCCAGCCGTTCCAGCACTTTGACCGCATATCCGGATTGCGCCAGCAGACACGCCGCCAGCAACCCGCCCGGTCCCGAGCCGATCACCACAGCGGTACGTTGTGTTTCCATGCTCACCTGCGTGTCGTGAAGTAGTCCCGCACTTTATTGTAACCGTGTACCCGATGCGCCGCAGGGACATTGTTCTGTTCTGTCGAACTCATCCTTACGGATAACCCGTGAGGAGGCTTGATATGCTGGCGGCGGTACTGCATGCGGTCGACCGATTGGAACTGGAGGATGTGCCGATCCCGCGCGCCACGACCCCGGGGGACGTGGTGGTGCGCATCGTCTCCTGCGGGATTTGCGCCACCGATTATAAGGCCATCCGTGGAATCCGAACGAATGTGACGTTTCCCTGCATCGTGGGGCATGAGCCCAGCGGAGTGGTGCATGAGGTGGGACCCGGGGTCACGCATGTAAAGGAAGGCGACCCGGTGATCATTCAGCCCTCTGGATACTGCGGACGCTGTGCGCACTGCCGTACAGGGAACACCCATTACTGCGCCCGCTCATTCGTTACCGGTGGAGACGGACCGGCGGATGTGCGCCCCGGTGCGTTCGCCGAGTACATGCTCACCAAGGACGAGTGCCTGTTCCACAAACCGGCCTGTCTTTCATTCGATGCCGCTGCGCTGACCGAACCGCTCTCCGGTGCGTGGAAGGGCGTGATCCAGTACAGCCAGATGCAAGTTGGTGATGACGTGGTGGTCATCGGTGTGGGCAGCATCGGATTGCTCTGCCTGATGGTCGCCCGCGCCGCCGGGGCTGCCCGTCTGGTGGCCATCGACAGCAGCGCCTATGCCCGTGCGCAGGCCTTGCAACTGGGCGCGACCGCCGCGCTGAATCCGGTGGATGACACCCTCCGGCAGCGTCTCCAAGACATCATGCCCGATGGTCCCGACTTGATTGTGGAGGCTGCCGGCCCCATTGAGGCGGTGCAGCTGATGGTGGATCTGCGCCGGCGCGGTACCCGCTGGAACGTATTTGGCATCACGACACACGAAACGTTCACTCTGGACGGGGGGCTGACGCACTTTCTGGAGGGACGCATGGACGCCAGTTTCGGCACCACCCCCACCGCCATGACACGCGCCATCCGCCTGATGGAGACAGGTCTGGTGAACACTGAAGCGATCATCTCGCATCGTTTCCCGCTGACTCAGATCCACGAAGCGATCCGGGTGATGGGCACGCCTGACCGGAACAAGGTCATCGTGAACCCGTAACGCCGGTTCATTCGTCCATTGGCGCCTGCGGGTAGTTGAGCTGTGGCCGCCAGGGACGCGTGACGTCGCGGTACAACTCCGGACGGCGCTGATGGAACATGCGCAGATGCCGGCGGTGCTGGCGCAGCTGCTTCAGATCAAGGTCTGCGCAGAGCACCTGATCCCGAGCTTCTGAAGAGCGCGCCAGTAAGCGGCCGGGAAAGTCACAGATCGCCGCTCCCGCGCCGCGGCTGTGGTTGGATGCCACGATCGCCGTACAGGTGAGATGGCTGGCGGTACGGACGATGTAGTCCTCTATGTCACCGCGGCCGTTACACCAGATGATCACTTCGGCGCCCTTCAGGCTCAATATGTCAAACACAGGCAGGAAATAGCCGTCATAGCACGTCATCAGTCCAACCCTGGCGAAGTCCAGATCGAGAACCGGGAAGTCCGTACCGCAATGCATCGTGTATTCCAGATCCTGCGCGTCGGGCGGCCAGTTCCAGGGTGAAGACGCACCGACCGCCGGGTGAACTTTGTGATAGCTGCCTGCCAGCTGGCCCCGCCGGTCGAACAGGAATGTGGTATTGGCGTATCGCCCCGGCTGATCAAAACAGGGGCGTGCGCTGTCATACCCCGGCAGCATCTCCAGTGCACCCACCGCGAGGTTCGTGTCGTACCGTCGGGCCAGGTCCTGCACCAGAGAGAACGTCGCATCTCCCCGCTTCACCCAGCCCAGATGATACTCCGGAAAGACCACCAGGTCGGGCCGGCGGTCCTTGAGTTCGTCCAGAGGCGGATGCATCATGTCGATGACGTTGCGGGAGTCGCCCGGAGCAGGCTGCCAGATCTGCGCCACGGCCACTCGGGCCGATAGGCTGCGTTGAGTAACCGGTTTTACAGGCATGGATGGCCCGTGCTGGTCGTGCGGCATGCTGGGTCTGCGCATCGGTTCGTCTCCTGTGTGTTCGATCGCTTAGACAAGCGGGTGGACGGACATCGGGGTGTCTGTCACAATGAAGACACTATACCATGTTCAGGACACCTGCCTTGGCGCCCAGGCGTAAAGATACGTCACAACCGGACATCCGGCAACTAAGCATCTTCGATACCGATGAGCTGGTCGATCCGCAGATGGCCACTGAACATATTCCTCCGCTTGCCGAGTTCGCACAGGAATGGCGGATGCGCGCCTACCGCGAATACGCCGCCTGCGCAGGCCCCTCTCCGCTGAAGTCCTATGCGGGTCCTGCCCGATTGGCGTTCGGTCTGTTGAGCATCCTGGAAGACGAAGCGCCGATGACCGTCCGGCGGTTGTTTGACGTGTACCTGCGTGGCTGCGGACTGCATAAGCTGGGAAGCCGGTTGCAGACTTTACTGACGGAAGGACTGCAGCATGCGCTGAAAACCCGGCGCTGTCTGGTTGTCAATGAGTCTGATACGTCCGATCTGCTGCAGCACATTGTGCGGCTGCCGTCACAGCCGGAGATCATCGTGCGGCTGCGCGGACCGCGTACATTGGAAGAGATTCCGCCCAGCGAGTTGCTGGCCGTGGCCGGATACCTGGAATACGCCCGCAGGCTGGCATGGAATTCGGAGGCGCATCGCCGGGCGCTGCTGCACGAGTATGAGTTGATGCGGCTGACTGATCAGGCCAGCGCCTGGCTGGATCACGTGTTGGCGCTGGAACGGCCTGCCGTACACGCACTTCTGGGCGCTGTGTTTCAGCAGTATACGGGGTACAACCGAGCCATCCGGACTGATTCCATGCTGTCGCAATAGGCCACTGTGCGGCGTATCGGTTCAACACTCCGGCGAGTCGTTCAGGTATCCGCGTGTAATGGCGTCGTCAATAAGCCGTTCGGCTACGGCCCGCAATGCAGGAGCCCCCGCGTCGAACACCGGCAGGTTCAACGCCCGGACTCGGTCCGCGGTGATCTCATGACTGCGCCAGCTGGCTCCCTGTGACATCCAGTTCAACAGCATCGGCTGCAGCCGGTCCAAAGCCCTCACATAACGGGCATCGGCGGTGGAGCCGGCCTCGAACTCTTCCCACAACCCTCTCAGACGCGTTCCAACCGTTTCCGGCAGCAGGCTGTATAGCCGATCCGCAGCGGTCCGTTCCCGTTCCTCTTTGTCCCGGTTCCCCACAGTGTCGTATACCAGCGTGTCGCCGGCGTCGATCTCCACTATGTCATGCGCCAATGCCATCTGGGCGGCGCGCAGCGGGTTCACCCCGGCAGGCGCCAGGTCCGCAAACAGCAGCGCCATCAACGCGAGATGCCAGGAGTGCTCCGCACTGTTTTCCCGCCGCGCGCCTTCCAGCACCAGACTGCGACGCAATACGCCCTTCAGCCGATCGGCCTCCAGTGTAAACGCCAGCAGCCGCTGCAGATCCGGATCGCTGCTCAGCCGTTGTACCGCTTCGATTGGGGTGCTCACGTGCTGTCATCTCCTTCTGCCGGACATCATCTTCCGGCCGCCTCACCACTTGGATTATCCACCAGTGACGGATGGCTGCGGGTGACTGGACAGGGAGACAGCCAGACCATCCAGCTTTAGCGGACAGCACAGCGCCTGGCGCGCTCCCGGGATGCCGCTCTGTCTGAGCGGGCGGCGATCCGGGTGTATCATGTGTGTAAGGTTCCGACTTTTGGAGGTGCTTACATGTGGCTGCGCGGTAACCTGCATACCCACACAACCGGAAGCGACGGCAACCGCTCGCCGGAGGAGGCGTGTGCGATCTATAAGTCGCTGGGATACGAGTTTCTGGCGATCACCGACCACAACGTCTACACCCGCGTCACCCCGTCTCAGGCGCATGGTTTGATCTTGCTGCCCGGTATAGAACTGGGCGCCCACGCCTTAACTGCCCAGGGACGGCCGCTGCATGTGTGCGCCTGGGGCGTTGAACACAACCTGACCATGCAGGCCCTTCCTGGCGTCACCGAAACGCTGCAGGCAGTTATCGACACTATCGTCCAGGCAGGCGGCGTCGCTCAAGTGAACCATCCGAACTGGCACTGGGCCTTGAGCGCGGAAGACCTGAAACCTCTGCGTGATTGCCGTTTCCTTGAGATCATTAACACCTCATCCGGATGCCAGGACGAGGGCGATGCCACGCATGTTTCGGTGGAGACCACTTGGGATCGTCTGTTGATGGCGGGGCAGCGGTGGTACGCCACCGCCGTGGATGACACGCACAACTACGACCCTGACAAGCGCGGTACGCCTGACGCCCCGGGACAGGGCTGGGTCGTGGTAGATGTCTCTGCACGAACGCCCGCATCAATCCTGCGGGCACTGTACGCCGGCCGCTTCTACGCCAGCACCGGAGTCGCGCTGTCACAGCTGCGGGCTTCCGGCGTCACCCTGTCGCTGACGGTCGGCGGCGCACAGGCGCACAAGGCGCTGATCCAGTTTATCGCTGATGGAGAGATCCTTCAGGAGTCACTTGGACCGTCCGCCAGCGCCCGATGTCCGCGTCACGCCCGCTACCTGCGCGCCCGGGTCACCCTGCCCGACGGCGCCCGGGGATGGACGCAGCCGTTGTTCCGCAAGGCGTGACCGCACCGGCAGGATCGGTGCAGATTCCGGGTCCGCAGGCCGTCACCGGACCCGGAACAGCCGTTTAGCGCTTGAGGAACTCCCAGAACTGCCCGCCCAGTAATCCGGCCACATCACGCCGGATTTCGGCCTCCGTGGGCCGCCATCCGGTATCCGCCAGATCCTGATAGGCCAGCGTGAGCTGTTCCGTGATCGCTTTCAACGAGCGGCGCCACTTATAGATCACCTGGTCCAGCACCCGGGCATCGGAGTGCTGAGGCGTCATGCTGAGTCCCAACCACTCCAGGCGCATGCGGGTGATCTCGCTGACCAACAGGCCGCTGTTCAGAAACCACCAGCAACCGAACACATGCAGGTTGCTGAACTTGCGGGCGCAGACACACAGTTCATGCTGGTTTTCCCGGGACAGCATGGTCACCAGCAGCTTGACATCGGGGTAGTCGCGACAGATCTGCTCCAGCACGTCTATGCTGGCGTGACCGACGGAGTCGCCCGCCAGTCCCAGATCGGGGTTGGTCAGCTTTTTTACACCGATCATCAGCGCCATCGGGATCCGCCGCTGTGCCGCCACCGGGAATACACACTCGGCAAACAGACGTCCGCGGGCTGAGTCCTCCGGCAGCACAAACGACGGCGGCAGCGACACCGCCATGTACAGCGCATCCAGGCGTTCAATCCAGTCGTTCAGGAACCGGCGCACCTCCGCCGTGGTGTCGCCGCTGAAGTCGGGTTGCACGGCGTATCCCCACGCAGCCAGCTGCGGCGCAGCCTGTGGCCACTGGTTGAGCAAACCATCCAGCCGTAACGCGGCATGAAATCGGGAGTCCCGCGTAAACCCCTGTAGCCACCAGGGGCGCTCCTGTGGATC
>CAZHSN010000082.1:0-16304 GCA_964535125.1 uncultured bacterium
CCGCATGCCACCATGAGAAAGACCTGAGAAGGATCGGGTACGGTGCATTGACCATGGCTATTGTTGCCGTAACAGATCAGGGCGCCGTCCATACACCGAACCGCCAGATGACCGCCTTTCCCTACGCTGATCTGCGAGATAACCTGCCCTTGTGGTGCTGCGCGTTGCAGTTGGCTGCCATCACCCCACACAACCACCTGACCGTCTGATCGCAGTCCCACGGTATGGTACGCCCCTGCCGCGATGGCCCGGAATCCACTGTTCGGCTCTGGGACCGTGCACTGACCGGTGCTATTGTCTCCCCAACAGACAATCGATCCGTCGACCTTCAACGCGACTGTATGCCTGTCACCCGCCGCAACCGCCGCGAAGCCGGCGTTCGGTGCAGGGATCGCGCATTGCCCCTGACCGTTGTCTCCCCAACATACCACCGAACCGTTCTGCTTCAACCCTACGGTGTGCAGCGCCCCGGCGCGCACCGCTGTGAACAACGCATTGGGGGCAGGAACTCGGCACTGTCCGTTGCCGTCTTGTCCCCAACAGACCACCGAACCGTCGCGTTTGAGGCCAACTGAGTGCAGTTGACCTGCCGCGACGGAGACAAAATCGGCATTGGGTGCGGGTGGTAGGCGCTGACCGTGCGAATTGCTGCCCCAACATGTAACCGATCCGTCCTGGCGCAGGGCTACCGTATGCGTTCCTCCGGCGTCAGCTTCCACAACCCCCCGGTTCGGTTCCGGTACCGTACACTGGCCGAAGTTGTTCTGCCCCCAACAGGAAATACTGCCATCGGCCCTCACCACTGCGACATGCCCCGCACCCACATCCACCGAAACGGCCCGCACAACAAGGCAGGGCGCATCCGACTGACCGTTTTGATTTGAGCCCCAGCAGATCACCTGTCCATCCGCGCGCAGCACCGCGGAGGCGTATCCACCCGCCGATATGGCGACTGCCCCCGCGAACCGATCCGCCGAGGGAGCCGTACACTGACCCCAGACATCAAGCAACCCCATCTGCGCCTGTGCGGAGGTCAGACCAAAGAGGACGCAGACGCCCGCTGCCAAACGAAGGAGTGCAGCAATTGCGCGCAATGAGTGCATATACGACCTCCCGACCACCCGGATCTGTATGCCCTGAGCAGGTGGTGATACCTCAGACTATAAGAAACGAACGCCCCAATACAGAGATCCGCTGCACGTATTTATACTGGTATCCCATGCAGATCGACCGCTCGCGGTACACTGTCAACGGCGGCGCCATTTGTACCGGCGTCGACTAACGCCTGGAAGGCGGTAACACACTGTATGAGTCCCGCACAAACGGACCTGGAGGCGCTTCGGCATTCGGCGTCTCATGTAATGGCTCAGGCCATCCTGGAACTGTATCCCGGAACACGACTGGCCATCGGTCCGCCCATCGAAGACGGCTTCTATTACGATGTCGAGCCCAGTTCACCCATCACCGGGGACGATCTGCCGCGGATTGAGGAGCGCATGCGCGAAATCGCCGCCCGGAACTGCCCGATCACCCGCTCCACGATGACCCGTGAAGAGGCTATCGCCTGGGCCGATGCCAACAAGCAGCCGTACAAGCGCGAAATGATCGAACAACTGCCCGATGACGAACCCATCAGCTTCTACACACAGGGATCGTTTACCGACCTGTGCCGCGGCCCGCACGTGGAGTCCACCGGACAGACAGGTTGCTTCAAACTGCTGAGCCTGGCTGGGGCCTACTGGAGAGGCGACGCCCGTAACCCGATGTTGTCGCGCATCTATGGTACAGCATGGCCCTCTCAGGAGGAGTTGGACGCCTATATCACTCGCCGCGAAGAGGCGCAGCGACGCGACCACCGGCGCCTGGGACGCGAACTGGGACTGTTCATGATCAGCCCGGAGGTGGGCCCCGGACTGCCGCTCTGGCTGCCGAAAGGCGCCGTCCTGCGCGATACACTCACCGACTTCCTGAAGCGCGAGCAGATGCGACGCGGGTACCAGCCCGTGAGTACGCCGCATATTGGGCGCATGGACCTGTATAAGACCAGCGGTCACTGGTACAAGTACAAGGAAAGCATGTATGCGCCGATGTTGATTGATGAGGAGGAGTACTACCTCAAGCCCGTCAACTGCCCGCATCACATCCAGATCTACCAAAGCGGTACGCGTAGCTACCGCGATCTGCCGTACCGCCTCGCCGAGTTCGGTACTGTTTACCGGTATGAACAGTCGGGCGAACTGGGCGGACTGGTGCGTGTGCGCGGTTTCACGCAGGACGACTCGCACATCTTCGTGACGCCCGATCAACTGCACGAGGAGTTCCTGCGCGTGGTGGAACTGATCCTGTATGTGTTCAACAAGCTGACCCTGCAGGACTACACCGCCCGGGTCAGCCTGCGCGACCCCGACAGCGACAAGTATGTGGGTGATGACGAAGGCTGGGAGAAGGCCGAATCGGCCATCCTGAACGCCGTGCAGGTCATCGGGCTGCAGCACACCGTCGCACTCGGTGAGGCGGCCATATACGGCCCGAAACTGGACTTCATGGTGCGCGACGCACTGGGACGGCAGTGGCAGTTGGGTACGGTACAGGTTGACTACACCATGCCCGAGCGGTTCGAGTTGGAATATGTCGGCCCGGATGGCCAACCGCACCGCCCCGTGATGATCCATCGCGCGCCGTTCGGCTCGCTGGAACGGCTGATCGGCATTCTGATCGAGCACTTCGCCGGGGCGTTCCCCACATGGCTGGCCCCGGAACAGGTGCGTGTGGTCACCATCGCCGACCGGCACTCGGAGTATGCAAACAACATCCTTGACCAGTTGCAATCCGCCGGACTGCGCGCTTCGGTAGATGCCCGCAATGAGAAGACCGGCTTCAAGATCCGTGAAGCCGAAAGCGAAAAGATCCCGTGGATGCTGGTGGTCGGCGACCGGGATATGGCCGCAGGCGCCGCCAGCGCCCGAAAGCGCGGCCAGGGTGACCTGGGCGCTCAGCCCGTGGACGCCTGGATCGCCGAGATCAAGGCCGACGCCGTCATCTAACCTCGCAGCGCCCGACTCACCCCCCTGAGCCGGGCGCTTCCCCCTTAAGCAATCCCGCGCCGTACCGAACAGATACAGTGTGAGGCGCACCCTATGACCACATCCATCTACCTGAACAACGCAGCCACTGCCTGGCCGCTGGCGCCGGGTGTCATTGATGCGATGGCGCAAACAATGCACCTGATACCTGCCGAATCCGAACGGAGTTCTGGAACCGAAAGCAGCCTGGCAACCCGATGCCGCACCCGACTTGCTGCGTTACTGGATGGCGCAGACCCAAACCGGATCGTGATCACCTCCAGCGCGACGATGGCGCTCAACCTGGCGATCCTGGGTGTGACGCTGCATCGGGACGATCTGGTGGTGGCGACAGCATTCGATCACAACTCCGTACTGCGCCCGCTGCGGCACGCCGCGCGACGTTCCGGAGCCCGTATGGAGATCGTACGCATCACAGCGGACGGTGACGTGGATTTGGACCACTATTGCGAGCTGTTGAGCCACCGCCCGCGACTGGTCGCCATGACACACGCGAGCAACGTTACCGGGTATATCCTTCCCGCGCGTCAGATGCTGCTGGCGGCGCGCTACGCAGGTGCATGCACGCTGTTGGACGCCAGCCAGTCGCTGGGGTGGACCGATGTGTCTGTGCGCCAACTGCCAGCTGACCTCATCGCCTTGACCGCCCATAAAGGGCTCCGCGGTCCTCAGGGAGTCGGCGCGCTGTATGTCGGCCCTGACACTGAGCTAGACCAGGTGGTCGTCGGTGGCACAGGCATCCGCAGCGATCGAGTGTACCATCCCGAGGAGATGCCCCTGCGACTGGAGGCGGGGACACCGAATGATCCGGCACTCGCAGGATGGCTGGCGGCGCTGGAGTGGCATGAGCATCACCGTACCGGGTACAGACGTCTGGTGCAGCGTCACATGGAACGGCTGCATACCGAGCTATCAGATGTCGCGGGCGTCTGCATCTACCCGACACCCCCCGACGCTCCCCGTACACCTGTGATCAGTTACACCATCACGCACTGTCCCACCGCCGATGTCGGCATGCTGTACGCCGAAGCATACGGCATCGCCCTGCGCCATGGACTGCATTGTGCGCCTTTGGTACACGGGCATATCGGCCGAGGAGACGGGTCAATTCGGGTCAGCCCTTCAGGAGACACCACAGACGCCGAGATCGACCGGTTGATCGATGCCACCGCCCACATCGCAGCGGCAGTGCATACACAGGCCATGGCAGCGCGGTGATCGCCGAGGTCCGACATATCGAAGATTGCTTTGACGGAAGCACAGTGTATGACTACGTGCTGCACTTACCGGTGGATGAACAGGTGTTGTCCCATCTGAGTACATACGGTCAGGTTGAGACCATCACCGGGTTGCCGCGCACGCTGTATCGGCTGCGCAGCAGCACCGGGCTTTACATACAGGGCATCATGGGCAGCTGCCAGTTCCGCGCAGTGTACCCCAAGGAGACCGCAGAGATGCAGCGTCGGCAGTTGGAGGCGCTGTTGAAGCGGTGATGCATTCCCGCGACGGGATCGACTCTCACAGCACTCAGGAGGAGGCTGCATATGGGCAAGACACTCGTGGCGTTCTTCGACGCCATCAAAAAGGAAGGCGGCCTGCCGGCACAGATGCGTCTGGCTATGAAGGCCGGCATGTCGAGTGACAAGGCGGCGGCAGCTCCGGACTCACCCGACGCCATCGCCAAGTTCCGCGCGGCGTATCGCGAGATCACCGGCAAAGACGCACCGGTGCGATAACGTCAGCAACCACCAACGACTGAGGAGTGACCGATGACACAATTCGCACAGACATCCCTGGTGTTGGATCACCAGGTCGATCATCGTAACTGGAGGCACTTCCTGAACGGCCATCAGGTGGTGCTGCACTGCCATCATTACGCCGCGCTCTTTACCCAGTTGGCCGATGACTGCGAACTGGTGGACGGCAAAAAGCTGTTGCGCGACAGCGCTGAGGACGCGTTCTATCCGCTGCTAACCGATATCTACACACAGCAAAACGTTCAGGCGATCGCCGATCGCATCGCGTTGGGTCAGGATCTGTTCGCTGCACTGGGCTTGGGAAGATTGACCATCCACTGCGCCGGAGTTGACTCAGGCGAGGCGTCCATGTCCAGCAGCCACATCGATCAGGCCTGGCTGCGCAAGTGGGGTCAGCGCCCCATGCCGGTGAACTTCGTTGGGCAAGGATATCTGGCCGCGCTGTTCGCCGCCGTTTATGGGCGTCCCGTACGCAGTTACACCGTCAACGAGTATGCCAGCATCGTAGCCGGAGCCGAACAGTCTCTGTTCGCCGTCGTGGCTGCCTGAGCCGGCCAGACACTGTGAGGAGAACAACCATGATCGATCGAAAACAGGTCATCCGTGACATGGCCCGTGTCGTGGAAGGCGTACAGGGTAACCAGGACGGCGTGATCCCGGCGTTCAACGTGTTCGTTCAACAACTGCCAATCGGCTTCTGGAACGGCTTTTCCGAACGGCTCACTCGAACCGTACCTAAGGACCTGCAGGAGTCCGCAGAGTGGCTGTTGGTGAACGCTGCGCGTGAGTGCGGGTACCACACAGGATACGGCATCATCACGTCCGACGAATGGAACGCCGTCGTGCAGCCCATGGTAGAAGGGCCTGAGGACACGCTGAGGGGCGCGTTCGCCGTGTTGACCGCTTGGGGTTGGGCCAAGGCAGACATCATCGAGTTGACCCCAGGCGAGTCGATGACCGTCCGCGCCTACGACTACTACGAATCCGATGTGGTGGAGTATGGGGCATCGACGAAGCTCAGCGCCTATATGCTGCGAGGCATTTGCGGGGCGTTCATGGACCTGGCCTATGGAGGCCCATACGATCCCACCGGCGCATCAGGCATGGGCACCTATACCTGTGTGCAGACCAAGGGGATCGAGTGCGGCGATGACTACGGCGAGTTTGTAGTCAGCCGCGCCTGACGCCTGCGTGGAACAAACCCTGGGGCCGGCAGATCCGCCGGTTCCAGGGTTCCAGTAATCCAGACTATTCCCAAACGATCTCCAGCACCCCTTTTGCGGCTGCAAAGCGCAGGTTCACGGCAACCACATCTGCGCGCTCATCCCAGTACCAGCCGAGGCCTCGATCAGCGGGCGCCCAGAGCTCACCGTTCCAATGGAGCCTGAGCGGCGTGGGCGTCCCCCGAAGCACCAGTCCAATCGTATCGCTTGGCGTGCACGTTAGGGCGATGCGGCATCCGTTCCGGGTGACATCCCATCGGTCTATCGGTGCGGCACTGACCAGCGTCATCCACCCCGAGGATGTACGATGCACCCGCCGGCTGAGCACTGGCGTTCCCAAGGCATCAGCCAACTGATCGATGATCTGCCAGGGACCGATCCAGGCGGCATTCACCACGTTCTTGACGACGTCATAGGAATCCGGCAGCGCCCCGGGCCACGGACATCCCGCATCGGGATGCCGCGCCAGATCACATTGTATGATGGCGCTGTGCAGTATACCGTTGGCGAATCGCTGCCAGGGAAGCGAGGTATCATGATGCGCCAGCCGACGCAGCGCGTCGGCATAAACCAGTCCCACCCACTGCACCGGCTTGCCGAACCAGGGCATTGTAAAGAACGTCGCGCCAAATACCGAAACCGTCGCGTAATGCATGCCGGGCCTTCTCGGCGCTTCCCAGTTATACAAAAAAGGCAATCCGGTAACAGCCCAATACCTGGCGAATTCCAGGTACTCCGACTTACCTGTCAACTGCCAGGCAAACACGCCGCAGTCGCAGGCCAGAGCGGCAGCACGCAGGTTGGGGGCATGCAACGGCACCTCCCAGGTTTCGCCGCCGGCCGGACGCCGGAAATGCGTGCGCATATAGGCAATCGCCTTCAGCCCAGCCTCCTGCGCGTCACGGCGGCCTGTGTTCAAGGCGATATCCAGCAGATTTCGGGCCGGTTCGGCGCAGATACCCAAGTCGGTCGCGCCCTCGGTCCCCAGTCCCGCCTCCTGAGCTCCGCGTGGTTTGAATCGCCACGAGCCATCCGGCTGCTGCGACTGGAGCCAAGCTCCCGGGTCGGCATACAATGCAGCGATGGCATCTTCGGCCCGTCCCAGCTGCAGCAGCGCAGCCATACCTGCTGCGCCGGGTTTCGTCCAGCCTTCGGTCACATGCGCCAATGCGTTCATTGCGCGCGTGCGATGCGTCGCGGCATGGGCGCCGCGGCGCTGGCGAGCATGATTCACCAGCGCCGCAGCGATAGCCGGGTCGGGTATCCAATGCGCGTGATGGGCCTCTCTGCGCCAGCCGATCCTATCGTCATCCCAGGCCCATCCCGTATCCGCTACAGACTGCGTCCAGCGATCCTGAAGGCTCCCGATCGCGTCGGGTTCCGGGAACGGCAGGCGGCGCAGCACTACCGGCATGATCTGGCTCACGTCATCCGGCGTCGGAATTGCGAACAATCGGCATGTCAACACCAGCCGCTCACCGGCTCTCATAGAGATCGGCTGGGCGCTGCGCAGGTCATTCACGACGCGCTGATCACCGACAGCCGGCCATATCAACGCCATCAAGCCGCCCGTCGACTCGGTCAGCCTGTCCGGGGTTGCGAATACAGGCGAGGGCGCTGGAGCCTGCCGGCCGGAGGCTGTCGGGGTGTAAGTTATCCCAACCGTCCATCCGCCGCGCTCGATGGCGGCGAGCGGCAAGGTCATCTTATTAGGGTGCGGCAGGAACCGTTCCGCACAATCGGGACTGCAGGCGTCCAATCCGGAAGACCTCTCGGCGGCTGTCAGATATTCCAGCCCAGGCAGCAGCGCTGAGCGATGCGGACCTGTGGTGTGAACCCGTGGAAACAATAGCCCATACAGCGGCATCGGCCTGCGCGCGGTCAGCGTCAGCACGGCATCAAACCAACCATCACCGCTAGGCTGCACACGCAGCTGCCCGGTGAAGCACTCATGGCGTATCGCACCGACCAGTGCCGACTGCACCCGGCGCCACACCATGCCGGCGGGCGCCAGTTCTTCCTGTGCCGCCACCTGCAGCCACACCGGCCCAGGCAGCAGCGCCCGGGTGACGCCCGACACGCTCAAGCGCAACCCCGCGCCGCCTTGTGCATCCGACACTGCGGTCAGCCGCACAGCGCCTGCATCGGTTGATACCTCCCGCCTCGACCGGCCACACACCCGCAGGCGTGACGACGCGGAGGCCCGGGGCAGACCATCAGCAGTCACCTCGAGCTGTATCCGGCTGACTCCCGCCTGCTTTGGCCGCCACTCTGCAATCAGATTGACCGACTTATCCGGCTGCGGATGCGCCTGTGCCGGCAGCGACTCCGCACCAACGCGAAACACGGCATGCAGTTGCTTCAATGGTTCCAGCGATTGATCACGCACCGACGCTCTCAACATCACGCGCTGTCCTGTTTGCGGCATGGGGTGATCCGCCCCCAGGCTGAGTATGTCGATTGCCGCTGACACCGCCTCGACGCGTATATCATCGAATAAAAGCTCGGCGCCTGGCGTGACGCCCAGTATGATCAGCGCTCGGCGCGCCGTGTCGGGCGCGATGATCCGTGCGGTGTGCAGGTCCCAATCGTTTCCGATCGCGGTGCCGGTCCAGTCATTGGAATAGGCGATGTGCTGTCCGGCCGCATCCAGCCAGTCTATGGTGACTTTGTAGCCGGCACGACGCGGACGGATTAACCGCACACGTGCGGATACCCGATAGCGCCTTCCGGGGTGCACTCCGAACGGATCGGACGTGACGTTCGCCTCGGGTGTATCGGATGGCTGGACAAGCCTCAAGCAGTCGCCGCCTTTAAAACCCGCGCCGGCGGCAATACCAGATCCGTAAGCCAGACCATGCCACCCAAGTAATCCGTTGCTGAAGTCGCTCTGAAACGTCATGCCGCTACTCTCCCATGGAGATTGTGTTGCCCTTACGACGTCTGGAGGCTATTTGGTGTCGCCGTAGATGTTCTTCTCGATCAGCACACGCCCCGAGCGCCGCTTGTTTACCACTGGACGCTTGCTGGTGTAGTGCTCGTTATAGGCGTACACCGTGCTGATCGCCCCCGGCTCCACCACTAACGGGATCGGATCCAAAAAGATGTTGACCATGTACAGGCAATTGTTGACGTTCAATCGGCCGCCGACTTGTCGTATAAAGACCGGTGTGGCGGTCTTTCCGTGAATGGCGTAGAAGTGACAATTATCGAACGACACACGCCCATGTCCTTCAATCCGCACCACCTCCTGATCAGCCGGCTCATGGACCACCGCTGCGCCAAACAGCCCGCACGACGCGAAACGCACCGGAGCGTGATTCTTCTCACCCACCAATATGCGCCCGAACAGCTGCGAGTTGCTGAAACTGATCCCGCTGTGACCCTGCGCCTCTTCCACATTCACCGCGATGTCGCAGCCGTCCGCTCCGGATTGGCTCAGCAGGTAGTTCCCCGGTCCGTCCGGCGCAGAGGTCTTGAAGTGAAATCCCTGGTAGTAGTCGATGCAGAAGCTGTTGCTGATGTACTGCCAGTCGCTGCGGCTCAGGATGAACGCCGTGGCGTGACGCTTCATCCACTTGTCGAGCGTCTCCGCCCCCTCCGGGCGGACATGTGCGGACCAGAAGGGCCAAAAGTGAACGTTCTCTACACGGCCGACATCATAGCACTTGTCAATGAACAGCCCCTTGTAAATGGCTTGCGCGTACAGGTTGCGGATGAGATGACGGCCGCATGGCTGCGAACCAAAGTCCACCGCCATATATGGGTTCACGAACAGACAATCGATGATGCTGATATTGTCGCCGGTCCCGGACACAGTCCACGGGTACTTGATGGGCTCGGGCTCCGCGACCTGATTGGGATAATAGATGATCACCCCTTTGAGCGTCGCATTGCGCTCCATGTGGATGAAGGGCGGGCCTGTTTCCGCCCCGGCCCCTTCCACTGCAAGCAGCACAGTGCCGGCCAGAAGCGCTTGCCGGGTATCGACCTCCGGCGAGGCAGGCCGTCGGTCGCGCGGCAGCATGGTCGGCGCGGGCGGCGCCTCCCATTCGCCCATGAGTGTGGTGTGCGGCGGGATGCGCAGGTGTCCAGCGATCAGGTAGTTCCCAGCGGGTACGAGCACGCGCCCGCCGCCGGCCTGATGCGCGGCGTCCAAGGCTTGCTGGAACGCCTGCGTATCATCGGTACGCCCATCACCCTTCGCGCCGAATTGAGCAACAGTGACATCCAGCGCATACATCGGAACACAGAGCAGCAGCCCCATCAGCATCAGCAGATATCGCATCGATCTCTCCCCTTGTCGCATAGTCACCTCGCCAATCGGATCACCGCTTGGGCGCGTGTGAAGCACTCTATTGCACGCCAATTCGACCGATGCGCTGAAAAAACCTGCCCGAAACACCGATACCTGCTGGGGAGTGATGCAGGCCATCCCGCTTTCGGTGGCCGCACGACTACCAAACGCCATCGGCGCGCGCTGGTCTCAAGGGCTGATGCGGTCGTATGCGATGACGATCGATCCCGGAGCGGGCAGCGACACACTCAGCCCCGTGGTCATGAGCTCCTGACCGCTCAGAGTCCGCGAAGCGTTCCCCCATTCTACGCTGGTGCACCGGTAGAGCGACACCGGATCCAATCCCTTCAGCCGCAGCAACCGCGAGCCGTCACGGTTCGCTTCTCTGCGAAAAGCGAGCACCACGCCGCGAGCCGTTTCGGGGCTGTGATATTGATACGCCATCCAGACATCATTGGCGACACTGTAGTCGGTCAACGGATAGTAATCCCCATGAAACCGGTCTTGGACGGCGCGATACTCTTCCGCACGGCTCCTCCATTGTTCCCAAACCTCGGCGCTGGCGTTCGTGTAGTCAAACGCGATCACCATATGTGATCCCATTCCGCTGTGGAAGGCATACGCGTCTGGCGTCACCGCACCGACTCCGTGCACCGGCAGCCAGAACGAGAGTCCGTAATGCATGGACTGCGATCCGGTATTGTCCCAGCAGTGATCGCTGCGCCACAACGTCAGCGAGCGGCGCATCATCTCGAAGTCGATTCGTCTGCCTCCGCTGGCGCAGCTGTCGATCAGCAGATGGGGACAAGCCTGCTGCAGTGCGTCCAGCAAGTCGTATAAACCGGTAACATAGCGGATCTCCCGCATACCCTGCCGGTCAGGCGCTTCCGCACGGCGCCAATGCCACAACGGCGCCAGGTTGAAGTCTTGACGATAGATGTCGATACCCACCTCGCGGATCATCGAGATCAGCCGCTTCTTGAGCCATGCCAGCGCATCCGGGTTGCCCAGGTCGACCAAGTAAAACCTGTCGGTTAGCATGTAGCGCCACTCCGGCGGCGTATGTACACTGGGCGGGATCAACCACTCCGGATGATGCGTGTGCATCCAGGTGTTCGGCATCACCCGCTCCGGCTCGAACCAAAGCAGAAACTTGAGGCCATTGGCATGTGCTGCGTCGGCCACCGGTTTCAGCCCTTGCGGGAACCGGGCCGGGTCCGGATCCCAGTTGCCCACATTCCAGGCCCAGTTGTTGTTTACGGTGCAGTCATACCAGCCGGTGTCGACCCACCAGGTATCCACAGGCATGCGATGTACCGACAGCAGGTCGACATAGTGCGTCAGCCGGGAGTCCGAGATCGCCTCAAAGGGTCCCGTCATCCCAGGACTGGCCGCGAAAGGCGGCGCGGCCGGCTTGCCTCCCGGTGACGGCGTGCCGTAGAGCAGAAGAAGTCGTCGCAGTTGGTTCTGGCCAACCATCCGATCCGCACCGGCCCAGAACAGCGCCAGGATGGCCGGAGTGCGGATCTTCTCTCCCGGATGCAGCTTTAAACGAGTGCGCTCCATACCGGCTTGCACCCACACGGCATCGGCCCGGCCTTCAAAGCGCGCCGCCCACTGACCAGACCAGCCGACACCCAGCACGACACCCCCGCGGCCGGGAAGCGCCAGGTTGTAAAACGGCAGTACGCCATCCGAGGACCGGCCGCCGATCGGGCGTAGATCCACAACTGCCCCGGCCGTGAGCGCAGCCTGACGCGGGCGGAAATCCGTCTGCACTCCGCTGCTGCCGTCGGCGTAGTACAACACGCCCGTACCGCGAGTGCGAAACGGCGCATTCAGCGCCTGAATGTTATCAACAACCGGTGTGTCGGCAGACCCCGTGTTATGGAAAGTGAGCACCCACTCCACGGCAGGGAAGTCTTTATAGATCGTTGCATCACAGCGCACCACCAACCCGGTGGTCTGATCCCGGTACGTGATACTTCGCAGCCGGCGCTGAACATCCTGGTCAGCTTCCACGCAGTCCGTCTTCCAGTGTGATTCCCGGCGGAGCTTACGGAAATCGTGTCCACCATATGTAAACGAAAACGGCATGTCCGGTGAAGATGCGCGGAACCGTTCGTCAATCCAAGAAGCAGCCTGCGCTTCGGCATCCTGCGCCCACAGTGGAGCACAGCACAGCAGTATGACCGCCATCAGGAACCAAGGCATCGGCCCCTCCCCCAGAAGGGTCACACAACCGTGCGGCTCCGCCGTGTCGCGGCACCCGTTGACCCTGCGGCTCCTGTTTCAACCTGCATCATTCGGATTCCTGCTAAGCGAACAGGTATGTACGGCATGCTGAGCCAGAGCTGGATTGGACAATCCATGGCCGCACGGCAAGATGACGCGGTGTCTCACGATCCGGTGCGGGAGGCGCCATCGCGACTAACCCAGTACAGTCAGTTTCATGAATGATCCGGGATGCATATTTCTTTCTACCCACCATTCTCCCTAAAGATGAAACATCCACTTTCATCGTTGAATATAAAATCATCTCTTCCTGTACCGTTCATAAACTTCGGATTACTTGTACACCATAGTGGAACCCATTTTGCGCTGTCGTTACATTTAATGGCTATGATGTACAAATCGATTTGATCACATTCCGAATTATGGTCGCCCACGTTATACACCAATATAGCTGTATATTCGATCTTGTCATTCTCGTACACTCTTGATCCGCCATACTTAAGTGTGCTATTAATACCGTATAAATACAGGTCACTATTATGATGCACAACACACAATCTGTTTCGTATATCATTTGCGCTTGCAACCGTTTTTATGCACATAACATCTGCTAATTCATGATCAATAGATTTGTGATTATTGAAAAGCCATGCACTAACATCATTCTTTATAACTGACTCTTGACTATATACTTCCTTTACAAATGATCGCACATTATTTTTGTTGTATTGCACCAATCCGTAATTCACGACTGCAAACAGCACAATTATTACAATAAGATTGACATTCAAGCTGCTTCTCCACGATAATGAATTCAGTTCTACATAAATTTGCATATATTTGAAGATTTCACGGAATTTTATGCTACGCACATACATAAACTTAGCAACGTTAATAAGTAGATTCAGAAAGTGGACGAATAAAAACACAAAGGCAATAGGGTACATTTCAGTAATAAACGTAGCATATGCATCACTAATATAAAACTGTATCGGGTTTATCAGTTGCATGTTGTTTACAGATTTATAGCGGTATACAATTCTGAACGGCTCTTCTATATAAAAGATCATAATCATCACGTAATAGGATAACGCATTGTGAGTGTTTGTGATTAAAAAGTACACCAGCAAACTAACGATGGCGTAAAATGCAAAGTGTTCTATGGCGGTTGGTATTACGTTGGTTATATTGCTGAGTAGATGATTGAACTGCGGTGAATACGACAACTCCTCGCGAGCATCGGAAACATTTTGGTCCACAATAGCGAGCCACATTACAAGGCATGTGCGCAATACGCGATCTTTAGAAATACCGAATATGCGCATGATACATGCATATAATGCAACATACACAGGCCAAGATAACAATAAATAAGCGTCTGGATAGACCCCATGCCACGTCACCCCTAATAAAACGCGCAATGCAAAAGCTATTACAGTAAATATCAACACATGAACAATGCTACGAATTGATATGCGCACTGTAAATTTGCGATCATTGGCAACATTATTGCTCTCTACCATCGAACTTTTCCTTTTCCGCCAGGAACTCGTCCATTCCACGGTCCATAATCAACTATAAGCTTTAGATTGCCGCATCCACAATGCATTCTGGCCGCATCAAAGAACATCAGTTCCTTATGCCTAATGTCTATACATCCATGACTACCTACTTCGTCACCTCCGTGTATAGTAAAGACGCAATCCTTATCTCGATCTTCAAATGCCCTTCTATTGGGGTATTTAATGTGCATATCAGGTATATCAACTGGCTTAATGCATGCACGTTCTCTACCCCATGCTATCGGATCATCATCATAATACTGCCTCAATGGCCCACGATTCCACCAGCATTTAGCACGACGTGGATCGTACCTTTGTGTGCAACAAGGGTCAACCCAGTACTCCCCGGGCGGTATAGGTCCGGTAGGTGTGTTCACATCGCTTCGGGAGCTACCCGGTTTTCCTGATGCGGCTGGCACCCTTATAGTTGGTATTCCATCCCCGCCAATCAACATCAGATACGTGCCGTTAAAATAGAGTGTACATTTGCTGTTCACGCTGGGACTGGGCGGCCCAACGACTGTACCAGTCGTTGGGTTGTAAAACCCTACGCCCAGCTGCAGCAGCGGCATGTTCGCGTCCTGCCAGTGGGTGTAGTAGCCATACCGCCCGATGTACTGGTACGGCTGGTTGGTGCTGCCGGTGCGGGTGATCACGCCGCCGAACGCGTTGTACACGTACTTGTCCGTCTGCACCGCGCCCGCGTCCGTCAGGAACAGCGTGCTGCCCAGTTCGTCGAAGTGGTAGTACTTGCGGTCGGTGCCCGCTTTGCGGGCGATCAGCGCGCCGTTCGGCTCTCGCACGTACAACACCGGGCTGCCGCCCGTGATCTTCGCGATCACCGCGACAGTTATGTTTGCACATTGACACATTGGTATAGACGAGCACATTTGTACACTACACCTTTCCCATCGCTATTATTCATGCACCTAATTCGATCTTAGCGCCTATACCACTGCCATGCGGGAGACTTGCGACCTACTTGTGCAACTATAATGAACACATAACGCCACAGCATAAATACTGAAATTCTATATATCCATATATATAAATATGCACTGTTTACCGGCCCCAATATGTACGAGTTACCTGAAATCCTCGCAACGACATCATGAAGGAACACTATTCGTATTACCACAAAAATTGCTATGGCACAAACTGATATAACTACATTCCACATATCGCGACGATCCAGCGCTTGTATATGAGCCCACTCCCAGAGTGGGGTGAGATACCCAAACATAAATACCATAAATGGACTATCGTTTTGAGCCGATAGCGAAAGCATTATGAACATCCATATATTCACTATATGATCCATATTATTCAAAGTAATGCCAACACATATAACATAACGACGGTATGCAAATATAATAATTACACATGACAACGAATACAATATATACCTATCGGTATTGAATGCGATCGAATTAACGAGACTAGACAGTACAAATGCAGCAGCCAGGCCCCATCCACATGGCCATTTCATGGACCACATAATCTGACTCCTATCTGCAGACTCGCCTAAAACGGAAGACCAATTTCAATATCAGGCCATCTTTGAACGATACCACAACCAATTGCACAGCCTATCAACAGAACAGGAATGATTCTTTTCGCCGCAACGCCTAAAGTCATTCGTGCCAAAGACCACCACCCGCGTCTCGTGAATACGACTACTTCACGCGCGCATCTTGTCGCATTTTTTCTTACTATATCAAATAGACTTTCATTTTGACTATGCCAGCTACCATCGCGAAGGAGTAAAAACACTGCACCAGCAAAGCTATAAACGCCCAAGCACTTCAACATGCACATTGTCCATTTACCTACACTTCCCGCTATCCGATTTATAAGTTGCGGGTCATAGTCCTGAGGTATTCTTTCCAGTCCCGGTGGAATCGTACCGATACCATCACACGTCGGATAGGCGCCAACGGGTATTACAGGCACTCCCAACCCGGGGTGTGAAGTATATGGAAAGTCCGGCACCTGCAACCCACTCGGGTCTACCGCAGTCATCACGCCCCCACCGACATAAGCATACCAGTTTAAGCCATCCAGCACCGGGTCGCGCTGGGTGAAGACGCCAGTTGCGGGGTTGTAGAACCGCACGCCCAGCTGCAGCAGCGGCATGTTCGCGTCCT
>CAZHSN010000083.1:0-16047 GCA_964535125.1 uncultured bacterium
TAACCGCGCTCACGCCGGGCGGACGGTCGGCAGCAAGCCATCAGGCGCCGAAGTGCGGCTTCACGCCGCCGATCTCGCCGCGCGCGATCGCTTCCAACCGGCCTCGCAGTCGTTGCAGATAGCGCTCTGGCGACTCCGGCAGGGTGATCCCTGGATGACTGCGGGGCTTCACACGCGCCAACTGCTCCAGCGCGGCGCCGGAATCGGGCAACTGCACTAACCCGAAGTTACGCAGCCGTGCCCGCACTGGCAGGCTTGCCTGCCAGTTTGAGTGATTCTCTATGAACTGCAGCACGGGTAACAGATCACGCACGCTCGCCGGTTCCGCCAGTTGGGCAGCAAACGCTTCCAACGCTCGGACAGGCGTCAGCGACGCATCGCGGCACATCCGCCCAAACGTAAAAATGTTCAACGCCTCTGCCTCCGGGTACGACGCATTCGCGATCAACCCGTCCAACGCCAGTGTCCGCCCTGTCTCAATGATCCGGCTGATGTAGCGGGTCTCTGCTCCCGCCTGCCCTTTGGTGGCGACGTTGTTAGGTGTGATGAACCCGTCATCACACTCATCCACCAAAAAATAGGGCCAACCGACCACCGGCGTCACCCGGCGGGAACGCAGCGCGGCGATGTCATCGGGGCGCGGATACAGGTCCGGCTGCTCTTTACCGGCTTCGTAGCACCGCAGTGTCAACGACCGGTAGTAGTTATCCAATGAGAACAGCACTCCGCAATCCGGCCCCAGCAGATCGGGTTCGTCCACCAGCGCACGGGAGAGCGCCACCTGTTGTTTCCAGAACGTCAACTTGAACGGCGACGGGAAACCCGCCCATTCGGCAATCGCCCACAGATTGATGGCGAACGCGGCGCGCGGCGCCTCTTCCCGTACAATCGCATGCACCCGTCGGCTGAACGCGATGCAGTCCTGTACCGTGCTGCGTCCCTGCGGGTCGCCTCCCGGATCACCTGCGAAGAACTGAAACCCGTCAGCCTGCCGCAACGCACGGACGGCTTGCCGTATGTACTCCAGCCGGGTGTCCAACAACGGTGCATCCAGCGCACTGAACGTGCCGGGATTGCCATACTCCTCGGGCCCCATCCACTGCTTCATGCCGGCCAGCAACAGGATCCAGACCGTAAATCCCTGCCGTTTGGCTTGGGCTATGGCGCTTGCCAGGCCGCCCCAGTAGTCGGGCAGCCGGTCCGGCCGGTACCCAAAACCGCCTTCGCAGAACTCCAGGTAGTTATAGCCGCAGTCCTTGTAAAATGCATACAACGGCGACCGCTCTGCCGGCGGAAGCACATAGATTCCAATGGTTTGAAATCGGTGGCCGACCATGTGAACCTCCCGTGCGCATATGGCTCTGTAGTTCCCCTTGCGGGCAGTCACATCCTGCCCGGCCGCACGGACAGATACGCAACCGGGTCCGTCTTTCAGTACCATATGCATACCACAACCGCGGGCCGATTAGCCCGCGATGCTAGGTGAACAGAATGGACCGGAGATCGTTTCTGGTTTCGGCGCTAGGCACGCTGATGCTGCCGGCATCAGCCCAGAGGTTTGCCATGACACGCATTTACCGTAATCCGCTGATTGACGGCGACCTGGCCGATCCGGGTGTCATCCGTATCGGCGACATCTGGTATCTGTACGGCACCGGACAGGTGGATGGCGACAATGGGTACCGCGTATTCACCTCGCCGGACCTGGTGCACTGGACACGTGGACCCGTGGTGTGGCAGCCAGGTATCCGCCACGTATGGGCGCCTGACCCATGGGTCGATCCGCGCACGGGCCGTGTGTATATCTATTACACTGCGGATTTTAACGTGGGAGTGTGTGCGGCCGACAGCCCGATGGGGCCGTTCGAATTGGTGAATTCGTTCCACGCCTCCGCGATTGACGGACATCTGTTCCAGGACGCCGACGGCGCACTGTACTTCTACTACGTCGCCCTGCCGGGATTCCGCATCCACGTACAGCGGATGGCCGATCCCGTCACACCGCAGGGAGAACCTCAGCTAGTTCTGCAGCCGGAAGCCGATTGGGAGAAACGGGCCGGCCATGTCACCGAAGGTCCCAGCGTCATTCGGCACCGCAGCCGATATTACCTGATCTACAGCGGCAGCGGCGCCGACACCCCGGACTATGCAGTGGGGTATGCCACAGCCTCACACCCGATGGGCCCGTTCACACGCGGCGAGAACAACCCGATCATGCATCGCAGTAATGCGGTGTTCGGCCCGGGACATGGTTGCCCAGTGAAAACGCCCGCCGGGGAGTGGTGGTATGTATACCATCAGAAGACGACGGACCGAGTGGAGTGGGACCGTAGGATCTGCATCGACCGGCTGCGATTCGACGCCGAACGGCGGTTATGGGGTGAGGCCACAAACGCGCTATACCGTCCTGCGCCGCGGATGCGGTAACCGGTTCCTGCGCCCGCTTTCAGGCGGAGTGCACCAGCCCTCGCAGCGGACGGCCGGCAGCGCGCGCCTGATCCACACACGCACGGGAAACGCCCAGAAGCGGCATACCTTGATCAATGGTGCTGCGGAAGATGGACTCCATGTCGTTTAGCTCCGGCTGGCCTGGATTGATCGCGTAGAGACCATTCATCTGCGCCATGGACGGCACGAAGTGATCTCCCTTGCCGCAGAAGTGGATGACTCCGCCGCCGAGGGCGTCCAGCACCTGCTGATCGCAGGGGCGGATGAACGCATCGAACATTGCGGGGGAGAAGTTCATCGCTGAGTCATCACGCAGCATCACCGCACCGCGATGCAGCAGCGCCCAGTGCACCGAATAGCCGCTGTCCGGCGAGGGCCAGATATCGAACCAAGCGCGCAGGTACCGTATGTAGGTATCAGTCACTAACCGCAGCAGCGCCTGGATTTCGTCGGGATAGTCGTACACCAGCGTGAACAGCTGACTGCCTATCAGCAACTCACAGACATCCATCGGCCCCTGCGCATCGGGATGATACACCGCCACATACTGCCGCACTTTGGGATACGGCTCGAACAGCTTGCGAAACCGTTCACCCATATCCAGAGCCTGGCCGGCCGCCCCGGTATACAGATCCGGAGGCGGCGCATCCAACAACCGACGCACCGCGTCGATACCACCCGGCAGCGGATGGTTCGTCGGCAACGTGTTCAACTCATCCGCCATGCGGTACGGTGTGACGCCGAACAGCGACGGCAGGATCAACGTGCCGTAGTTGCTGCGCACACACAACAACCCCCCCCCACCCGAAGCGAGCATATCACTGCAGCCCTTCAACTGCTGCAGCGCCATCAGGTCGGGATCGTCCAGCGCCTGATTGACCGAGACGGCGGGCCAGTCGCATCCGGCAGGTATGTCACAAAGCCGGTGCGGGCGGAACACCTCTTCAGGCCACTCGCCGGCCCAAAAGCGTCGCCAGTCAGTATACAGGCTATCCTCAACGTCCGGTGCGATCCGTTGCTCAAGGTCGGCCAGGCATCGTTGCAGATCGGTCATCGCGGCGCTCCTTATGTCAGGTATCTGGGGATGTCATTCACGTACCAGGCTGCGGCGTCATCCACGGTATCCGGCGGTCCCAGTCGCGCAGCCAGTGCTCCAGCATCGGCTCCTGCGCCTCTGCGGCCCGGTTGTTCGTCTGATACGGGTCGGCGCCCAGATCAAACCACTCAACGGGACGGGAGCCCAGTTTTCGCTCCGGTTCATATGGCAGTGTGTACAGGCGTGTTGGCGTGCGTACAGCCAGGCAGTCCGGCCCGAATGTATCGATCACCGCCAGGTTTTCACCCACTGTGGACCGTTCGCCGCGCAGAACCGGCGCCAGACTGACGCCGTGAAAGTGTTCAGCCGGCGGTGCGCCCGCCAGCTCCAGCAGCGTTGGCGCGATGTCCACCGTGGAGGCAACCTGCTGCGTCTGTGCCGCGCGGGCGATGCTCGGTCCGCTAAACAGCAACGGAATGCGCACCGCCTCTTCCCCCGTACCGTGTTTTTGGAACCGACCCTGACTGCCCAGGTAGTCGCCATGATCCGATGTGAACACCACGATGGTGTCCCGATTCATGCCGGCGTCTCTCAGTGTCTGGTGCAACCGTCCCAGCATCTCATCCACCCAGGTGGTCAGTCCCCGGTAGTCGGCGATCAACCGGCGCAGACTATAGTCGTCCGGAAGGTCCAGGGTGTACGGCAACCGCAATCCGTAATATCGGTAGTCCCAGCGGTAGATGCGCGCCGCTTCAGGCCAACTGTCCGGCATTGATTGCGGGACATTGGGCCGCAACGCGACCTCGTCAGGATCATACAGCGAGAGATACCGCTCCGGGGCGTCCCGAACCGGGCAGTGCGGCGGCGAGACGCTGTAGTACAAGAAGAAGGGCTGTGAGCGGTGGGCCCGCTCGTGTATATATCGCTTCACTTCATCGGCTTCGAACTCCACGCTATACCCGTCGGGCACAAACTCCGGCCCTCCGTCACGCGTATAGTGCTGGCCCGTGTGGCAGTGGTGCACACGCGGTATGAGGTAGGTGTCGAAGCCCACCTCATGCGGCCATGAGTGAATATGCCACTTGCCGATGAGCGCCGTGTGGTATCCTGCTTGCCTCAACAGCTCGGGCAGCGTGGGATCCGGCAAGTGCGGGCGGCCGTGCTGCGGATACTGCGGCATATACGCACCGCCGAACGGAAGCACCGCATGCACATTGGTCACACCATTGGTGCAGCTGCGGTTATGTTGGCCGGAGATCAGCACACTGCGTGAGGCCATACAGACAGGAGTGTTGCACACTGCGGTCTCAAACCGCGCACCTGTATCCGCCATCCGGTCCATATGAGGCGTGCGGACCTGCGGGTTGCCGTAGCACCCCACATCAAACGCGCGCAACTGGTCGCATATACAGAGCACGATGTTCGGCTGAGTCGCCATGATGCCTCCCGACGGTCCGTGCAGGTCAATGGTCGGTTCGGCACGCGTTCCGGCGATACCTGCTCCGACCGGCGTTGTCTGGTCGTCAGGCGCTGCAGATGGACCTCTCTTCAGCCCACCGTGCGGCGGCTGAAGCGGACTGCACCTGCACAGGTATGGTCATTGGTCGCTATACTATGCTTACCGCAGGCACATATCAACATACCGGAGGAGATCATGGACATCCCGCGCGCGCTGCAACCGGCCACCGCCCTATGGAACCGCTATCACCCCGACGCGGCGCCGTATGCCTTCACCGCAGACAGTGCCGACGAGGCGGTCACGTGGCAGCACACCGTCCGTGTACGGCTGAGCGATGTGCTGGGACTGTCCATGCTGGAGCACGTGGATCCCGAACCCGAGATGGTGGAGTGCGTCGACAAAGGGGACTACTACCGGCAACGCTGGATGCTCTGGACGACCCCGCACACTGTGATGCCCGTGTACCTGCTGCTGCCGAAAGGCGTCACCCGACCTCCCGCTGTGTTGGCCTTTCACGGCCACGGATACGGCGTACGCGATATTGTGGGCCTGTGGGAAGATGGCACAGAACGCGACACCCCGGATGGTTACCACAAAGATTTCGGCGTAGCGCTGTGCCGTTCCGGCTTCGCGGTGGCTGCCCCCGAGATATCCTGTTTCGGTGATCGCCAAACGGACTTCAGCTATCTCAATCCGCGCATCGGGCAAGGAGCCCCCTCCACCTGTACACACACAGCCATGCTGGCTTTTCATCTCGGGCTCACGCCGCTGGCGTTTCGCGTGCATGACGCCGTCAGCCTTCTGGACTGGCTGCAGACAGTTCCGGAGATCGACGCCTCGCGCGCCGGAGCGATGGGTATATCGGGCGGCGGGATGAACTGCTTTTTCTTTACCTGCCTGGAACCGCGCATCCGGGCCGCGGTGGTGAGCGGCTATTTCTGCACCTTCCGCGACAGCGTACTTGCCATGTCGCATTGCGCGTGCAACTTCGTTCCCGGGCTTGCAGCCTTCGGGGAGATGTATGACCTGGCGGGGTTGATCGCCCCGCGCCCCTTACTGGTTGAGTCGGGCAGCCGCGACGGAATCTTTCCGCGGCCTGCTGTTGAGGAAGCGCTTTCCCATGCGGGCCGCATCTATCGCCTGTTCAGCGCCGAAGAGCACCTGCGCGCGGATTATTTCGAAGGACGCCACCAGATCAGCGGCCGTGTGGCGTATGACTTCCTGCGCGTCCATCTGGGGAATTGACCCGGCCGGCGTAACCGCGTCTTGACGCAGACGCAACGGGGATCAACGGCCGGAACTGCGCAGGCCCCTGCAGGCGCGACGCCGCCATACCTGCAGGGGCTTCAGTCGGCGTTTACCCCGCAAACTCGCGCACGGCGGCGGCCATGGCGTGGATGTTTTCCTCAGGAGTCTCGTAAAACAGATAGTCGCTGCAGGCCACCATGTGTTTCCGCCCGCGTGTCTCTTCGATGACCTGATGCACCTTTTTGCGCACCTGCTCCGGAGTGGCGGAGAGCAGGAAGTCCAGCCCGATGTTGCCGCGTGTGCAGATCGCCGGATCCAGTTGCTCCATCGCCTCTGTCAGGGAGCGCACATTGCCCACCGGAGGCGGACTGAGCGTCTCGAACAGGTCAATACCCATGCGGTTGTAGAAACCCATCTTGAGAAACGGCTGTATCGGGCTGCAGATATGCGAGTAGATCAACAACCCGTGCTGATGGGCGACATCGGTCACCTGCTGCGAATAGGGGATGATGTACTTTTCATAAATGGCCGGCGAGAGCATCTCGGAACCCGGGCCGCCCAGGAAGATGAAATCGCATCCGGCCTGCGCCACCAGCGGGATCAACCGGCAGTTCAGCGCGCAGACCTTTTCCACCAGCGATGAAAACCGGTCGGGATCGTCCATGGCGTAGGTCACGGTATCTACCGTGTCGGCAAAACAGAGCAGTTCGTAGGGTTGAACCGGCCACTGCAGATCCAGCGCATACTGACCACCCAGCGAGTCGACCAACGCCCGTACGGGCGGGATCAGCACGCTCAGGTCACTGTCCAACAATGCGTCCACATAGTACTCAAACACGTCCCAGTCAGCCTCTTGCGTGACCGGCGCTTTGGTGCGCGTGGCGCCCTTCAGGCGATCATCAATCACCGTTTGCGTGAGTGATCCCACGGGGGTCTCCATACGCATCGTGGTCTGTCGGCGATCCGGTCCGGATTGCGAGTCTACCACCTTCCAGGCCATCTCGGGCCGTGCGGTGGCCAGATCGGGTAAGCCCAGGTTCACCAGCGGGACGATGTCAAACCGGCGGATGGCCGCCAATGTGTCCTCCAGCGTGGTCTCTGTGTACCACTCTTTCCCCGCCAGTTTGGTGTCAAAGCCAGCGCCGGCTCCGATTTGCGGGGAACAGATAGGGGGGCCGCCATGCAGTACATATTCGATGAATTGCGAACGCAGGTTCATGGTATTCCTCAGCGAGTACGGATATAGACCGCGGTAATCACGGCAACGCCAGTAGTGTAACACATACGCTCGCTATGCGGTTTCGCCGTTCCAGAGACAGGCAGGTCTACCGGGCCTCCGCTTCACGCCCTCCCAGATGCAGGTAGACAAGCAGGCTGAACGCCACGAGAGCGGCGATCACCAGCTTCGAAGCGTTGGGTAGTTGAGAGGGAGAGATGAAACCCTCGATTAACCCGGCGGCCACCAGTATGGCCGCCAAGCCCAACAGCAGCAGTGCGGCCTCTTGCCCGGCGCGACGCAACGCGCTCATTCGGGTATACCGTCCCGGACACAGCAGCGCCCAGGCGATCAGAAAGCCGGCGCCGCCTGCCATAAAGATCGCGGTAAACTCCAGTACTCCGTGCGGCGCGACAAAGCTCCAAAAGCCCATGCGGATGTGCGGCTCCATGTGCGAGATCGCCGCGCCGATCGCCCCCAGCATCAGTCCATTCTGAAACAGAACCATCCCGGTACCCACCCCTACGGTGATCCCCAAGGCGAACGAGTTCATCGCCACCACGATGTTGTTGGTGATGATGAACCCCGCCATGACCGGCCGTTCATCCGCAGGCATCCAGTCGAAGCCCGGTTTCTTGTGCCGGCCCGCAATGTCCTCCACAATCATCTGTGCACCGGGACCCAGGACGACATCAATCAGCTGTTTGTCCCGGGCGACATGCGCCCAGGCATACAGCGCGGAGACCAGCGTGACCAGGCAGGCCGTCAGGATAAACCACCGGTTGCGGCGCACGCTTTGCGGTAGGATCTCACGAAAGAAACGCAGCACCGGTATGCGATGCCGGCGCTCAGGAACATACAGATAGCCGTACCCGCGGGAGACCAAGCCGTTCAGGTAGGCGATGCGCGCATGGTTGACGCCGCGCGTCCGCTCCAGCGAGAGTTGTCCGGCGGCTTGACGGTACAGTCGGCCGAAGGCCAACGCGTCCTCACCACTCAACGACTTTAGCCCGGATGCCTCTATACGCGCCAGTAACACTTCCAGGGGTTTCCCGATATCCTTATGCTGTAGATCCATTGTCCTTATGGCCTCCGGAGGTATGCAATGCCGCGTGACGTCGTCATCATCACGCCCGAACAGGTTGAACTGCGCTATACATTGGCTGGCATCGGCGCCCGTTTCTACGCGATACTTATCGATCTCTTGTGGCAGATTCCAGTATACGCGTTGATCATCATCGCTGCCGTGGCGCTGGAAGAGTCGGCGTTGGGCAGCGCCAATCGGGTGATCCGCAACACCCTCCTGGTGTTGCTGTTGTTCGCCTTCTTCGCCGTGACGTACGGATATTTCCTGCTCTTCGAAGCGCTGCGCAATGGACAGACCCCGGGCAAACGCGCCGCCGGTATCCGCGTCATCAGCGACAGCGGCGCCCCGGTGACGTTCCGGCAGGTTCTGTTGCGCAACGTCATGCGCATTGTGGACAGCCTGCCGTCACTGTATGCGTTGGGTATCATCAGCGTCTGGTTCAGCAACCAGGGTCGGCGACTGGGCGACTATGTGGCCGGTACACTGGTGGTTTACACAGGGCGCACAGAAGCAGCGCCTCCGCCGATGCCGGATGAGGTTGCGGACGAGACCGCCGCGCCGGTTGTGACAGGGGTTCCGCTCGGCAAGCTGACGCGCGATCAATATCGAATCCTGCGTCACTACCTGGACCGCCGTCGCGAGATGGAACCGGAGTTGGCCCGGCAGATGGCCGCCACACTGATCCCCCCGTTGGTGGAGGCGCTTGAGGTCGATCCGGACAGCGTCGGCGAACCCGAGCCGTTCATCGAATCGGTTGTGTACGCGTGGGAGAGGGCGACCGTCGGATAACGCGGCATATCGTTCCGCGCAGGTACACTGAATCTGACCACACGAATGCCAGAGCGGCCTGCGCAGGATGGAGTGCATGAGCGAATCACAACCCATAGTGTTAAACGACCCCGAACCCGGCATGCGCGTCACTGACAACCTGGGCGAACTGCTGGAAGTGTTGCCGTTGCGTATCCGCACGCGCCTGGTGATGGAACCCAGCCTGGAGGATCTGCTGGAGATCGTGATGGATCTGGGCCGGCTTCCCGAGGCGCGTTTCAGCGGTCGCACGCTGACGCTGAGCGACACCGAGGTGGGACCGGATGACTTGGACGCAGTGACCACCCGCGTGGGTGCGTTCGGCCGCGACAATCGCGCCGGAATCCCGCGCACGCTGCATCGCATCTCAGCCATCCGTAACCGCTCGGGGCAGGTGATCGGGCTGACCTGCCGCGTGGGACGGGCGGTGTTCGGCACAATCGACATCATTCAGGATGTGGTGGAAAAGGGACGCAGCATACTCATGCTGGGGCGCCCCGGCATCGGCAAAACCACCAAGCTGCGCGAAATCGCGCGGGTGCTCTCCGATGAGTTCAACCGGCGTGTCATCATTGTGGATACCAGTAACGAGATCGCTGGAGACGGTGACATCCCGCATCCGGCTATCGGGCGCTCACGCCGGATGCAGGTACCCTCGCCGTAAATGCAGCATGCCGTGATGATTGAGGCCGTGGAAAACCACATGCCCGAAGTGATTGTGATCGACGAGATCGGCACCGAAGCCGAGGCGTTCGCAGCGCGCACCATCGCCGAACGCGGCGTACAACTCATCGGCACCGCGCATGGCGTGTCACTGGAGAACCTGCTGATGAACCCCACCCTCTGCGACCTGGTGGGGGGTATCCAGGCGGTCACTCTGAGCGATGATGAGGCCCGCCGGCGCGGCACACAAAAGACAGTGCTGGAGCGTAAAGCCCCGCCCACGTTTGACATTCTGATTGAACTGGTAGAAAAGGACCGTCTGGCGATCCATCACGATGTGGAGCATGTGGTCGACCGAATGCTGCGCGGTGAACAGCCCCGTCCGGAGATCCGTGTGCGCAACCAGATCGGCCATATCGAAGTGGTGCAACATGGCGACAAAAGCGAGCCGTTTGAGCCGCAGCGGCGCGCCGCACCGCCGGCGGCCACGGAGCACCGGCCATTGCCGGCGACGGTGCGGGTGTTTCCGTACGGCGTCAGCCGCAGCCGGCTGGAGCGGGCGGTTCGCGAAATGTATGTACCGGCGATGCTTGTGCGTGATGTTTCACAGGCCGATGTGATTGTGGCGCTGAAGGCCGCCTTACGTCACGAAAATCCAAGGATTCAACAGGTACAACAGCAGGGTGTTGCGGTGTACATGGTGAAGAGTAATACGTTTGCACAGATTGCCGCCGTCGTGCGCGATATCTTCAACGGGCAACAACCGCGCCCTAATCGGGGTGAGGACTTGGGCGACCCAGTGGAGTTGGCGCTGCAGGAGGCTGAGGAGGCGATACGCACGGTGTTGAATACCATGGAACCTGTGGAACTGGAACCTCGCAACAGCTATATCCGCCGCTTACAGCATCAACTGGTGGAGCAGCACCATCTGACATCAGAGAGTGTGGGAGTCGATCCCAATCGCCGGATCCGGGTGCTGCCATCATGAGCCGAGGCAAGTTCATCACGTTTGAGGGCATCGAAGGGTCGGGCAAGAGCAGTCATTCGCGCTGGCTCGCCACCGAACTGGCCGCCTACGGCGTAAACGCATGGCTTACCGCAGAGCCCTGGAACCCGACGCTACGGTCCATGGTGCTGACCGGCGGTGCGATCAGCAATGAGGCCGAACTCCTGCTGTTTCTGGCCGACCGCGCGCTGCACGTCGGACAGATCCGTAAACAACTGGATGAGGGCGTGTGGGTGATCTGCGACCGGTACAGCGACTCCACCATCGTGTACCAGGGTTACGCCCGGGGGATGGGGATCGACCGGGTGCGCGAACTGTGCCGCTTCGCCGAATGCGATCTGCGCCCCGATATGACGCTGCTGCTGGACCTGTCGGTCGAAGAGGGACTGCGGCGGCAACGGGAACGCAACCGCATCGGGGATGAAACCGTATACTTCCATCAGCGTGTACGGGATGGCTTTCTGGCGGAAGCGGAACGCGAACCGGAACGGTACCGTATTGTGGACACCACCGCATCACCGACAGCAGTGCGTGTGATGCTGTGGGCGCTGGTGGAGCAACTGATGCACGCGAACGGCGGCTGAGGAGCCTCAACCGCGCAGCGTATCACCGATCGTCCAACCGGCAATCAGCGCCAGCCATGACAGCCCCGGCCGCACAATCATCACTTCGGCAAGCATGCGCGTCGCCGGGGCGTACACTTCAAAATAGCTGATGATAAAGCAGCAGTTCAGCACCACTACCGCCAACGCGGCGCGGTGCAGCGTGTTGGGTTCGCGGCGCAGGAACAACCCCGCCAGCAGGTGACACGCCACCATGACAGGGAACAACAGCACCCCCAGCAGCGCCAGCAGCCCACCGGTAGGACGCCGGCTGGTTCGGCCGTTCAACCACCAGACCTCACGGGAAAACGGCTGCAGGCCGCCCGACAGGCTCATCAGTAATCCGCTGAGCAGCGATGAGATCGTCATCAGCGAAAACGCCGCCACCGGCTCGCCGCCGGCGGTCCAGATGGGATGCGGCTGCCATCCAAAGATCACCGGTGTAGCCACGCACAACGACACCAGCGTCCATCCGGCCCATTGAAGTACTTGCGCCCGGCTGATGGGATAGACCTTCCAGGATGCCAGCGTGTTGTTGCCCATGACGGCCTCGAACTTCTGGCGCAGCACCGCCGAACGCGGATCATGTTGTATGGCATAGGAATAGAGCTGCCCGGCGCGCGCGGGGTCGTTCTGACGCCAGGCGATGTCACCCAGGATCTCCCAAGCGCGCGCGTTCGCGGCATCCAGCTTGATCGCCTGGTTGGCGCAACGGCGCGCGGCGTCATACTGGCCCTGAACAAACAACACCTGGGCGTCGCGCAGGCTGGCTTGCACCGCCGAGTTGGCGGTCTGCGCCTGTGCCGCGCGTTCTGCGGAGCGTGCGCCTGCCGGCCGCCCGCGCGGCGCCGTCGGGTTTTGGGCGGCGCTGCGTGCCGCTTCGGCCGCTGCGGCGCGTTGCCGTTGCGCGGCGCGTCGCCGCGCCTCCGCTTCCGCGCGCAGCACATCATATTCGCGCCGGGACTCGGCATGACTCAACACGCGGTACGCCTCGGCGATGTCCTTGAAGCGCGCCTCGGCGCCCGGTTCGCGGTTCACATCGGGATGATAGCGCCGCGCCAGTTCCCGAAAGCGCTGCCGGATGCTATCCTGCAGGGCATCGGGTTGCAGCCCCAACACCTGATAATAGTCCTTATCGGGCATCCGGCGCACAGGGTTACTCCGCGAACCGCATCAGGTCGTTGAAAAACGATGTGTAGAAACCGATGACAAACAGCGCGATCCTGAACGCGATCATCAACAGCACCAACACGCTTCCCACCACCAGCGCCTGCCGGATCCGGTAGTCCACCTGCTCCTCGAACAATTCGGCAACGCGCGTTGCCATCTCATCCATCTTCCCTGTCTCTTCACCGGTACGGATCATGGCGGACAGAATGGGGGTCATCATGCCGGTGGCGTTCAGCGCGTCGGCGAAACCCGATCCCCGCTGCAGCGCCTCTCCGGCCAGATGCAGCCGTCGGGCGATCCATAGGTTGCCGCAGGCATCACTCGCGCTCTGTACCGACGTCACAGGAGCCACTCCGGCGGCGTAGAGTGTGCCGAATACCCGGCAGAAGCGCGCCAAGGCGGCCGCCCGGCTGACCCCCGCAAAGCCCGGAAAGTTGGACTTGATGGTATCGATGATCAGACGCGGCGCCGTCGCCCGACCGGACAACCGTGAGGCCAGCACCACCCCAATCACCACGGCGACAGTGATGAAAAACGGCGGAAGCGTCGCGGCCAGATAGGGACCTGCACCGCCGCCGACAAACAGGATGGGAACAGCCGGAATGAAGTTCAACGCCAACAGCTGAATGATCGGGTAGATCATGGCCCCGCGCACCCGGGTGGCCAACTGATACATGCGGGTCAACAGATCGGCGTTCCGTCGCGCCATATCGGCCAACAGGCCTGACGCTTCGCCCGCCTTCATCATCGCAATCGTCACCGGGTTGAATGCCTCCGGATAACGGGCCATAATGTCGCTTATCATCCGGCCTTCACCGGCTGCACGCGACATCTCGGCGGCGATCCGACGCAAGCCTCCATGGCTGCCGTCGCGCGCCAGCGCATCCAGGGCGCGCTGCGGACTCATGCCCGCCCCCAGCGTGGCTGAGAGTGAACTGAAGAACACGATCAGATGCGGCAGCGGCACAGGCCACAAGACCGCGCGCACCTGATGGGAGTCCACTGCGCGGGACGTTTTAGTGATCTCCAGTGGAAACAGTCCGCGCTCGCGCAACTGCCGGGCGGCGTCGCTCACGTTCTCGGCTTCCAACTCGCTCGATGTGCGGTTAGCCGATGCATCACGTGCGGAATATCGGAATGTAGGCATGACAGAGGACCCTCTTCACCCGGATGACCACTGGTGATTCAGCGTATCATGCCACACAACCTGTCAGCAAGTCACCCGCTGCGCAGCGCACGCACCGCACGGGTGAACGGCTCCAGCGGTGACTCTCCCCGCTCGGCGGCCGTGCCGATCACCCGCACCAACGCGCTGCCGACTATCGCTCCATCGGCCACGCGCCAGGCGGCGCGCACCTGCTGCGGCGTGGAAATGCCGAACCCCAACGCCACCGGACACGTCGCTCCCGCACGCGCCAGCGCTACCGTCTGTGTTACGTCATCCGGCAGGGACGCGCTCTCTCCGGTCACACCCGTGCGCGTGACACAGTAGACAAACGCGGTGCTGCACGCCGCTGCCCGTGCCGCGCGCTCGGGCGTTGTGGTGGGCGCCACGAGAAACACCGTTCCGAGGCCCGCTGATCGGCACAAGCCGCACCACTCAGCCGCTTCATCAGGAGGCAGGTCGGTCACCAGCGCCGCATCCACCCCTGCGTGTACCGCGTCCGCCACAAACCGATCCGGGCCGTATCGCAGCACCGGGTTGTAATAGGTCATCACCAGCAGCGGCAGGTCAGTGCGCTGGCGGATCACCTCCACACACCGCAAGACGCCGGTGACTGTTGTACCGGCAGCCAGCGCCCGTTGACTCGCCGCCTGGATGACAGGTCCGTCTGCCATCGGGTCGCTGAAGGGGATACCCAACTCCAGGATGTCCAAGCCGGCCTCAGCGCCGCCCACGGCAAGCTCAGCGGTCATCGCCAGATCGGGATCACCGGCCGTGATGTAGCCAATCAACGCGCCCCGTGACTCAGCGCGGGCGTGATCAAACGCCTTATGGATACGGCTCATGCGTCTACCCCTCCATACACCAGCACCGTGTGCAGGTCCTTGTCTCCCCGTCCGCTAAGGCACACCAGCACCAGTGCGTCCGGCGGCAACGCAGCGGCCAGTTCCATGGCGCCCCAGACCGCATGGGAGGACTCCAGCGCCGGGATGATGCCCTCTGTACGGCACAGTCGATGGAACGCCTGCAACGCTTCGGCATCGGTGGCGCTCCGGTATGTCACCCTTCCGGAGTCCTGTAACCAGGCGTGCTCCGGGCCAACACCGGAGTAATCCAGTCCTGCGGAGATGCTGTGCGTCAGTTGAACCTGCCCGTCGTCATCCTGCAGCAGGTAGCTGAGCGCACCGTGCAGCACCCCGGGACGGCCCAACCCCAGCGTGGCGCAGTGGCGGTCGGTATCCAGGCCCTCGCCGGCGGCTTCCACGCCGACCAGTTCGACCGGGTCGTTTACCAGCGGACCAAAGAGCCCCATCGCGTTGCTTCCACCGCCTACGCAGGCAACCGCCACATCGGGCAGCCGATGGTAGCGCTGCAGACACTGAGCCCGCGCCTCCCGCCCGATCACCGCCTGGAAGTCGCGCACCAGTTTCGGGTAGGGGTGCGGCCCCACCACGCTGCCGATGATATAGTGCGTGTCCCGCACACGCGTCACCCATTCGCGGATCGCTTCACTGGTTGCGTCCTTCAAGGTCGCCGATCCGGAGCTGACGGGACGCACCTCCGCGCCTAACAGGCGCATTCGAAACACGTTCTGTTCCTGCCGGCGCATATCTTCTACGCCCATAAACACACAGCACTCAAGCCCCAGCAACGCGCATGCGGTCGCGGTGGCTACACCGTGTTGACCGGCGCCTGTCTCCGCGATGACGCGCTGTTTGCCCAACCGGCGGGCCAGCAGCGCCTGCCCCATGGCGTTGTTGATCTTGTGGGCGCCCGTATGGCACAGATCTTCACGTTTGAGCAGGATGCGCGCTCCGCCGATCTGTGCGCTCAGCCGGACCGCCTCATACAGCGGCGTCGGTCGCCCGCAATATGTCTCCAGTAGTCGGTTGAACTCGGCCAGAAACGTCGGATCCGCGAAGGCGCGCTCCGCCTCGGCAGTCAGTTCATCCAGCGCCGGGATCAGTGTCTCGGGTACAAAACGGCCTCCATACGGGCCGAAGTGACCCGTGTGATCAGGCAATACGGTGTGCGGGACGTACATGGGCAACGAACCTCTCCATCAGCTCCGGGTCCTTGATCCCCGGCGGGCTTTCGAGTCGACTGGCCGCGTCCACCGCGTCCGGATGGGACAGGCTGA
>CAZHSN010000084.1:0-15921 GCA_964535125.1 uncultured bacterium
CGTTCTCGTACTCAACTAAACCGGACGCGCCCAGCCGGGCGCTGCAGTCACGGTTACCTTGAACCAGACAGACATCGGAGCCTGGCAGGGACGCGGCCCCGCGCTTCCGAGTTCTGGCTTACAGGGGGGAGTCTGGCAGGGACGCGGCACTTCGGATGCGAAGGGAGAGGTGCTGTTCCGAGGCGTTCCCGGGGGGCAAATGACCGCGTCAGCGACATTTGGCTCCGCCACGGGTATGGCCGGAACGTTCTCAGACGATGGCCCCAATCAAGTCAAAACAACCGTGGTCGTGTTTGGCGACTCGCCCATTCCCCCTAAGGGGACGATAACGCTCAATGTCCGCGACCACAACAATCAGCTCGTCGCCAGCGCGATGGTCTTCGGCCACAGCATCGACCCGAAGAAGCCCGGCCATATCCAAGCCATGGTTACAAACGGTGTGGCCATCCTGCAGGACTGTGACGCCCGCGCGTATGACGTGATGATTGAAGGCGCGGGGGCCGGATTCTACATGCAGACGGTGTTCCGCAACCAGCAGAACGTCACAGTGAATATCACGCTCCCCAAACCCTAGTGCTGCAATCTCAGTGAAAACAGCCCGGAGCGTACCGCTCCGGGCTGTTCTTCAGGCCATATACCACAATGGTTATTCACCGTCCCATAGTCAACAACATCACCATCGGGGAGGTGGCGACAACCGAGTGTTTCAGTTCCGGCTGCATGTAGAACAGGTTGCCTGGCGACGCTTGGAACGCGTCTCCGCCCAGCGTCACGGTGGCCTCCCCGCGCAGGATCTGTATGGTGGCCGGCACCGATGCGGTGTGCTCGGAGAGCTGCTGCCCTGCATCGAATGCGAAGACCATGATCCGCTGATGGTCGTCCTCGAATAACGTGCGGCTGAGTATCCCGTTTTCGGGTACGGCGCTATCCGCTACCTCGGCGGGTAAGACATAATAACCGGGGCTCATGGCTGGTCCTCCTGAGTGGTATCACCTGAAGTGTACCCGTCGCAGCCGTCCAGCACGATCTCTTCGAGCGTGCAGTCGGCGGCATGTGGCAAATCAACCTCCAGGCGTAACCGCAGTGCTCCAGCCGTTGGGTCCCAGCCCGCCAGGCGTACCCGGGTGTCAGCCCATCCCTGCGGGTCAGGCTGCAGCAGGAACGCCGTCCGCATCTCGGTTCCCTCCTCGCTCCGACCGACCAGCCTGGCCTGAACCGGCCCAGACACATCCAGAAGGACCCTGACGCGCAACTGCCAAGGCGACAGAGCCCGGCGGGAAGGCGCCTGTATGATGTGCTCAAACCACCCGATTCCGCCATCGGTTGCCGAAACACGCAACCCACCTGTGGCCGGGACTCGCGGGGAGTGGAAGATGCCTCCAACCGTCCAGCCGGCCAGATCACCTCGGGCGCTGCCCGGGCCAAAGGATCGAGTCTCCACCGCCTGCCCGGTATACAACCCCCACCCGGTTATTGTGACCGAGGTGTCGTCTGCGGCGGATACTTGAACGGACACAACACGTCCGCGCCATTTCGGATGCTCTCCCACGGGCAGCCAGAGGACGCTTATACCTTTATATATGGATACTGTCTGCTCATCCGCACCGGACGTGGTCTTCCAACGGACGCGCACGGCTCCGGCGTCGGTTTCCGGCTCCAGGTTAAGGCGCAGCATATGACCTGGATCAGCCGCGATCCCCGGTCGCCAGCCGCATTGCGTTCGGTTCCGGATCAATGCGACCGGTTCATGCAGTTGCTCGGCGATCACCGGTTTGGTATCCATCAATTCTGCCGAAGTCCACGTGAGATCCGCCGGTACGCCATCCGGTGGCCAGCCTAACAGGGCGACCTGCTGGGTATCGATATCTCCCGTCCATCCGGGCGTGGTTCCCACCGGCAACAGTGTCGCAACGGGCCGGCCATGGGTCATGACTGGCGCCGCCACGCGATGCGTCACCCCGTCGTGGATCCAACGCCATGACACGCCTGTCGCCCCGGCCGGTGGCGTCCACTTGAGGCGTATAATCTGCGATGCATCCGCTTCGGTACGCCATCTGCCGGTGATCAGGCAGTTGACAGCACGGACACCGCCCAGGTCGCCGCGCCACTGACCGCGCCATCCGGTCTTGTCCGGTGTCATCTCCTGCAGCCCGAACTGAGCCATCCACTCGCCGTTCAACAGCCGTTCGGTACCGTTCCACTCGGCTGTCAGCAGCGGCGGATCACGCAACTCAAGCCAGTGAAGCGCCGCTTGGCCGCTTTCAGGCCACATGTTCATCAGTTCCAGTCGCATAGCCGTGATCGGGGTCTGACATTTCGGCAGCCGTGCGGTGTACGTTCGCTCATGCATGTCGTCCGGCAGTACGGGTATATCCACACTGCGGTTGACATCCCATACCTCGCTTTCGCCTCGCCAGAAGAGCCTGGCTACCGGAGCCGGACTGCCGTTCGTTATCCGGAAGACCACCTGGCTGCCAGGAACCGAGTGGCAGGCTATGGAGAGTGGAATCTCCCAACTCCCGTTATGCCGGTTGTGTTCCGGGCATACATAGCGTGCGATGGTGAACCCGTGAGCCTGTTGCGCTCCGTCCCATGCCGCCGTGTCGGCGTGTACTGGGAGCAGATACACCGGCCGAACGCCGGCGGCCAGATCTGATTGCGGTCTGTCGGCCCCGGTGGTCTCAAGAATCAACCGGTAATGTCCGGCCGGTAACGGCCCAGACGCAATCAAGGCACTTCCTGCCGGTTCGAACGGGACCAGCTGATCGGCAACTGCCTGCCAGGAGCCCAGCCATCGTTCCAACCGTGCACGAGCGACCAGGTGAGTACCGGACGACGGCCGTATCTCCAACCCGCACCAAGGCCGTTTGATGTGCAGTTCTGCCTGATTGTTGTTGAAAGGCGTTATCTCTGTTGCGTCCGATGCCCGAGTTTTCTCTACCTGCCACCGGCATGAACGCCAGGCCGGCTGCCCTGTTGCGGCCAGCCTCCAGCCTGCCTCACCCGACACCACACGGAGCGAGACACATGCCGAGCGGGCAGCCGTCGGCCAGGGGACACGCAGCCATTCGCCATCGCTGGCCATGGCGAACTGCCATACTACCGGCTGGGACCGCGTTTCGATGTCCCTTACCTCCAGCTCCACGGTGCAAGCGGAACGATCCGGTCGCCAGATCGGCACATGGATTGACGACACCAGACCGTCCGGTCGGTCCAGAGTGACTTGCATGGCTTCACCCGGCTTAAGCCGACGCACCGCATCTGTCGGCCGCGTTTCCTGAACGACTGCCTCGCGCCAGTCGGCATCCTTAAGGAACTGCAGTTGCAGGTCGGTAACCGACACATCCTCATCGGATGCCGTGATGCGCAGGTCTTTCCATTCGTTGTTGGTTAAGTCCATCGGGTGTCGGGCGGTCCAGTCAGGCAATAGGATTCGATATACCAGCCACTTTCCCGTGTTGCGTCGTGGCGCCACAAACAGCGTGCGCCATTGTGCCTGCTGATGGTCATATCCTTCCACAGTAAACGGATGTATTCCCCGGTCCAGATATCTGATTGCCAGGGAGGCGCCGCGGAGCCCTGCCCACACCGCACGGTCATCCAGGTCGAGATACAGATACCGGTTGCCGCTGGCGATGTCGGTACGCAGGGCCCACTCGCCGGCGGTCTGTTCGTAGATACCGGCTCCGCCTCCGCCGCCCAGGCTGCGCGCCAGCCAGTCGGGGTCTTGAAACTGGGTAATCCCCAGGAACAGGTTGCGATGCGAGGTCACCCGATCAGGCCGTTTATGGTAGCTTACGGAGTAGGGCCGCAGCCGTGCGAACCAGGTGTTCCAACGATGTCCGATCCCCATGGCGGCCAGATCGATGCCTCCCTGCTGGGCGGAATCCCGCAGGTCAGGCGCGTACCAGGTGAGGATGGTGCTGTTATCCAATAACCCTCTCAGCATGTACCCCTCGGTTGTCTCAAGATCCATACCGGATGGTCCGCCGCCTGGTTCATAGATCGGGCGGACTCCCAAACGGGCCGGCGCCCACGAGAACTGGAAACTGTTGTGCCACTGGGAGTACTTACCGCTCCAGCCGTTCTGTTGTATATGGATGCCGCGCTTCGCGGCCTCTTCGCTCATGCGGTACCACAGCCAGGGCGTCCAGTCAGGATCGTTGAATCCATACGCCGTCATTAACGCCAGATGATCACCGGGAAAGCAGCGACGCCACAGATCCATGGCCCAGATCAGGTGATCAAGGTATCCTTCCGGCGTATATCCCTGAGCCAGCCACTGCCTCTTCAGGCTGTCATCATTCCAGGCGTCACCGGTGTTGAGCATCGCTTCGTCCCAACGTCCGATACCGTTCACCGAGAAGAACGCGAAGCTCTGTTTGCCTGCATACCTCACAGCCAGACGCTGAACGAGTGACTCCAGTTGGGCGCGGAATGCCGGCTGCCAGTAGACCGGGTATGACTCCGGACAGTCCCAACGCCGCGTCAACAGAACGTTATCGACATCCATGTGCGCGGTCTGGTCGAGTTCCCACTGGACACGCATACCGGTCCGATGGGGAACGCGGAACGTATGCTCGAGCGGTCCGGACCGGCCTTTCCGCAGCATCCAGGAGGTGAGAGGCTGTGACTTGCCGGATGGCGCGCGCAGAAGCAGCATGAGCCGTCCGGAGCGGACGCACCGTACATCGAACGTCACCGTAACGGTCTCGCCGGCCGGAAGTCCCCAGTTGGCAGGTGATAGGAGGAAAGCGCCGCGCCGGGCTGCCCGTATCACCGCTTTGCCCGCCGCCGGTGGTGAGGCTGTTTCGGTACGACTTGCTCCGGACATCAGCTCAAAGCCATCGGTATCCCGTTCAAAGTCGGCGAAAGGAGCACCGGCCGTGATACGGCGCACGCCTTTCTGAAACACCCATTCGGGAGTGCCTTGGGCTCGGTGCCCTCCGGTCGATACCCGCAGGGCCACCTGCTTGCCGCGGCTCCACCAGGGTTCACACGTGCGTTCCAGCCAGTCCCACCGGGGCGCTCCGGCACTCGGTTCCAGTTCCGACCACGTGCAGTAGATATCCAGCCCGGTCACGCGCGGATCCTGTAGCCCGACCAGCGTCCAGTTGTCGAACGGAGCGCCCTGGAAGTTGTATACGCCGGAGGCCAGTGGCGGGGTCTCTGTGGCCTGCCGCGCACAGGCTGCGTACGACGCCATGCATGTGGTGATGATGAAGAGAGTCAGGATCCAATGCTGCACAGTTTGGCTCCAATGTTATACCGCATGGTACATATTCTAACCCATTGGTACACTGGATTGTAAATGCCAACCACTGCGAGGAGTACGGACATGGACCCATGGGGCAATGCATCCTGGATCTGGTCGGATGAAGATACGGGCGGGCGTAACGTGTACCTCTGTTTCCGCAGAAGCCTGACGCTTGAGTCTGTACCCGATGAACTGCCGCTGGTGATCTCCGCGGATAGCCGGTATGTGCTGTGGTTCAACGGACACCGCGTGGGTGAAGGGCCCGCGCGAAGCTGGAACCGGTCGAAACAATATGACAGTTTTGATGTGTCGCCTTGGGCTGTTGCCGGTCACAACGTGTTGGCGGTGATGGTGGTACGATGGGGTGTTGTGAACGGACAGTATGAGGGCGGCCCCGGGGGACTACTGGCGCGTCTGCTGACCTCTGCTGGTGATGTGAACACCGATGCCTCATGGCGCTGCGCGCGGCACGCCGGCTTCCGGCGTGATGTTCCCCGCCTGGCGTGGGGGTTGGCATTTACCGAACAATACGACGCGCGCACGGCCACCGAGGGATGGCAACAACCTGACTATGATGACAGCGCATGGAGCCGAGCGAGCGTGCGGGGACCCGTGGGTATGGAGCCGTTCGTAGAGATGGTTCCGCGTGATATCCCCCTGTCGACCCGCGAACCGATATGTGTCCGCAGCGTTGTATCAGCCCGCCGAACCGTGGCGCCGCGCCACCTGGTCATGATCGATCTTTGGGATGCCTTGCGTGAGGTGGCGCCCAACGCCCCCGAGGTGTTTGGCGCCGGATGGGGAACGCTCATGGCGGTCCTGTTAACTGTTGACCGGCCAGCGGACGTCACCTGGATCCGGATGAACGCCACCTTTGGTCTGGACGGGTTCGAGGCTGCCCGCCTGAACGGCGATGACATCGTGTTCGAACCGCATCACGACCGTGTGTCTCTCCGCCTGCAGGCCGGCCCGAACCTGCTGCTGATACAGCAGCAGGCAGTACAGTCAATGCCATCTTGGTGTTTTGATACGGACGTCGATCTGCACATCACGCCTCCGGACGGCTCATCAGTCGGTCCGGCGGCGATCTGGCGCTGTCGCCAGTGGTCTGAACCGGAAGCGGCAGCGATCTGGAGCGTACACAGCGCTGAGGAGCTAACAGCTTGGCTGCCGCGGCTGCGTCCGATCCCGTGGAGCGAGTGCCCGGTGGACATATTCGCGCTCAGCAATCTGCGCCGCGATGCCGGCGATGCGTGGGCGGCGCTGGACAGCCCCGAAGCGCTCGCTTCGCTCAGCGCCGACTACTGCACCATACACCCGTCTCCGAACACCGATACGGAACTGCTGCTCGACTTCGGACACGAGGTTGTGGGCCATATCGCCTTTGAGGTAGACGCAGCCGCCGGAACGGTCATCGACGGCAACGGGTTTGAGGCCATCGTCGATGGGCAATGGAATTGGACTGACAACCTGAACAACACACTGCGTTACACCACGCGGGACGGATGGCAGCGCTTCAGCAGTGAAGTCAGGCGGGCATTTCGGTATCTGCAGGTTACCATCCGGTCAGCATCCCGCCCGGTGCGGATCCGGTGGATCGGATGCTACCGGAACACTTATCCGGTGCTCTATCGCGGCGACTTCCGGTGCAGCGACGGCACGCTGAACCAGGCATACGAGATCGCACGCCGCACGACGCGGCTCTGCATGGAAGACACCTTTGTGGACTGCCCGGCATATGAGCAGACCTTCTGGGTGGGCGACTCGCGTAATGAGTCGCTGGCGGCGCATCTGCTGTTCGGCGACAGCCGGATCACCCGCCGGTGCCTGCGGCTCGCGGCCGAGTCGATGCATGGCTGGCCGATCCCGGAGTCGCATGTGCCCAGCGGCAGACGGGGCGACATCCCGGATTGGAGCTTCCTGTGGGCCATCGCCATCGACGAGTACTACCGCTATACCGCCGACCTGGAGTTCGTACGCGATATGCTGCCGTACATGCAGCGGATGTGCGAGTTCCTGATATCCAAGCGGGGGACGACCGGACTGTTGCAGTATGCCTCATGGAACATGCTGGACTGGGCGCATATGGAGTGTCCGCCTGGCGGCGCGATGACGCATGAAAATGCGTTCTTTGTCATGACACTGCGCCGCATGGCCAACCTGATGAACCTGGCCGGGATCAGCGGGGCGGACCGGTACCGCCGCGTCGCACAAGAGATCACCCAGGCGATCAACAGCCAGCTTTGGGATGAAGTTCAGCAAGGCTACCGGGACGCTATTCTGCCGGATGGCTCACCGGGACAGGTATTCAGCCAGCAGTCGCAAGTGGTGGCGTACCTGTGCGACGTTGTGCCCCCCGAGCGCACCGCGCGTGTCACCTCGCTGATCACCGGCGTACCCGAAGGCTGGACTCAAGTGGGTTCACCGTTCATGATGTGGTTCAGCTTTGATGCCCTGGCCAGACATGGCGACTACGAGACGATCGTTGAGTGGATACGCCGGAACTGGGGCGAGATGCTTCGGTACGGCGCCACTACCTGTTGGGAAACGTTCGCCAGTTGGGCGATGGGCCGATGGTCACCCAGCCGCAGTTGGAGTCACGCCTGGAGCGCGGCGCCGGCCTACTTCCTGCCCGCCTGCCAACTGGGGTTCGAGATCCTGGCGCCGGGATGCCGCTCCATTCGCGTCGCGCCGCACCCATGTGGCCTGTCCTGGGCTGCCGGCGCCGTACCGGCGCCGCAGGGGTTGATCACCATCCGGTGGCGCATCAACGCGGACAGATTCCACCTGTATGTATCCGTCCCTGAAGGCGTCTCGGTGGAAACGCAAACCCCTGCCGGTTATACCCCCGATGTACACATCGAGACGGTCTGATGCCGTTGCCCCGTGCCGGCCTGCGGCACGGGGTGTACTGTCCCGATCAGCGCTCTTCGAAGCGATAGGCGTACCGCCGGTCCGGAGCGGCATCGCCGCGTTCGGCGAAGTTCACCACAGACTCCAGCGGCCCGCAGTGATCAGCCCATTTGAAGTGCACGTTCAGGCGCCCGGTCAAGCGGGCCAGGTTCCGGGGAATCGACAGTTCCAACTCCTGCCCACGGAACGCCAGCGGGGCGTTACCCACTGGCCTCCAGGTCTGCCCGTTCCAGCGTTCAATACTGCCCAGCCGTCCGCCGCGAACCGTGCGGTTGATCACCAGTTCATAGCCGTTCCAACCGGTGCTGAGATCGCCATCGGTGTCCAAAAACAGCAGCATCCAATCGTCACCGGCTGGTTGGGTAAGCGCCTGCCGGGTCTTCACATACGCAAACAGATGCGTCGGCGTTACCGCTAAACGCGACTCGAGAATGTCATTGCGTCCGCTGGTATCCACATAGGGTCCAGCGGCCCCCCAGCCGTCCGCGTTGCGATGCTCGGTGTCACCCATGCTGTCATGGTAAACCGGTGTGATCCGGGGCCACTCATCAAAACGGCCGTCGATACGCGGTGTAGCCAGCGCCCGGGGCGCCGGCAGCGGGCGTACGCCTTTGTACCGGCGAATGAAATCCACCATCAGGTAATACGAGGCATCGTTATAGAGACCTCGCACGGGTTCGATATCACGGTTATACTCGGCGTTGTACGCATCCACAAACGTGCTGCCGCCTGCCGGCAGCGGCTTGCCAATAAACGTGGTGGATTGATCGGCGATAAATCGCTGAGCTACCCACTCGTTCCATCCGGTTATAAACACGAACTCCGGATCCACGGCCAGCGCACGCGCAGCCTGTTCCTGGAAGTAGGGATTCGCCGCGCTGCGCCATTCCGACTCCGGTGGCTGCTTTCCGCCATGATGGCTGCGGCCGATGTTGGTGGTGGGATGCTGAGCCACTGCAACTGGCACGAACTCCGGTTTGTCGGGTGACTCGTGCCATCCCCACTTCTGCGGCGAGTGATCCAACCAGGGCCAGCGGTCTTTGCCATCGCCAAACCAGGGCGCTGCACTCCAAGCCCAGGACTGACGAATGGTGAAAAAGTTGAGCTGCTCGTCGGTCAACCCTTCCGGATTGGTCAACAGCAGCGGTTTGCCTTTCCACATCGCCCAGTGTTTACGCCCCAGGTCCTTTTGATAGACATCCTTCCAAAGGTTCTCGACTGCACGCAAGTGGCCGTTCCATGCAATGAAGGTGACCGTAGGCGTCCATCCCCCCTCGGCGCTGATCGCGTCCAGCGTTTGGAACAGCGATGTCACCACAGGGAGATAGGTAAAGGCGTTGGTGACGTCGCAGATCAGCATGTCCACGCCGGCCGCTTCCAGCATCTGCACGTGCCGGCGAATCACATAGGGTTCTCCGCCAACGTAATATCCCAGTTCGGGCTCTGCCCAGTGATGAAATGCGCCAGGAGGACCCCAAGCCGGGTTATCAGGATTGTCACGCAGCAGTTCGGTGATGTTGAAAGGCCCTTGCTGTCCGTGCTGTCCATGCCACAAAAAGTAGAAGATACCCACCGTACGGCCTGTGCGGCGCGGTCCGGCGATACGTTGATCACTCAACGTGCGGCCCAGTCCATCACGTGCGGCCCAGGTATCCGCATACAGATCGCGCGGTTGTGCGGTGAGCGGAGCGGTCAGCGCCGACATCACAACGAGGAGCCCGGCCGTCAGGTAAAGTCGTTTCATGGGGCGTCTCCTTGGGGTGGTATGGTGTAGGCAGGTACGACACGTAGTATGGTGTTCGACGTCCGGTGCAGGGACTCCTGCTCCGGCAGGAGGCGGCAGATGGCAGACTTCATCCGCGTAGCGCGCGACAGGTTTCACTTCACCCACGCCGATGGACGTGTGTTCGCACCCATGGGGGCGTTCTATCTGGATGACCGCCATCCGGAGATTGATCCGCTGAACTGGTGGGATCACCAACGCCCTGAGCGATTGGAGCATGACTTCACGCTGGCCGCACGGCTGGGATGCAACACACTGCGGATGGTCTGGACTCTGAGCGCACTGAACAGTGATCCGACGAATCCCGCTGTTGGGTCTCCACTGGACTGGAAGCGATGTCAGAACATTGTAGACACGGCGAAGAGGCACAGCCTAAGACTGTATATCGACATACGCGTGCGTGACCGTGTACTGCAGGATAACACGCATCTACCGTTCTATGTGCAGGCATTCACTGAGGCGGCGCGCCGCTTTCGTGACGACCCGACCATCTTCTGTTGGGATCTCGATGCCGAAGGCATCTGTCTGGTGGGATATCCGGGTGACCGCGCCTTATGGGACCTGTTTCTAGATACCCGGTACCGCACACACGCTGACAATGCCAGGGCTTGGGGAGTGTCAATGAAACAGGCGGATCGCGAGGCCGTCTGGAACCGATGGGTCGGCGCATTGAACCACCAGGCAGACGTCGACCCCGTGCGAGGGGTGAAGCCGGCGCGCAGTTATCTGGATCATCTCAACGCACCCGGAGATCCCACCCTGGCGGATTGGCAAGAGTATCGGGGCTGGTTGTATGCGCGCAAGCTTCTGTCCATCGCGCAGGCCATCCGCCGCGTCGATCGGAACCACCTGATCTGTGTAGATCTGATCCTTTTCGCGTTTCCCCTGTTCAGAAACGAGCTGGCTGCGGGGTACGGAGGACCGTATGGGTGGTCAGGCAATGAGTTGAAGCGGCTGTCGGCGTTTGTAGACTTCATCGGTTTCCATACCTACCCGGTGTATATCCCGCCGTTTACGACCGAGTGGTACGAAACGCTGACGCGAGACCCGAACATGAAACGGCGTCAGTTGCGGTTTTTGGAAACCGCCGTGCGTTGCGTGCGCGTCAATACGCAAAAACCCGTGGTTCTCAGCGAAACGGGATGGCATGGCGGGAAAAACGATTGGCAGGGCAACACAGCTGAGCAGCAGCGCGACTGGAACCTGGCGCTGATCGAACAGACACGCGGCTGTGCGGTCGGCTGGATCAACTGGACGTTGAAGGACGTACCCACGCATGAAGGGATCACACAGACCGGAGGACTGGTGGGCCCCGATATCCGCACCCGCCCCGACACCGATGACCAAAACCCCTTAAGCCCCTACCTGTATGCGGGCGAGTTGCCTTCGGATCAGGCAGATCAGATAAAGCCTTGGGGGGCAGTATTTCCCCATGTGGTTGAACGGGCGCACCGTTACCCCGCGGCTCCGCGTCCTGGCCGCCGCGTGTCGCTGTGCCAACGCAGACTGTTGACTGCGGTCTGTCGCACCCTGGACCGTCAGTTACGACAACTGATGGAACATCCCGACTATCCCGTGGACATCGTGCTCACGCCCTGAGCGAGCTTCCGGGACGCCGTCTCCGGCGTCCCGGTTATCACCGGATCAGCCTGCGAGCATACCCCGGCGGGCTTGCTCTCCGTTACGCAGCCGTCCCAAGGCGGCTTCATAGGCGGTGCCGTCCAGCGGCAGATCCACCGCTCGATCCAGCAGCGTACTGTAGACCATCGCATTGGCCAGTTCCACGCTGTGAATGCCTTCGCTGGCCGGAGCAATCAACGGCGCACCGTCCAGAATGGCATCCACAAAGTTACGGGTGATCTCTTTGTGCTGGCCACCGCCTCCCGGCGCGTGGATCTCACAACGCCAGCGCTCAGGCACCGCCCAGACGTTGTTAAGATCCTCCAGGAAGGGAGTGACTTCGATCTCATTGCGGATGAACTCAATGGGGCTGCCCTCCAGCACCACGCGCCCACGTTCCGCAGCGATCTCCAGCCGGTTGGTACCCGGCGCTTCGCCGGTGGTGGTCAGGAACAGCCCCTCCATACCGCTGGCATATTCCAGGTAGGCGGTTACCCGGTCTTCCACCTCTATAGGGTGCTGGGAACCGAACCGGCAGAATGCGGTGACGCGATCCGGCATGCCGAACAGCCAGGTGAACATATCCAACTGGTGCGGCGCCTGGTTCAATAACACACCGCCGCCCTCACCGTCCCAGGTCGCGCGCCACGATCCCTGGGCATAATAGCCGTTCGTACGGAACCAGTCGGTGCAGACCCATTCCACCCGATGGATCCTGCCGAACTCGCCCTGGGTTATCAAACGCTTCAGCCGCTTGAAGGCCGGCGTGGTGCGCTGGTTGAACATCGCAGCGAACACCTGTCCATCGCCCTTCCAGGCGCTGATCAGCCGTTCGCAGTCCGCCTTGTGGACCGATATCGGCTTTTCCACGAGCAAATGCAAACCGGCCTGCAGCACCGCCATGCCGATGGTGGTGTGCGCGTAATGCGGGGTAGCCACCATCACGGCATCAACCAGTCCGGAGTCGATCAGCTCCCGGGCGTCTTGGAATTGCGGCGTGTCCGGAAAGCGGGCCATCTGCGCCGCGTCCACATCGCACACCGCGCCCAGCGTCGCACGGGGGATCGCTCCCTCACGCAGGTAAGCGGCGTGATGGCTGCCCATCGCGCCGATACCGACGACTCCAATGCGCACTTGCGTATCTGTCATGCTGTGTCACCTCATGCGCCGGGTCCGCTGCACAGCAGATGCGGCGTCGTTATGCTGTCCGTTTCGCTATGAAACAGCCGCTATCCTGCGCAACCGCTGGGACTACCGGCCAATCTGGCGCGCCCGCAACGGACGCCACGACCAGAGCGCCTCAGTGAGGTATACGGGTTGTGCGGCGGGATAGTAGAGCTGCAGGATCTGCGTGACGCTCTGGCCCGCCAGCGCGCGGCCCTGAGCGCCCCATTGGCAGAGCCCGTTCCCGTGGCCGTTACCGGATCCTTCGACCACCACGGTATCGGTGTCCAGCATCGTCAGGGTCATCAGATTACTGGGAAGGGACATCTTCGTGCGCAGCATCGTGCCGGACACCGTCCAGACGCCAGTCGCACCGGAGAACCGCACCTCGCGCACCCGTGGGGAGCGCTCATAGAACGTCACGTCTATCCGCCGTCCACTGCGGTCTGACTGGCCATCCACCGAGGGATCCTCCGCCGGCGCGCCGGCAGCCGAAGTGATCTCCGCCCAGGTGAACACACGCCGCCAGCGATGGTTGGGCGCAGGCTCACAGTAGTGCAGCCCGCCGTCGGCGGCATCGGCACGGCCGGTATCCTGCGTAAAACCGCCGCAGTCAGCCGAAAACATCACGTCCGCTGGACGGCTGTCGCGCTCCAGCACCACACCGGCAGTAGCCTGAACGGCGGCTGTTGCCGCGGCGTTCTCCGCCTGCATCCCCCGGTAGGACTGGCTGCGCACATCATCGGTCATGTCGGCATCCTGTTCCAGCCAGCGCCAGCGTTCCCGCACGGCATAGGTGCGGGCGGCGACCGCCTGGGCCTTCAGCGCTTCGGGAGCGAACGACGCGGGCATTTCGGCGGGCACCACGCCCAGCAGGTAGTCCTCCAGCGGCAGCGTGTTGATCACCTCAATGCGGTTGTTGCGGATCCGCAACGTAAGCGCACCGCGCAACTGTCGGCTAACGCCGGAGGCGGTTCGGACACGCACCGGACGCTCACTGCTGAGCCGCCACGTTCGACCGTAGTAGACGCGCCCCTGCACCTGCAGCATGATCGCCTGCTGATCAATAGACACGCTGAGGCGCTGGCGAGGTCCCGCCTGCACGCTGGCGTCAATGTCACCTGTGCAATCTATGGTTCCGTCGCTATCGACCGTCAACGCAGGCGCCGTCACGGCAGTCAGCAGGACGCGCACCATGGGATTGATGGCGTCAGTTCCTGCCGGTTCGGATGCATCTGGTTCTGGTGTCTGGGCGATCCCGCTCAACCCGGTGACCAGGCAGACGCCGATCAACGCTATTCGGAGGATAGTCTGATGTGTCATCGGTAATCCCTTCTGCCGACGTTATGCGCGACGGCTGCGCAGTTCGTTCCAGAGAGCCAAAAAGCTCTCGTAGCGCCGCTGATCCAATCGGTTGTCCTCCAGCGCCTGCAGAACCGGACAACCCGGTTCCGTGCGATGACTGCAGTTGCTAAACCGGCAACCGGTCAACGTCTCCTCCACATCAGGAAAACCTGCCAGCAGCGCTTGTTCATCCACATCCCACAGTTCAAAACTGCGTAAACCCGGTGTATCCGCCACCCATCCGCCGGTAGGTAAATCGTACACACGCGCCATGGTGGTGGTGTGCCGTCCCAGGTGCGTGATGGCGCCCACCGCGCCGGTCTCCGCATGCGCATCCGGGCACAGGCGGTTCAACAGGCTGCTTTTCCCGGCGCCGCTGGGCCCCGTTAACGCGGCGCCCTGTTGTGCTACGCGCAGCTGCAGTTCGCGGATACCCTGCCCGGTGACCGCACTGGCATAGATAAGATCGAACCCGATCCGCTCGTATATGTCCAGCCATTGCATCACCTGATCGTCGGCCTGCAGGTCGCACTTGTTCACCACCACCAGCGGCTCCAGCCCGCTGTCACGTGCAGCCACCAGGTAGCGATCCAGTTTCCACGGATCAAGCCGGGGATCGGAGACGGCAAACACCACCAGCAGCAGGTCGATGTTGGCCGCTATTACCTGCACATCCCGTGAACGCGGTACGAACCGTAACACCGCGGTACGGCGCGGCTCAACGGCTTCAATGACGCCGATCCCAACGCCGGTTGATTCGAAGATCACCTGATCACCCACAGTCACTGTGTTGGACACCCGCCGACGGCCGGCACGCTGCACGCGAGGCGGCAGACTGCCGCTTTGGCTGAACACGAGATCCTTCTTCAGGTTACCTCGCGCCGTGCAAATCCACTCATTGCCATTTTCGCGCACGATAAAGTTACCGGCGCTGGCGACAATGACCATACCCCTCATAAACGCTCTGTGATCTGCATCGAAGTCAGCGGGCTCCTGGTTTCCGGACAGGTTGTGGCGCGTTGCTGATTACAGCATAAGTAGGCGGTGTGTACGCTGTCAAGCCGGATCCCTATTGCTGGCGGTAGGCCTGCAATGCAGCCTCCATACCGGCGCGCAGTTGGGGCATGCGCTGAAGCAGATGGAAGAACGCGTTGCGTGACAGGGTCAGGCACACACAGGGGGTTACGGCTGTCAAGGTATGCCGGTACGGCAGGTTTCCCAGCAACTCCAACTCGCCAAAGTGATCGCCGTCCTCCAGCATCGACGGCGGATCGGCATCAGATGCACCGGGCTGCATGGCGACACGCCCGCGCGCCAGCATATACATGCGATCCGGCACATCGCCGGCTGCGATCAGTTGCTGACCCGCCGGGATGTTTTCCACCACCAGAAGGGCGGCCGCCTCACGCAGGAACCGCTCTTCAGCCGTCGCGCCAGCCCCCAGCGGGCGCAACACCGGCATCTGAATGGAGCCGTCGGCTGCAAAGGTGAACGCGTTCTGCTTCTGCCATAACGAGGCATACAGTCCGCCGCGTTGAACCAGTGTATCGTGCGAACCGCTTTCTACCAGTCGTCCTTCATCCAGCACGTGTATCTGGTCTGCTGTGCGCACCGGCGCCAGCCGGTGCGTGATCACAATGATTGTCCGGCCGGTGCGCAGATGCTCCAGTGTGCTGAAAATGGCCGTCTCCGTGGCGGCGTCCAGCGCGGCGGTGGCTTCATCCATCACCAGAATGGCCGGATTACGCAACAGGGCGCGCGCAATCGCCACACGCTGCCGTTGTCCTCCGCTGAGACGTCCTCCATGCTCGCCAACCGGGGTGTCGTACCCGTCCGGCAT
>CAZHSN010000085.1:0-15630 GCA_964535125.1 uncultured bacterium
CACCCATCTGCATCAGCGCCCCCAGAACGCCATACAACGTCTCACGCATGGCGTTGCCGTTCTCTTTGATGGCGGCGTAATCTCCTCGCATCTGGGCGGTGATGTCAGAAAAGTCACGGCCATACGCTACGGTTTCGATCAAATCAGCGGCTGTACGCAGTGGCTCAATCACCGCATCCAGCGTGGCGTTGAAGCCCTCGATGATCTGTCGGTACTGCCCTTGGTGTTTCGATGCATCCGCGCGCGTCTGCAGTCTTCCGTTGACTCCCGCGTCCACCAGCATGGCGGCGTCCTCGGCCATCAGCGTGACGGCGTCGCGGACGCGGTCCACGTTGGCAGCGATCCGCGAGAACGCCGCATGGGTGTCCTTTGTGTACTCGTCTGCCGCGTCCACAGCAACGGATACGTTGAGGTTACCTGCCGCCATCCCATCCAGCGCCATCAAGACGCGATCCGCGTGTTCCTGCTGGAACTGGGCCACCCGGCTCATGGCGGTGATGTCCTGCACGACTTCGATATGCCCAACCTGCTGGCCGCGGGTGTTGCGGATGTACGCGGTGTCGACCCGGAAGTCGCGTCCCATCTGCTGGAAGGTGGTCATGAGCTGACCCTTGCGCAACCGGGCGATGCCGCAGTTTTCAGTGCGGCAGATGCCCGCGTTCCAGTTGCTGCAATGGCGTCCCAGTACATCCCTGCGCTTGATGGACAGCATGTCCTCCACGGGTTTATTGATGAACGTCCAGTTCATGTCGTTGTCCGTGACCGAGATGGGGAAGGGGATGGAGTCCAGCAACGACTCATACCAGAACGTCTTTTCGACCACCGTATCTAGCGTCTCATTGACACCCTGCACCACCTCGGCATACGCGCCCTGGAATTGTGAGGCGTTACCTCGGGTCTCAAACTGCTCGCGCTTGGCCGCCGCGGAGAGCACGCCCATCTCAGTGACCAGTGCGCTGATTGACTGGAGTACCTGCTGCATGGACTGCGCCAGCATGTCCCGACTGGAGCGGGGTACGATGGAGGTGCTCAAGTCGCCGGCGGCCAGACGCTGGGCAGTCTGCGCTATGGCTGCCTCGCCATCGGTGACCCTTCGGATCGCCTCCGCCAACTGTCCTACCTCGTCACGGCTTTCTGCGACTTGGATGGTGATATCGGTGTCGCCATCGGCCATCTGGTTGGCTGCGCGGGTCAAGGCGCTCAGGGGTCCGCCGATCGCTTTGCTCATGAACAGCCCCACACCGACCGCCGCGACGACCCCGATTGCCAGCAACGCCAGCATCCAGGTGACCGCGGTGTTAGTGGTGCGCGTGTTCGAGTCGGCACGCTCTTGTGCGGAGCCCAGTCCGGTCTGCGTCAACGCTGTGGAGGTGGTCACCAGCGCATCACCGGCTTGTTGTGCGGCCGGTGACATAAGCAACTGGCGGGCTTGGGTATACTGCCCGGCTTTGATCAGACCGATCACCTGGTTGCGGTACGGCGCCCAGACGGCGCGGGCATCCTTCCACGTCTTGATGGCCTCCGCCTGTTTCGGGTCGCGCTCAGCCGCCTGGGTGTAGCGGTTGATGGCGTCCGTCAGTTCCTGCAGCAACCGGTCCGCTCCGGCCAGGTGCTGCTGTGCTTCTGCTGCGGTTTTACTGCTCGAACCGGCGAGTAGATAATAGCGCATTCGGTCCATGCCTGAAGCGATGACCTGCATGTCACCCAGGGGCACGGTGTTAACTTCATATAACAATTTGTCGGCTTGAGCAACGCTTCGAATAGAGACAACGCCGGTCCATGCGATCAGTGCGGCGAGTATGGCCATCAGACCGAATCCCGCCAGCAGTTTTGTGGAAATTTTCATGTTTCGCATGGTGTGTCCGTCCTTGTAAGGTCGTGAGGCCGCGCTTCGTGCACGGCGCTAGATGGCTTCTTCTGCAGCGCCCACCAGTGTGGCGACGTCGCCGTCAGTGAGCACTTTGTCGATATCGAGAAGCAGACGTACGCGTCCATCGGTTTTGCCGATACCCAGCACGTAGTCGGTGTTGACCTCGGACCCGAACGAGGGGGTCTCATCTACGTCCTGATCGGCGATGTCCGCCACTTCGGAGACGCGGTCGACGACCACGCCGACCTGCATACCGTTTACCTGCACCACAATGATGCACGTCTGGTCGGTATACTCTGCGGTCGGCATGTCGAACTTTTGCCGCAGGTCGATGGTGGGTATGACCTTGCCGCGCAGGTTGATCACACCGCACACATATTCGGGAGTGCGCGGCACCGGCGTGATGGGCATCATGCTGATGATCTCGTGCACCTTCAGGATCTCCAGGCCGTACTCCTCCGGGCCCAGAAAGAAGGTCAGAAACTTACCGCCGCTGGCGCGTGTGTTGGTGCGTGCGGTGGTGTCTGTACGGGTTGTTGTGTCGGTTGCCATGTCGTCACCCTCCCGGTGAGTCATGATGCCGCCGCAGCGGCCATGCGCGTCGCGCCGGAGCCCTGACGCGCCAGTGATAAAACCGCGTTTGTGTCGATGATCAGGCCGACCTGGCCGTCACCCAGTATGGCCGCGCCGGAGACGCCTTGGATGCGCCCGAGCGCCTCGCTGAGTGCCTTGGCCACCACCTGCTGCTGCCCCAGCAGTTCGTCAACCAGCAAGGCGCAACGCCGGTCTGCGGACCCAACGACGATCAGCAGGCCGTCCACCGGGTTTTCCACTGCGCCTTCAACGCCGAAGAGCCGGTGCAGCCGGTACACCGGCATTAACTCGTTTCGGAGCATCACCATCTCGCCGCGCCCTTCGATGCTGAACAGCGAGTCCGGCTCTGGCCGGAAGCTGAGGTGGATGTTGGCTGTGGGAACGATGTACCGTTCCGGGCCGATCTGCACCAGCATGCCGTCGGTGATGGCCAATGTCAGCGGAAGCCGTAACCGAAACGTGCTGCCGCGTCCCGGCATCGACTGGATTTCGATCTTTCCATGAAGCGACTCAATGCTCCGCCGCACCACATCCATGCCGACTCCCCGCCCGGACACCTCCGTGACCGCTTCTGCAGTCGAGAAACCGGGTGCGAAGATCAGCTCATAGACGTCCGAGTCGCTCAGGCCTTTGTCGCTGTCGATCAGGCCGTTGGCGACAGCCCGCGCCACGATGCGGTCGCGGTCCAGCCCCTTGCCATCGTCGGTTACCTCTACTACCACGTTCTCGCCCGCGTGGTAGGCGTTCAACGCGATCAACCCGGTGGGCGACTTATGCGCCGCGGTGCGCTCCTCTGGGGTCTCCAGCCCGTGGTCCACTGCGTTCCGCACGAGGTGCACCAGGGGGTCCGCCAGGACGTCCACCATGTTACGGTCGATTTCCGTCTCTTCACCGCTGGTAATCAGTTGCACCGTTTTGCCGCAGGTTCGTCCCAGGTCCCGTACCAGCCGGGCCATCTTCTGGAATGTGCCGCGCAGCGGGATCATCCGCATGGACATGCTGAGTTCCTGCAGTTCACGTACGATTTTGCCCGCATGGGTCACTTTCTTGGTCAAGTCATAGTAGGCGCCGCTGATCACCGCGGGATCCTGCGCTACCATGGACTGAGCGATCACCAGTTCGCCAACCGTTTCGATCAGGCGATCCAGCCGTTCGGTGCGAACCCGCACCGAACTGTCCTCCACCGTGAGACTGCGACGGGCGGCCTGCGGTGCAGACCGCACGGGCGATGGGGGCGCGGGCGTCACCACCGTGTTGTCCTCATCGCTGTCTGTGCCTGTAGCCTCGGAGGCCAGTTCCGGTGTGTTTGGTCTGGTCGTGCCGGCTGAGATACCATGGGCCTCAGGGCTGGTTAACACTTCCATCAAGTTCGTCAGCCCTTCGGGACAGCGCAGCCATCCGCTGGACAGGGAGTCCTGAACGGATGCGATGCAGGCTTTGATCAAGTCTACAGAGCGCAACGCCAAGTCGGCGTATCCACCGGTGCAGCGGATCTCTTGATCGCGCATCCGGGTGAGCAGGTTCTCGGCCAAGTGCGCCAACTGAGCCATATGATCAATGCCCAAAAAGCCGGCAGTGCCCTTCATGGTGTGGAATGCGCGGAACACCGTGTTAATCGCCTCCGCGTCTTCCGGGTCGCTTTCCAGTACGAGCAGCGCCGCCTCCGCGTTGGCCACCAATTCGCCGCACTCGGTGACGAACTCGGAGAGCAACTCCCTGTCTGCGTCCGGCGGCAGGGGCGTGTCACCGGCAATGGCAGGCGGCGTTTCGGCCGGAGCCTCCGTAGAGGCGTCACCATGCGGCGTCGGATCTTCGCATGCATCCGGTTCGGCGCTGTCGTCCTGCGCTGTTTCCAGGCCCAACTCCAGCATCTCATCTAGATCGATCACGGTCTCCATCAGAGACTCCGCCAGGCTGAACGCGCGCAGGTCGCCGCCGGCGGCATGCTCCAGAGCGGCAACCAGTTCTCCCAGCGGGGCGTGCATGCGGTCCGGTATGCCTTCGGTGAGAAGGAACTGGCGCGCCTGATCATACAGGCTGGCGACCGAGTCCGTGTCGTCCGGGTTCACCAGCACCATACGGGCGGCCAGGGCATGCAGTCCGCCGCCCGGCGTGGTGGTGAGGCAGATGTCATCAGCGCTGTCGTCATCCGCGTCGTCGTCTGCCTCGTCGGAGTCGATCGCCGCGGCCAAGCTGTCCAGCGCCGCTTCCAGCGGCTGCGCGTCTCCGGTCCCTTCGAGATAGGCGACCAGAGCACACAAGACGGCCGCCGCCGCGTCTCTGGTGCGGAGCGGGCAAAGCAGGTCGTCCTGATAGAGGCGCTGCAATGCGGCCAGTACCGCCTCCAACGCATCCACACCCGGGAGTGCGTCGTCGTCGTCACTGATCAGTTTTTCCAGCGTCAACCCCGCCTGTACCACGGCATCCGGATCATTCGGATAGCGTTGCAGCGCGCTGATCGCAGTCGCCAGCAGTTCCAGCGTGTTCACCGATGGGCCTCCGTTCAGGAGCCGATCGTCCGGCAGAAGTTGGGATGCGGCTGTCCCGACACCAAACGCACATCGAAAGGGCCGCCGGGAACCTGCATCCGCACGCGCAGTGTTTGCAGCCCTTCCGGCAACGGCATGGACATGTCGGTGCCGCGCACTACCGTGGGCAACGACATGTTGAACTCGAGCCCTGCCTGCTGAAGCTGCGCCACTGCGGCGCCGGCGAACACATTTACCAGTTCCCCGACGACATCGCCCATGTCGGCGCTGTCAAAGTCGATCTCGAACCCGGCAAACATTTCGGACAGGGCCACGGCGGTATCCCGTGGCAGGCTGATCATTACAGACAGCGGCTGTGCGCCGACCAGCGACATAATGCCGATGATGCGGTCGCCGTCGTCATGGTCGGCGACAACGCCCAGATAATCCGGGTCATCCCCGCAGATCATGCTGAACGTCGATACGGCGGCCTCCCGGATGCAGGCCGCTTCAGTGCTGGTCTCATTGAGTATCTGTAACGTGCTCACGGCTATCCCCTCCGCGTGTGATCATCCGTTGACGAGGCGGGCGAAGAACCCCTGGGGCTTATCGTCCCGTTCGGGTATCTCTTCCACGATCTTCTGTATCTTGCGCACCAGGTCGGGCACGGTAAACGGCTTGGTGACATAGGCGGTCGCGCCAGCGCGTCCCAGGGCATCGCTCATCTTGCCCACCGTCTGTTCGCTGGTGACCATGATGATTGGCGTTTGCGCGCTCTTTTTGTTGGCGCGTACACGGCGCACGAAATCGATGCCGGAGAGCCGGGGCATGTTCCAGTCGGCAAACACGATGTCGATGGTTTTTGGGTCGAACTTCTCCAAGGCGTCTTCGCCATCTTCCGCTTCCACGAACTCCCAGTCAGCCAGTTGGGTCTTTTTCAGCGAGTTCATGACCATCTGCCGCATGATACGGGAATCATCGATGACCAACGCATTGAGTTTCTTCATGTCGTCTCTCCCCCAAGAGCCCATGCCGTGCGCATGGCGTCGCGATTGAACTGTTCAAGGCTATGTATCGGCAGATGAAATCGTTCCTTAAGCCCCGTCACGGGCTGGACTGACAGGGTGGTCGGCATGCGAATTGCATATAGATTGAGCGAGGTGACAGGAATGATACGCGACATCACGCAGATAAGCATGGCCAAGGCGCTGGACGGACTGGCAGCCCGTCACAAAGCCCTGGCCGCCAATGTGGCCAACGCGGACACACCTGGATATCAGCGCATTCAAGTGGCGTTCGAGGACCAACTGCGCAACGCCCTGGCGCAGTCGGCGCCGCTGGACTCATCCGCGTCGGCCGGTGTCCGCGCAGTCGCGCCGCAGACAACCATCGACGAAACGGCCCAGCCGCGTGAAAACGGGAATACAGTGAACATCGACTCGGAGATGGCGCAGCTGAGCGAAAACACGTTGGGGTATCAGGCGGTGTTGCGTGCGGCGTCGATCAAGGGAGAGATGCTTCGTAACGCCATCTGGGAAGGCAAGAGGTAATCCATTATGTCAATGTCATCCATGCGTATCAGCGCCACGGGACTGACCGCACAGCGTCTTCGGTTGGATACCGTTGCGTCCAACATCGCCAACGCCGAGACTACCCGCACCGCTGCTGGCGGACCGTACCGCCGGATGCAGGTGGTGCTGCAGCAGGCGCAGGACCCTTCCGGCGAACTCGCCATCAGACCGGCCGGTGTGGAAGTGGCCGCGGTTGCCGTGGATCCCGAGCCGCCGCGCCTGGTGCATCAACCCGGTCACCCCGATGCCGACGCCAATGGGTATGTGGCGATGCCGAATGTGCAGGTTGTGGATGAGATGGTGAACCTGATCTCCGCCACGCGGGCGTATGAGGCCAATGTCACTGCCATGAACGCAGCGAAGACCATGATCACCCGTGCTCTGGAAATCGGGCGCGGGTAACGGAGGGCAGCGATGCGGATACCCGGTAACCTGCCCCTGAACCTGGGGAACATCACCTCACCCGGAGAGCTGGGCGGTCTGTCCGGTGCACGCGGAAGCGCCCAGGCGCCGAAAACGGCAGCGCCCGTCTCCGGACAGGGCTCGTTTGCCGAGACCATTCAATCTACCGTGGAGCAGGTGAACGCCATCCAGGCCAATGCAGACACGATGGCGCAAAAACTGGCCACGGGCGATGTGGAGGACATCCATCAGGTGTTGATGGCGCTCAACCACGCCAGCGATGCTTTCGGAGTGACCGTGCAGGTGCGCAACAAGGTTGTGGAGGCGTACCAGGAGATCATGAGGATGCAGGTGTGACGGGTGAGGCGGTGCGATAATGCGTAACTCTCAACAGATCCTCACCAATATACGGGACGCGTGGTCCCGTCTGTCGCCGGTGCAGAAAGCCACCAGCATCGCAGTGCTGCTGGTGGCCCTGGGAGCGCTGATCACCGCTGTGCTGATGTCCGGCCAGACGCGCTACGAGGTGCTGTTCTCCAACCTGAGTCCTGGCGACGGCAATGCGATTGTGGAGAAGCTGAAAGAGGCGAAGGTGCCGTATCGCTTGCAATCTGGCGGTGCGGTGGTGGAAGTGCCGGCAGACAAGGTGTACGAACTGCGGCTGCAGATGGCCGGTAAAGGACTGCCCCAGGGATCTTCCGTGGGCTTCGAACTGTTTGACAAGCCGAACTTCGGCATGACCGAGTTCACCCAGAAGCTGGAGTTCCAGCGGGCGCTGCAGGGAGAGCTGACGCGAACCATTTGCCAACTGGCGCCTGTGGAGCAGGCGCGTGTGCATATCGTATTACCTGAGCGGAACCTGTTCAGCGATCAGCAGATCGACTCCAGCGCCAGCGTGGTGGTGAAGCTGCGGCCGGGTATGTCGTTGAGCGTGGATCAGGTCTCCGCGATTACCACGTTAGTCTCTGCTGCCGTTCAAGGGCTGAAGCCCTCTGGGGTCGCCGTGGTCGATACCGTGGGCAACCTCCTGTCTGAGGGGGGCGACGGACCGTTCGGCAACCGCAGCCGCATGAGCTCCACACAGCTGTCGTTGAAACGGGACATGGAACTGCAGGTGATGCGTGATCTGCAGTTGATGCTGGATCGTGTGGTGGGGCCTGGCAAGACGGTGGTAAGGGTTAACGCCGATCTGGACTTCGACACGAAAGAAACCAGCGCCGAAATGTACGAACCGGCGGCGGCCGGCGGCGCCGGTGGCGCGACAGGGGCCAGCGGTGTTGTCAGCACGCGCAATGAGGTTACAGAGACGTATAACGGCGCGGCCAGGCGGCTGGCGGCTCCCACCGCCGGCGCTGCCGTGGCGAACGCGCTGGGGGCGAACGGCAACAACGGTGACACGTACCGACGCACGGAAAACCAGGTGACCTATCAAGTGACCAAGCGCACCGAGCGTACGGTGCAAGCGCCCGGTAAGATCAAGCGACTGGCTGTGTCTGTCATGCTGGACAGTGCCGTAGGGCAGGCGCTGGTACCCTCCATACGTCAGGCGGTCAGCGGTGCGGCCGGCATCGATTCGCAGCGCGGTGACCAGATAGAGGTCGTCAGTGTCCCCTTCGACCGGTCGATGGAGCAGCAGGCCGTGAAAGAGATGGCGCAGGCGGCGAAGCAAGAGAGCATGACCAGGTACATCCAATGGGGCGGCGCCGCGCTGCTGGCGATCATTCTGTTGCTGTTCACCCGTTCGCTGTTTGGCCGGATGCGCGGCGTGACCACCGAGCGGCACACATACGACCAGCCGCTGTCGTTGCCGCAGATGGAGCTGCAGGCGTTCCAACAGCAGTTGGAGGCATCGGGCCTGTCCGGCGTATCCGACAGCCTGGCCAGCACGGAAGGGTTGGAGTCCGGTTATACCGGTAACAGCAGTACGAATGAGTTGTTCGAGGCGGCCAAGCGCGATCCGGAGGCGGTGGCGAAGGTGTTGAGACGATGGCTGAACGAGTGATGGAGACTGCAGCGCCTCAGGCGCCGGCAAATGAGGCTGCCGCAAAGCCCGCCGTTCACCTGAGCGGACTGCGCAAAGCCGCCGTGTTGATGGTGGCGCTGGGTACAGAACGCTCCGCCGAAGTGTTGAAGTACCTGGGCGATGACGAAGTGGAGCGGATCACCGCCGAGATCGCATACCTTAAGGAAGTCAGCGCGGACCTAGTGCAGAAGGTCACCGCGGAGTTCAACGAACGGTTCAATGCTTCGGAGTACGTCGAAAAGGCGGGCGTCGAATTCGCCCGCCAGGTTTTGATCTACGTCATGGGTCCGGAGCGCGCCCGCGAGATCCTGTCACGGCTGGGGCAGCAGCGATCGGGTGCACGCCCCTTCGAGATGCTGCGATCCGTCGATCCTCAACAGCTGGCACAGCTTCTGCAGACGGAACATCCGCAGACGATCGCCCTGGTGGTGTCCAACCTTCCCACGGCATCCGCAGCGGCGATCCTTCAGGCGCTGCCGGCGAATGTGCAACACGATGTCGCTCAGCGGATCGCGACGATGGATGCGACCCGCCCGGACACCGTCGCTCAGATCGAGCATGTGATCCTCGATCGGCTCTCCACAGCGGGAGCGCAGGATGTCACCTCCGCAGGCGGATCCTCTGCGCTGGTGGAGATCCTAAACCATGTGGACCGTTCGACCGAAAGGAACATATTGGACGGGCTGGCCGCAACCAACCCGTCGCTCGCAGACCAGATCAAAGAGAAAATGTTCCTGTTCGAAGACATCTTCAGCCTGGACAACCGGTCTATCCAGACCGTGCTGCGAGAGATCGAGCAGGAGGATCTGCGGCTGGCCCTGAAGGGTGTTGGCGACTCGGTACGCGAAGTGGTGTTCCGTAACATTTCGGAGCGCGCGGCACAATCGCTGGCAGAAGATCTGGAACTGATGGGGCCGGTGCGGTTGCGGGATGTAGAGTCGGCACAGAGGCGCATCGTGGCGGTCGTGCGGCGGCTCGAGGAGGCCGGAGATGTGGTCACGCGGCGGGGAGGGGACGATGAGATCATCGAATAGCATTATTAAGCGTCGTCAGGCGGCGGGTTCCTACCAGCCGTTCCTGGTGCTGGTAGATCTGACGCAGGACGACCCCACCATAGCCGACTTGCCCGAACTGGAAGACGGCCGTCCGGAATACATGATGCCGGTGGCCTGTCTGACCGAGGATATGGAGCCGGAACCAGAACCAGAACCCGACCCGTTGGCGCTGGCTGCCATACAGGCGGAAACCCTGTTGGCCGACGCACGCCATCAAGCCGTGCAGATTCGCGAGGAGGCTCGCGTAGCCGGTTTTAACCAGGGCATGACAGAGGCGGAAGCCCGTTGGGTGCATGCCATCGAAGACCTGAAACAACAGCAGCGGCAAATAGAACGTGACCGTGACCAGATGCTGGCCAATGCGGAGATGGAACTGGTCAGTCTGGCGGTGGAGATCGCCCGCCGGGTGATCCACACCGAGGTGCGCACCCATCCGGATACCGTGGTGTCGATCGCCCGCACTGCGCTGGAACGTGTACGCGGTCAGGATGTACGGCTGACCGTGCATCCGGATGATCTGGATGTCGTGCGAGCGTCGGAACCTGAACTGAGCGCTGTGCTGGGGGCCGAGACCCTCAAGGTTACCGTGGATGATGTGATTGACCGCGGCGGCTGCATCATTGAAGCCCCGTCGGGGCGTATTGACGCCACGCTGGAAACCCAACTGGCGCAAGTAGGACACGCCTTGCTGCCTCCACAGGACAACGACGCTCCGTGGTCTTGACCGGAGATCGGTTTGGCTCACTATGCAACAACCTGACCTGAGCCGATTCCGCAAGCGTTTGGATGGCTGTGAGACGATGCGGATGACCGGCCGCGTCGCCCAGGTGATTGGGCTGGTGGTGGAGTCAGACGGTCCGCAGTGCCGCATTGGGGAGATTTGCACCATACAACGCCCCGGTGACGGAGCGCGCGTGCCCCTTGAGGTGGTAGGCTTTCGCGAAAACCGCGTCATGCTGATGCCGTTGGGTGACCTGCAAGACGTGTTTCAAGGTCAGGAGGTGACCGCCACCGGTGAGGCGTTGATGGTGGATGTGGGGCCGTCACTACTCGGGCGGGTTCTGAACGGACTGGGGCAACCGGTGGATGGTAAGGGACCCGTGACGGGACTGATGCGTGCCCCGGTGTACCGGAAACCCCCTAACCCCATGGAACGCCGTCGGATCACCGATCGGCTGAGCTTCGGCATACGCGCCATTGATGGGTTGCTGACCTGTGGAACCGGCCAGCGTCTAGGCATCTTTGCGGGCAGCGGCGTGGGCAAGAGCACGCTGCTGCGCATGATCGCAGGGCACACCGAGGCCGATGTGAACGTGATCGGTCTGGTAGGTGAGCGGGGTCGGGAAGTGATGGACTTCATCGAGAAGGATCTCGGGCCGGAGGGCTTGAGGCGTTCGGTGCTGGTGGTGGCCACTTCCGATGAGTCACCTATCTGCCGGATGAAGGGCGCGTTCGTGGCGACCGCCATCGCCGAGTACTTCCGTGATCAGGGCGCCAATGTCATGCTCATGATGGACTCCCTCACGCGCTTTGCCTGGGCGCAGCGCGAGGTGGGGCTCGCCATCGGGGAGCCTCCGACCACACGTGGATATACGCCATCGGTGTTTGCGACACTGCCGCGCTTGTTGGAGCGTGCAGGCACCTCCGCTCAGGGAAGCATCACCGCTGTCTACACGGTGCTGGTGGATGGTGATGACATGAACGAGCCGATCGCCGATGCGGCCCGCAGCATTCTGGATGGGCATATCGTTCTATCGCGTGATATCGCCGCACGCAACCACTATCCCGCCATTGACGTGTTATCCAGCGTCAGCCGGTTGATGAGTGAAGTGGCGTCCTCAGCGCATAAGGCTATGGCGGGCGCGATGCGCGATGTCATGGCGACCTATAAGTCCGCAGAAGACCTGCTGAATATCGGCGCGTATCAGCCCGGAAGCAATGCACGTATCGATCGGGCACGCGAATTGATTGACGGAGTGCAAGAGTTTCTGCGGCAGAGCGTAGACGAACCCGTTACGTTCGAAGAGACCGTGGAACACCTGATCCAACTGATGAGGTGACCCCGTGTCACGGTTCCGTTTTCGATTGCAAACCGTTCTGGATATCAAGCGACGGCGCGAAGAACAGCTCGCAGCCGAGCTGGCCGACCTGTTGGCCAGGCTGCTGCGTGAACGCCAGGTGTTGGACAGTTTGCGCCGCGACAGGGAAGCGGCTGGGGCAGAAATGGCCAGGCTGAACGGACGGCTGGATATTGATGACGTTCGCTCGCGGGAACGCTATCGGGCGCGTCTTGAGGAGGCGATCACCCAGCAGATTGAGGCGATGCAATTGATTCAAGAACAGATCGACGCCTGCCGGATCCGATTGGTGGAAGCGGCCCGGGAACGACAAGCGCTGGACAATTTGTATGAGCGGCAGAAGACCGCACACCGACAGGAAGAGGCCCGCCTGGAGCAGGCGTTCCTGGATGAGATCGCCACCGGCCGCGTGGCCCGGTTGATGGTCGCCGGGTAGGTCACGATGAACAGTATTGACGCGTTGAACGCGGTTCAGGAACGCATTCAGTCCATACGTAACCGGTTTGTGATGGACCCGCCGCAGCAGATCCATGCTCAGCCGCAGCCGTTCGCCCGTGTTATGCAAAACCAACTCGAGATCTCATCCGGCACTGGTATGCGTCAGCGCCCCGCTCCCCAGGAGATCGAGTCCTTGATCCAACAGGCCGCCAGCCGGCACGGCGTGGATGCGGACCTGGTTCGGGCAGTGGTGCGCGCCGAATCCGGTTTCAATCCGACCGCTGTCTCCAGAGTTGGCGCGATGGGTCTGATGCAGTTGATGCCCGGTACCGCCTCGGCGCTTGGAGTCTCAGATCCGTTTGATCCGGCGCAGAACATCGACGGCGGAACCCGCTACCTCCGGTCTTTACTCAACCGGTTTGATGACCCGACGCATGCGATCGCGGCGTACAACGCCGGTCCGGGCGCAGTGAAGCGGTATGGCGGGATACCGCCATACGCCGAAACGCAGGCATATGTGGCCCGCGTGACGCGGTTGTGGCGAGGTGAATAGCTCCAATGCCTGAGCAGCTGTCTCCATTGATCCGGCTCATACCCGCTGCGGCGCAAACCAGCGACGCGGCGGAGCCGGTCATGGCCACAAGCGGGGAGTTTGCTGCCGCTTTGGACCAGGCGCTGCGAATACCGGAGCACCATACCGAGCCAACCGCTGAGCGCGACCTTAATGGATGCGCGGCGGTCATCGCGGGGTCGGCGGCGATGTCCGTGGCGGTTACGGGCGTAATGTCTGCGCCTGCCGATCCGTCCCTCATCGCTGGCGACAACGTTGAGCCATCCGGCTCCGTTGATCCGACACCGGTGCAGGCCGCCATCGCCCAGGCGGGACGCCCCGTCGAACCGTTGATCCGGCTGCTGCAGGAGCGAACCGTGGTGGAACGCCCGGATGGCGCCCGAGCCCCTGAGTCACATAGAGACGGGCGAACCGATGCGCGGGTAGATGCTGAGCCAACGCCGGCGCCTGCACAGGCCAAGATCGATGATCTCCGGGATGCCTCAGACGAACATGCCGTACGTATCCCCGCAGACCGAGATGCAACAGGCCGGAGTGCTCCGCAGGGGACGCGGAGCACTCCGGCAAGTCACACGGCAAGTGACGGATCATCCGCCGACGTGTCGGCAATGCCCGCAACGGTTGTACGCGGCGACGCCGAGGCGGGTAAGGCGACAGAGAACGCGTCCGGTCAGCCGCAACTCCTTCAGCCATCGGCCAGCACTGCACCATTTGACCAGCCGCCCGATCCGAAGGATCCCGGACTTCACAGCGGATCGTCAGCGCCGTCATACAGAGTGACGTCGGAGACCTCTGGCGTAGAGCAGGCAGCCGCCGGGCGGGGATCGCGCTCCCAGCGGGAGCAACGCCCTGAGCCTGAGGAATCCGTGTCCAGTCCGCATGACAGCGTACGCAACGGCACCGCCGCTGATCCAACGGTTGCCCTGCCGAATGTCCGCGCGGGTTCTCAGAGGCAGACGGTCCGGCATTCGGATGACGAGCCGGACCGTACCGCGGCCTACATGAGCGAGCCTCGGAACAACGCGTCCGCTGTTGATGAGCGGGCCCGCTCAATGGCTACCGGCGGACAGCCGCAGCCTGCCGATGCTGTGGTGTCACAGACAGATCATCGGGCCGGGTTGCAGACGACCATGGGCGCTGTGCCGGTGGACCAGGAACGGATCGTTCAACCCCTTCGCCCCGATGCAGTGATCCGGACGGAACAGGCAGCGGTGACCGGAACTGGTCCGCAGCATATCCAAGAGATGGCTTTGGAAGTCCCGGTGAGCGCAGATCCCGTCGCTGACCAGATGACGTACGGCCGGCCGGTGGTTGCTGAGACGCGCGCTCAGCCGCAACCTGCGGACAGGCACGCGTCTCCAGTGTCTGAGCCGATCTATGCGGACAGCACCCGCACCGCTTCCACCAGCCCGCAGGCGGTGAAAGCGATGGCAACCGAACCTCAACCTGCGCAATCTGACGTCACCCGGGTGGCGCCTGTGGACACCGAGACACCGGCGGCTCCAATCGCCTCTGAAAGGGATCACGCGGCGCCGCAGGCAGCGACCGCTCAGCCGCAGCCACAGCGCGCACAATGGGATGCGGCTCGGGAGGCGCGTCCGATCCAGGCTCATCCAACAGATGAAGCGTTTACCGCCCTGGATGCTGAGGAACCGCTGACAGGAGCGCGGCAACCGCAAACTACTCGGTCGGCGACGACCGGGAGTGAACTGCCGAACGCCGGGCATCAGAAACGGATGACTGCGCAACAGCCCAACAGCGTGGCCGCGCCAGAGGCTGACCGGCAGGCTCCGGTTACCGTTGGGTCTACCGTATCGCAACAACCCATCCAGGTCCCGGCAAGGCCGGAGCCGCAGAGCGCGGAACACACCGAGCCGCGCGTGAGCGAAGTCCAGCCGCAAACTGCCGATGTACCGATGGTTCAGTCCCAGCGGATTGACGTTCCCTCGCAGCCGGTGATTCCTCCAGTGAACGAGCTCGCGCCGTCGGCGCCAACGGTGACCCGGCCAACAACTGCTGCAGTGATCCCTGAGCTGATGCCACAGGTGGCCGAGTCCCGAGCGTCGATGGCCGATGTGCCGGATCAGCTTTTAGCGCGAGCGAGCGTCCAGCAGCCGAACGCATCCACTGAACCGGCGGTTGACCCCAGGCAAACAGCCATCCCGGCGCAGTCGGTGCCCGAGGATCGAGCGCAGATAACAGATGCTCCGGACCAGTCCGCACCGCAGGAAGCGGTACCGAGCCCATTGCACGCAGACGTCCGTCAGTCCGATGTGGCAGTTGAACCGGCCATTCGGCCACTGCGCACCGAAACGTCAACCCGACCGGCTGCACCTGAGGCGAGCGAGTCCTCGTCATGGACACCGACGATGAACCGGCCCGCAACCGTTCCCCTGAACGCCGAGTCGGCTCAGGCGGTGAAGGGTGTTGGAACACAGATAACAGATGCGCTGGGCCAACCGGCACCGCAAGGAACGGAGCACATAGCACCGCGAGCAAGTGTTGGCCAGCGGCCGGTTGCCGATGAGCCGCCGGTGCAGGCACCGCGAGCTGAGATCCC
>CAZHSN010000086.1:0-15608 GCA_964535125.1 uncultured bacterium
GTTGAACATGATGGCTGGACTGTGGAACAGCTGATCGCCCCGCTGGGTGTGGTCGGTTTCGTCTTTGAGGGCCGCCCAAACGTCTTCGCGGATGCGACCGGTGTGCTGCGGGGGGGGAATACCTGCGTGCTGCGTATCGGCCGGGATGCATTGGGCACCGCTCAGGCGATCATGTCCCATGCGGTCAGCCCGGCTCTGGAAGCTTCCGGACTGCCTGACGGAGCGGTGACACTGTTGAACAGCGCCTCCCATGCCGGCGGATGGGCCTTGTTCGCCAACCCCTTGCTCGCGCTGGCGGTTGCCCGCGGATCGGGGAAGGCTGTCGCCCAGTTGGGTGCGATCGCCCGAACGGCAGGCATTCCGGTCAGCCTGCATGGTACAGGCGGCGCATGGATGGCGGTCGCCCCATCCTGTCCGGAGGATCTGCTGCACCGTGCGATCTACCATTCCCTCGATCGGAAAGTCTGCAACACGCTCAATACGCTGTGTATCCCCCGTTCGCGCGCATCCGAACTGGCGAGGATCGCTCTGGATGCGTTGACGGGCGCCGCACAAAGCCGCAACACCCATCCACGCCTGCATGTGATCACCGGCAGCGAGTCCTGTCTGCCTGCAGGCTGGCTGGATGTAACAGTCGACATCCAGCGCGCCGACGGCGTACATCAGGAACCGAAAGCGGACATCGTGGACGCCTCTGCACTGGCCACAGAGTGGGAGTGGGAAGCCTCGCCGGAGATCAGTCTGGTGCTGGTCGACAGTCTGGATGAGGCGGCGGCGCTGTGCAACCGGTACAGCCCGCACTTCGTGGTCAGCTGCGTCGGCGCGTCACCCGAGGAAGAAGACCGTTTCTTCGCCGCTGTGGACGCACCATTCATGGGCAACGGTTTTACCCGTTGGGTGGATGGGCAATACGCATTGAACCGGCCGGAATTGGGATTGAGCAACTGGGAACGCGGACGGCTGTTCGCCCGCGGTGCGATCCTCAGCGGAGACGGTGTCTATACCGTCCGCACCCGTGTACGTCAGGCTAATCCCAACGTTCACCGGTAAACCACACGGCGACTACTAACGGGTGAACAGACGCGCCTCAATCGCCCGGCAAAAGGCGTGATACAGGGGCAGATGCGCTTCCTGAACATCGGCAGTGCTTTCGCCGGGCGCACAGATCAACACATCGCAGTACTCGCGCATAGCGCCTCCCGAGGGACCGGTCATGCCGATCCGTGTGCAGCCCAGCGCCTGTGCGGTCACCAACGCCAGCAGCACATTGCGGGCATTACCGGATGTGCTGAGCCCCATGACCACGTCGCCGGTGCGGGCCTGGGCCAACAGCGGCTGGGCGTACACCAGCGCCGGATCCATGTCGTTCAGCACCGCGGTGGCTACCGCCGTGTTGCCGGGAAGAGCCACGGCCGGCAACCCTTGCTGCAGCCCGGCGATCAACAGGTCGGCGTCGGGACTGCCGGTCTGCCGGAAGGCATCCGCCAAGGCTCCCGCTACAGGACGTCGGCGCTCGAACCCTTTCTGCAGCTCACCGGCGATATGCATCGCATCCGCAGCGCTGCCGCCGTTTCCCATCAGCCAGAGCCGGCCGCCATCACAAAATACGGCAACCGTCTGATCCACTGCCTGTTGAAGACACGGCATCAGGGGGGCCAAGTGTGGGTACCGTCTCTCAAACCGGTCGTACACAGCCGCGGCTGCGGATTTCTGATCAGTCCACTGTGTCATCGCCTCAGCGCCTCCATAGCGGTTACCACTGCCGCATGGTCACCCAGTGCATCGCCTAGTTCGGCAGGCTTCACGCGGCACACAGAGACTGCAGCCGGCAACGCCTCGGCGTCGATGACCGGTGCGGCATGCGGCCAGATCAGGTCATACGCGCGCGCAAACACGCTGCCAATCACAATCACCTCAGGGTTTAACGTATCCAGCAGCATCGCCAGTCCCTGCCCCAGATAGCGCCCACACTGTTCGAACACCGCCTGCGCGGTCGGATCGCCGGCGCGCGCCCTCTCCGCCAGGCTTCTGGCGGTGATCTCACCGGTGAACTCCGGTTGCAGCATCGCGGCGGCTCGCGCCAATCCGCCGCCGCTGCAGAACCCTTCAAAGGAACCGCGCTTGCCGTATCCTTCCGGACCATCGGCTGCCAGGCGGACATGCCCTACCTCGCCGGCCAGACCACAGGCGCCTTCGTACAATCGGCCGTTCAGAACTAGACCTGCGCCCAGACCGGTGCCGAAGGTCAGAAACACCAGATGCCGCGTTCCCTTTCCCGCGCCCCAACGCCATTCCGCCAACGCACAGGCGTTCGCGTCGTTCAGCAGCTTCCAGGGGCAGTCATACCGGTTGCCCAGATACTCACCGATGGGTACCTGATCCCAGCCAGGCAGGTTGGGCGGTCCCAACAGCACGCCTGCCCCCGCGTCCAGAGGCCCTCCGCAGCTGATCCCCACGGAACTGACATGGGCCGCCTCCAATCCGCACTGCGCCAACGCCTGATCAGCCAGCATGGTGAGTTCAGACAGCGCCTTCTCCCAGCCTTGCTCAGGACATGTCGCCATCTCGAGACGCGCCAGCATGTCAGGCTGCCCGCGGATCGGTCGTGCGACCACTACCGCCGACTTCGTGCCGCCGATATCGAACCCCAGATAGATATCAACCAATACCGGTTCTCCAGACCTCCTCGCATCGTGTCACCATTTCACGATACCACGTCAGCTCTACAGGACGCGGAGCCCACAGGTGGTGGCTTTCACCGCGCAGATCGCCTGCTTGCCAGACCATGGAGAGGAACGCCGGTTGCCGGTCGGCCGGCAATACTCCGATCGGTGTTGCCGCACTCGGCTCCGCAACGGCAGTCCCGGCCATCAGTTCCCCTTGTGTTTGGCAATCGGCAATCCGATAACTCACCACCGCCGGTTGACGTAACAGCGAACTGATGACGAGTCGCAGATCGCCTGACGGCGTCTCTTGAGCCATGAGACAGATGGCCGTCTGTACGCGGCGGATCGCATGATACGCGCGTTTGGGTATGAAGTAATAGTCGACCACCGCGTCCGAGAACTGCGGCCAGCCATCCAGCAGGTTCCACCAGAGGATGCCGGTGCGGTGCGGCTGTCCCAGTCGGAACAGCTCAATCCAGAATTTATACGCCTCCGCCTGCACGCACTGACTGGCATACACATAGTCGGACAGGTTATCCGGAACCGAGTCAAACAAGACTCGGATCTGACGCGCCATCAGACCGACGCGATAGTCGTAGCAATCGATACCCGGCACAGGGGATGTACTATGCAGTGTCCATTCCGGATTGTTGTCCGGCGGCCACACATGCTCGGGCGTAATGAAGCGCCGAATGCTGGCTTCGTCCGGACAGCCATGATAGCCAATTTCGCCGGCAAAGTGGCAAACCGACTGCGTGTAGAAAGGCCCCATATAGTCGGCGCGATCCCACAGATGGTTTTCGGGCAACAGGTTGTGCGTATCGCCTGCCAGCGCTTCCGGTGAGAACCACGGAGAACTGGGAAGGTAGGCCGCCCGCGGCGCCTCTTCACGCAGCACCTCGGGCAGAATGCGCCGGGTCAACACATTGTCGCCTGGGTTCAAACCTTCGTAGATCCAGTTGTAGTCACACTCATTGTCACCCGACCACACCGCTACACAGGCATGTGAGCGCAGGCGACGGATGACACTCCGTGCCTCAACACGCAAGCGTTCCTGAAAAGCCTGATCTTGGGGATACAGAGCACAAGCCATCGCAAAGTCTTGCCAGACCAATAGCCCGCGGCGGTCACAGCCATCGTAGAAGGCATCGGATTCGTACACATTGCCGCCCCAGCAGCGCAGCATGTTGCATCCGAGTTCTTGAGCCATGTCCAGCGCTTTTTCCAAGCGTTCGACATCACGGCTGTGAAAGGCATCCAGCGGCACCCAGTTCGATCCCATCACGAACAGCGGCTCACCGTTCACGATAAACTGGAAGCGTCCCGAGCCGGAGGCATCGGTCACCGGCGTATGATCCAGATGGACGGTACGCACGCCGAAAGTCAGTTCCACTCGGTCAAGCTCGGTGTCTTGATACAGCCAGGACACCACCACTTCATAAAGATAAGGCTCTCCGCGCCCGTTCGGCTGCCACACCAGCGGCCTGTCGATACGGAATGAATGCCGGCCTTGATCGAACAGCACCGGATATTCGGTTTCGAATGTGGCGTCGCCACAGCGTCCAATAACCCGGATACGTGTATGCGGATGACGGCCTGGCGCGCCCTTTACCCAATGATGTACACAGACATCGGCCCAACTTGCTTCCGGCGCCAGCGCACGTGTCTCCAGCCATACATCCTCGATGCGTTCGGATGCCTGGTCAACCAGGCGGACAGGACGCCACAAGCCAGCCGATACGGCACGCGGCATGATGTCCCACCCGTACATGTGCGGCGCTTTACGTATATAGAGACTTTCCCGATTGCTGGGCAGCGCATTTAGCACCGGCGGATACGCATACCGCTGCGCGTGGGTTATGGCTGAATCGATCCGCACCACCAGTTCATTGCGCGTGCGCAACAGAGGCTCCACAGGGAACGGATGCGGTATCAGCATATTGTCGGTACATCCCACCAGCTTGCCGTTCAGAAAGATCGAGGCGATGCAATCGATCCCCTCGAAGACGAGCCAACGGTCATGTGAACCGCCCACAGACGTGTCAAATGTGCAGTGGTAATACCAGGTGGCAAACTCCCAATCACGCAAGGCTGCGATGTTCATGCCGACATACGGGTCATCCATGTGGCCGGCGCGCACCAGGTCCAGTTCCACGTTTCCGGGAACCGAAGCCGGTATGCAGGGCAAGCCAGCCTCAATCAACGACTCCCGATCGGTGGCGTCCGGCGCTGTGGTCCCGTCTTTGCACCAGTACAGCGTCCATTGGGTCAGTGTGCGTTCGGATTGCTTCGGCCGACGAATCATGATGCAGACTCCTGATATGGCAGTGCTTCAAAGGCGGATCGGATCCACTGGTATCGTTCCTCGGTCATGCCCAGACATGCGTAATCCTCGATGTATGCGATCAGGCCGCCGTTGTAAGCTCCCAGCATCCGCTGCAGATAACGTGCGTATTCCCGGATTTCAGACTCGCTGCCGTTCAACGCGCGCGTTTGGTGGTCCACCGAACAGGCGAAACAGACCGCCCCGCCCAGTTCCCGCTGCAGCCAATCCACACCCAGCGTGTCCGGCTGGAGCAGTTCCAGCACATCCGCACCGATCTCTGCCAGATCCGGCAGGATGTCACGCACCTGACCGCAGGTGTGAAACCAAACGCACTTACCGGCTTCATGCACGATGGTAAACTGCTCAGCGTACCGCGGTTTGAACTCCCTGCGCCACATAGAGGGTGAGACGATCAACCCCTGCTGCGTACCCCAGTCATCCCCGAACACCACACAGTCGACATCATGCGCCACCGCCCGTTCAATGATGCGGTTTTCGAAAGTGAACACGGCATCCAGTGCGCGCCGGGCCTGATCGGGAGCGGCATAGAGATCCTCCAGGAAGGCCTCGAACCCGCGCAGAAACGCCGCCTGGTTGAAGCCAGAGATCCCCACCGCAAAACGCCGGAACCGGTCTGACTCGGCAGTTATGAATGCCGGCAGATGATCCAGCCGACCCGGAGCGTCGGGATCCGGCGCCGTCCAATCCCCATCCGGATCCGCCAACGGAGGGTGTTCCGGCTGCCCCATGGTATCGTCCAGTCGCTTCCAAAGGTATCCCCATTCGGTCGCCTCCGGACAAGAGGGGCTCCAACCGGTGGGTGCGGCATAGCCTGTCGTCGCCGTGTCGGAACGATCCAGATCGCGGTTGTGGTAGTGCACCGGTACCCGGTCTGGCCCCTCTCTGCGGATTGCCTTCCATACGCGTTCTCTACGGGTCATTCGTATAGCTCCATGTACTCCTAATGCGCTGAGGTTAACGTGCTGGTGGTTCGAGCGATCACATCGGCCTGCAGTTCCGGCGACAGGGTTACAAACCGCGCGCAGAACCCCCCAACGCGAACGACCACATGCCGGTAGCGGTCGGGATCTCGCTGTGCAGCCAGCAGCGTATCCGGGTCAATCACATTCACCTGTAACTGCTGACCGCCTGCCGCAAAATAGCCCTGAAACAGTGACGCGACACGACGCGTACATTGCGGGCCGACGAACACGTCGGGTGACAGCTTCAGGTTGAGACAGATCGCACTGGCGCCCAGTCCCTGAGGCAGCCTGGCCGCACTGTTCAACGCCGCCGTGGGGCCGTGCAGATCCCGGCCGGCATGCGGCCCGCAACTGTCCGCCAGCGGTGTTCTGCTCAGTCTGCCGTCAGCGCTGGCGCCCGTACCTTCGCCGAAGGGCACCATTCGCACGAACACAATCACGCCGCCTGAGTACTGTCCGCCCCGCCAGGTGCGCCTGCGGCTCAACGCCTGCCAGTAGATCTCGACCGCTCTCCGCGCATAAGCATCGGTAGTCGACGCATCATTGCCATACGCGTCGTCCCAGCGCATGATGCGCTGACGCAGCGGCTCCTGCCCGGCCCAATCATCATCCAGTATTGCGACCAGCTGCTTCAGGCTCAACTCACCGGAGACGAAAACCAAACGCTGAATAGTACGCATCGAATCGGCAACATTAGCAATACCCTGAGTCAGGAACTGCCCATGGTTATACAGCGGCCCTCCCCGCTTGATGTCGCATGCTCGATCCAGGCAGCATGGCATAAGCAATGAACGATAAAGGTGAGGCGCCGTGCGGGCATGCACCTGCTGCCACAGATTGGATTGCTCTGTGAACAGATGCACCGCATGATCCACTTGCCGCGCGAACGCCTGCCACACGTCCTCCAGAGAGCGCATAGAGCCAACCGGCGGCGTGGGCGCACCAATCCGTTTGCCCGATGTCACGCTGACCCCTTCATGCAGCGCCAGTTCCAGGCACTTCAGCAGGTTGATCTCACCGTCTTCCAACCCCATGTGGCTCATCCCCTGGATGTCCACCTGCGCGCAACCGTTCAGCGCGTAGTTCCGCGCATGCTCTACGGGAATACCCAGCGCACACAGCGCCGGCACCAGCACCTCATCGTTGTAGATCGCCGGCTGACCGGCGCCCCGCGCAATCACGTCCACCGTCTGCTCCCACAACCACTGCGGGCTGCCGTCATGGAAGCGTACCGACATGTTAGGGGCTTCGCGGTTGACATGCGCCTGAACATCCAGCAGCACCGATGTCAACTCATTAGAGGCGTCTGAACCATCGGATTTCTGCCCAGCCAGACAGACGTTCCAGCTGCGGCAGTCCACAAAACGGCGCCACAGCGCCAGCAGGATCGGCCAGGCAGCGGCGCGTCGCTCGTCCGCGGTGGCGCCGCCGCGCAGATACCACGGCCATAACAGCTGATCGATGCGCCCGGGCGAGTCGGTATCGTCCAGCACGTGCAGGAACCACAGCATCTGGACTGCATCGTTCAGGTCGCGGGCGGGCGCGTGCTGGAGGTGACGGCAACGATACGCTATTGCGGCCAGTTGGCGCTGGGACTCCGGGTCCAGGACATCACACGCCATCTGCTCCGCCACATCCGCATGACGGCCGATCCAGACCGCCACACCCCCACAAACGCGTTGCATGGCGCGCAGCCAGTCACGGGCTGCGGGATCCGTCTCTGCCGACAACCGCGTCGAAATCCGACTGGAAAGGCCGTCGAGCCCCTCTTCCAGGGCCATGTCGTACGCCAGTATGGCATGGCCGCCCCAACCGCCGCCCCAACCCAGACCGTACTCATCCAGCGTGGCCCGTTCCTCATCCGTGAACCGGCTGAGGCGGGCATCGGTAAATACCGCCCGGGTCGATCGCGGCGTCCACTCGGCGATCTGGTCGGCCGCCTCCCGCTCGCAGTCTGTGCCCAGCAGCGCATCCGGAGGTGTATCCGCTACAGTCAATCCATTGATGCCGAGTTGCACCAGCGAACAGCTCCCCGGCGCGCCGGCCAGCAGGCAGTCGGGGTGCACCCATGGCGTGCGGGATGCGACATCAGCCGCCCACCCCGCGCCTAACTGTTCGTCATATCCCGCACCTGCGTCCCTGACATCGCTGGCCGCACGCCCGAACGCCAGGTACGCATGATATCTGTCATCTGTCATGTAGAGCCTCCTTCAGCCGGCAGCCCGGAGCATCCAAACGGGAAGGTTAGCCATATACGCTGACTTCTCCTGCGTTCCTGTCAGTAGAAGAAGGTGTACATGGGTATCCCGGTCAATCCGCGGAGAAAGCTCCAGAGGCCTCCAACCACGAACTCGCCCACAATCAACCCCACGAAGAAGGGGAGTGCGGCGCGATAGCCTTTCAGCCCCCAGATGCGTACCGTGATGACCTTGATGCTCCATGATATCAATATGGGAAGCCAGATGTAGTCCAGGCCGAAAGCCATGCCCACCGCGTAACCTGCCGGGTGAAACGGGAACCCGTAGATCGTCACCGACAGACGGTACAAAGCCGCCGCCACGAATGCACCGATGCCCAGACCCATGATATACATGGAGTCGACCCCGGTGCTGTTGTTCATGTACGATTGCAGCACAGCAAACGCCTCGCCGGCAAACGCGCTGCCAGGGGCTCCCGGATGCACGTGAGCGGGGTGCACCCGTGCATACGACAGATGGAGCATCGCCCAAAAGGCGCTGATCACCCCTACCACACCGGCCGCAGCCAGCGCGCCGGCCATCCATGGCAGCCGCAAGCCGCTGTCCTTGGCGGCCTTTAGGCACTCGGCCTGCTGGGGCATCAACAAACCGCGATGCATCCGGTTTTGGAACCAGAGCAACGCAAAGACCGTCAGCGACTGCGGCCCCAGAATCTGCGTACCCAGCGCCCCTGCCAGTACCTGGTACGGACCAATCCACCCAAACTCATGGGCCGGCACGCCCAGTTCCGCCCGGATACGCGTACAAGCCCCTACGAACATGAGATAGAGCATCACGTACACCAGGGCCAGCCAGGGCTTCATACCGGCAGCGATAAGGAATCCCAGCACCACCGCCAGACAGACTCCCAGCGTCACCAGCACCAGCCGGTACGACACGCCGTCGTCGTCCCGCAGCGGGCCCCGGCCCACAGCAGACAGGAACACCTGCTTAAGATGATGACGGCTGAACCAGAGCGCCATGACAAACAACGCAATCGCCGCGCCAAACGCCTGCTCCTTCAAATAAGGAAACCATGGGTCGCCACCGGTGTATCCCATGGCCGAAGCGGTCACCATCTGCGCCTTACGCACAAAGTAGAAGAACCAGCACGAGAACGCCATGTTGGTGGGCATGAAGTAGCTCAGGCCAATCACCCAGGGGTAGAACGAGATCGGTGTCCATCCCATGGCGTTCCACGGACGATACGGCGCAAACAACGGACCAATGTCCTGAAGTTTCAGCGGCACCGGGGGAAACGCCGGAAACAGTTGCGCGATCCCGTTGTAGACATCCAGTCCGGCGGCGATCGTGAAACCGATCCAGAAGACACGGCTGCGGAACAGGCCGTTAGCGCCGCCTCCTTCCGTGATCAACATCGGAACCTGCACCACCGGATACGTCAGCCGTTCATGGTCCTGCCAGTGACGGCGTAACAACAGGTTGATGCACAGCGTGCCCAGCAACACTGCGATCAGGAAGAGCGCCCACCAACTTAACGGGCGGATCCAGGGACTGAAGTTCTCCCAGCTATACAGGGTGCTGTGGCCGATGCTGAACCGCCGCACCGCCGGGATGTCATCGGCGATCACCAGCCAATCGGGAAGCAGCGGAGCGACCTGTGTGGGGAGTTTGTTGCCTTCGTTTCCAAAGAACGCCACATGAGGGATAGTGGGCACCAGCATCTGAAGATAGTCGTGTCCCACCAGACTCGACCCGGTGGCCATCATGGCGTACAGCACCATCAGCTCGCGACGGCACAGCGCCCAGTGTGGACGGAACCGCCGCACAAAAGCGTTGACACCAATCAACACGAGGATACAGAACACCACGTTGTAGAACAGAGAGGCGCATGTGGGAAACCCCGAGTAGTCCTGCGCCTCGGTACGGGCTATCCAATAACAGTTCAGCGGGATCAACAGGACACCCAGCGCCAGAACCCAGGGGCGAAACCGTTCCACAGGGGTGGAGGCGTTAGGCGTCACAGCGGAATCAGCCATATGTCGCTCACCTCAATCTGATCAGAGTGATCCAGGCGCTGATGCGGTGCTTCGATGGTAACAGACAGACGGCCCTCGGCGCTTGCGGCGCATACCGCTGCCAGCCGGTTCGGCCGTCCCGACCAGTCTCCAAGCGCGCGCACCTCCGATGCGCCCTTCAGGTGCAGGACGAAATCCATCACACGCGCGGAAGGTTGAGCGGTCGCCGTAACCGAATAGGCCCTCCCGGGACGCAATCCGCTGATCTGGCGCACCAACCGGGCATGTCCTTCAGCCGGCCTCAGCACAGCCGAGCCCTGTCCGACACTCACGTTCTCTCCTTCCCAACCCGGTCCGAGCCATAGCCGCACGGGTCTGTCCACAGACCGCCGACGAACGGCAACCCGATAGAGTGCTACCGAATTGCCCGGCAGTTCGACGAGCCAGTGAACTGCTCCGCGATGGTCTGCACATAAAGGCATGGTACGCGTAGCGGTCAGTGTCTCTGCATCCCGATTGGCTTCAACCCAGTTCCGACGCACACCGTCATACTCGGGAGGCATATACCCCGTGATGTCGTTCTGCCAAGGCAGGAACTGCGGTTTCAAAAGCAGCTGGCGACCCAGATGGCCGTAGTTACGCCCGGCAACAAACGGAATCCCCTGCCGTTCCCGGAACAAGCGCCACTTCTCCCACCAGTTGTTATGTTCCCGGTCAATACGGTATTCAGTCACCTCGCAGCGGGCGCCCAAGTACAGCCCGCGCAGATCCAACGCCACGCGGGCAGGCCGCTCATCCCACCAGGATTCAGCGAAGTGTACGGTGCAGAGAAGGGTTTCAGCCCACTCCCCCGGCCGGTCCAACGCGCCGCCGAATACACGAACGTCATGCCCTTCGGGCAGTCTCAAGTTCCATTTTTCCACAGGCAGCACCCGGGCATCGTGCAGGTCACGCTGCCATCGCATCATGTGATACAGCGCCGGTTTCATGTCATCTTCCCAGCAGCCGCTCAAGTCGCCGGTTGGCAACGCATACCGGTTGAATGCCCAGCTGAGGCGGGGATGTTCGGCATACGCAGCCATCCGCATCGCATGCAGTGCGGCGCCTACATGGTCAGCACGCACGATGTCCTGCGGAACGTCGGCGCCATCTTCAGGCCGAATCGCGGCTTTGCCATCGAAATAACCGGTCTCGGGCAGGCTCAGTTCCATCTGCCCCAGTTCCGGAACGGCATCGAGACGCTCTTCCAAATAACGCAGCTTCCAATCGATCCCGGCATGATAACTGTTGACGGTGATCTGCCAGCCGTCCCTCTCTCGCGCCTTGACTCCTCGTTGACTGAATGGATTCCGATCATCCCTGCCGGGAACCACCCAGTCGGAAACCCCGATCCATCCAATTCGCGGTCCACCGCGCTGGCGCCAATACGCCAGATAGTCATCCGCCTGCGACTCAAAGGCAAAGTAACAGCCCACATAGACCGCAGGCCCCAGCCTGGAGACCAGTGCGGCCTGCACCGTGTCGACGATGCGCATATACTCCCGGCGGTTATCATGGTCGTTCATCTCTTTACCGGTCACGGGATCCACCGCGCGTGCTTGCCAATCGGACTCAATGCCAACAATCCAGCTCCAGTCACGAACAGACCGGCGTGGAAATCGCTCCAGCAGCCAATCCAGCATGGACTCCAAATACCGCTGCCAGAGGCCGTAGTCCGATGGCTGACGAATGTTGTAGCGGTATTCGTTCTGCCTGACTCCCCCGGCGATCAGTGGCGCCGGGATAGATGCGGTTCCCAGTACCACCATGGGGCGCATACCGGCGAACTCACCCCAGTCTCGCAATATCTGCTCGGTATAGGGCGCCGGTTTGAAGCGATACTCCCCATCAGTAGTCAGTACATAGTTATTTTCCGGGTCGCTGAGGCCGAACCAGTCGGCACACTCAGTGATGACGCCTTCATAGCGTGTCTTCGCCCAGCCCCGCGGCAAGCGGCCGGCGCGGCCAAACCAGCCGCCACGGGCTCGCACGCAATCCACCAGGCGAAACCGGCGGCCGTGTTGCTGGCCTGCCAGGTCAATACGGAACGAGGCGCTGTATTCACTCTGGCATGTCACGTGCGAAACTCCAATGCATGCGCGCGGCCTCGGGAAAGATAGATACGCAGCCGCAGCGGACGATCCGGTAAGGCGGTTACCGGCCGTCGCCAATGGATCTCGGCATCCGGCGCTGAGCCGGAGATGGGCCGGCAGTCCCGCACCGTGAAACCCGTCACCGCACGGCCATCAGCCTCCTGCCACTCAGCCCGTATCGCCCCCCGGGGACGCAGTTGCGTGTTTACACGCACCGCCCCGCCATGAAACCGGATCAACCGTGTCTGTGCGATACCGCCAATATCCGCTTCCAGACCGGCCAGTGCATCAGGTGGCCAGGTGTACCGATAGAGCGCTGTGCCGGCGCAGCCGAAACGCTGCACAACATACCAACAGAGCCGGCCATCCGGCTGGGGTACGAGATCGGGAGACCCGACGGCCACGGCTCCGCGCTCCGGCGACAGCAGCGGCGGGTCAAGGCGCTCGAAGTGGCTCGCGCCTTCACGGCCAACCCAAAGAGTGACGTCACATCGGGCTTCCGGCCCGCCAAACGGCCTGCGGGTCGCTTCTGAATCGGTGTGTCCGTCCGGAACCCGGCCATCCGCCGTCAGCGGTCTCAACCCCATCCCGGCAATCACCTGCGGCGCCCGGATGTACGGGGCGGCCAGTACGTCCTGGTGATGCTCCAACGGCCGATCGCCGACTGTGGCGGGATACCAGGGGCCCCAGTTCCATGGGTCGCTTCCTTCGGCGGTCGACGTCCATCCGCATCCCAGCCAGGCCCGACTGACCATATGGTAGGTTCGCGTCCGAGGCGACCACCAGCAGGATGGCTGACACCCCATCACGCCGGGAAGAGGCGCCTGGATGCTGTGTGTACGTTCATTGCTGCGCCAGTGAATACCGTCCCCGGACAGCCACACCCTCCATCGCGCAGCCACCTGCTGGGGCGTTCCCGGTTCGGCAGCCACGGCTTTGAACCGCTCATCCGGCGGAACTCCGGGGGCATCGTCGACGAATGGACGAAATACGAACCCATCCGAGGAGACAGGCATCACCAGTCCATGCCTGTTCCACGATAGACCATCGTCACTGGTCAACAGCAGTACCGCCGCTCGATAGATGTCATGCATCCAGTCGTGCCGCACACGCACATACATCCGCCAATGGCCGTTCGCCTGCAGCACAGTGGGTGCATAGCACCACACGCCATCCTCCGGATGAAACCCAAAGACACGCTCGACTGAAGCCGGCTGGAACGCACGGAGGCCGCATCCATCCAGCCGGTCTATCAGCCAACGGTCCCATAGCGGCTCACGGCGCCCCGTCACGTCCGGTATGCTGCCGGCCGTGGCGCGGCTCACCGCGCGCCCATCTCCCGTACCAGGTCGAAGTAGTACATCACCAGGTCATCCTGAACGTTGTACGGAATATGGTTGCCGACCGCCATGATGAACCCAGGGCAATGTTTCGCCGCCCGCATGCAGCGCTCGACCTCGGCGCGCACTTGCTCACGCGTACCAAACGTCATCGGCCGGCAGTCGGCATTTCCCACAATCACATGAGTCTGGCCATACTTTTCGGCGATGTACTCCAAACTGGTCATCGGCTCAAAGATAAACCCGTCTGCTCCCGCCCAGGCGATGTCATCGATGAACTCGGTGTAGTTTCCATCCGAGCAGAACAGCACTTTGATGCCCTTTTCCTTGAACGGACGCCACAGTTCGCGGTACCGCGGAAAGATGTACTCGCGGTAAAACTCGGGTTTGAAAATGGCGCCTTCGGTCCAGACCATGTCGTCATGGCAGATAAAACACTCAATGGTCGTGTCGAGCCAGGCCAGCGTATTGGCCTGGGTCACTTTAAAGATTCCCTCCAGCGTGTCACGTCCAAACCGCTTCAGGTCCATCCCGGCGGCTTCCAACAGCATGTCCCATCCGAACGCCTGAATGGCCCCGGAGACGATCGTCTTGTAGTATCCCCCGGGCAGCAGCATGTCGCCGACATTGCGCTGGTTCGCTTCCCAAATCTCCTGGTAGTGTGCAGCGCGCTCGGCCCGGTCGGGCAGTCCGTATTCGGCCACCGCGTCAAACGCCAACACCTCCTCGCCATCTTCGAAGGGACACCGCACATCGCGGTTCATGTCTACGCCGCCCTCCATGTACTCGGCATGGCCCATGTTGGTCCAGCGGCCGGTCCACATCGGGCCGTCATAGGTCAACCACATCAGGTCGAACTCCAGCCACTCGTAGAACCGGCGCATCAGCGCCGCGTTCTGTTCAGGGTCGCCCGGGATGAGTGGCTCACCCAGTATGCGGGATGCCAAGGTCGGGTGGTCGAAGTACTCCGTTCGGCCGACTCTCGGGGTCGGCTGCAGATTAAGAATGCGATGGCCAATTTCATATGACATCGTATGTTCAGCTCCTGGAGATCTCGATCATCTGGTGCCCATTGACGCAGGGCACGGTGAACGTGAGGTCGGGTTTGCATTGCTCGGCGGGAAGCGGCTCGCCACTTGGCTGCATCCGGACATGGGTGTACGCATCTGGCAATCCCAGGGCAACCTGCAGATGATAGAGGGGTACACGGTCCTCAATGATATCGATCGCCTCGGCACGCCGTTCAGGTATATAGTGCAGCAGATGGAGTATGTACCGGTCAGGCTGCGGTTGATACAGCAGCGAACTTTCAACCGAGCGAGGCCCCTCCACACGCACCAGCCGTCTGTGGTTCTGCATCAATTGGTCCATGGCGCACAGCACCAGTTCCCGGTAGACCCGGCTGCCGTGGCGTTTATACATGGCAAAAATCGGATATCCGATCACCGCGACGTGCTGCGAAGCGACAGCCGCAGGCCGACCGGCAGGCGCCTCAGGCGGCGTCTGGGCGTGACTGCTGAAATGACGCCAGTCGCGGTTGAAATAGGGTTTCCAGACTTCAGCCAGCGCCTCACCATCCGTCAACTCGAGCGCCAGTCCCCGTTCATACAGGATATACTGCGTATCGGGCACCCGAGCGGTAAACGGCCCGGTCGGCCGCATGTATTCCTGTGTCCATTCGGACAGGCCGTGTACGTGAACCGGCACACCTGCCAGCGCGTACTCCCAGCGGTCTGACAGCAATCCGGACTCGCCGGTCAGCAGCATCCGACCGCCATCGTCCAAAAACCGCTGCAGCGTCCGGGCGTCGTTCTCTGACAAACGGATGTTGTCAGGCAACACGACCACAGCGTATCTCTCCAGCGGCATCGTCAAGTCCACAAAGTCGAACTGGATCTGCGCTTCCTTGAACATGCGGAGAACCCCCGATGCCGCAGGATCCATC
>CAZHSN010000087.1:0-15545 GCA_964535125.1 uncultured bacterium
GTTTCGGGCCATCTGGCATGGCGCGGACGGTGAAGACGCCGGCGAAGCGATGTCATACCGGTGGGCAGCGCTGGGCTTCATCGGGGCCATGCTGGCGATCGGCGTGTTCCTGACGGTCTGCGGGATGAGTTGGTGGACCATTGCCGCGACGCTGTTGATCTATACGGCCATCGCGCTCTCCATGACCCGCATGCGCGCCGAGTTGGGCGCTCCGGCGCATGATCCGGGAGGCGATGTGGGACCGCAGAACCTGATCCCGCTGTTTGCCGGCGTGGAGAACATGCGGCGTCCGGATGTGGCCATGTTCGGGCTGATCAGCGGGTTCAACCGCGGGTACCGCGGCCATCCGATGCCGCCTCATGCGGAAGGACTTCAGGCGGCCAACAAGTCAGGAATCGCCCAGCGGGCGATGTTCTGGGTGCTGCTGCTGGCCGCCGTCTGGGGCCTGTTGAGCGGTTTCCTGATCAATGTACACCTGAACTACGCATGGGGCGCGGCGGCGAACGTCGATCCACCGTATGTCAGCACCATTTTCGGCCGCGAACCATTCGATAGGATCAGTTCACAGTTGCAAGCCGCCGCCAGCAGCACTCAGCGCACCAACTCGATGATCGCCGTGGGTGTGGGTTTCCTGGTAACCATGGCGCTGTCGATCACCCGGCTGAACATGGTGAACTTCCCGCTGCATCCGGTGGGATACGCCATATCGTTCAACTGGAGCATGTCGTTGATGTGGCTGACCCTGTTGACCGCCTGGCTGTGCAAGACGGTGATCATCCGCACCGGCGGCCTGCGGCTGTACCGCAACACCTTGCCGTTCTTTTTGGGCGTCACGCTGGGAGAGTGCTTCATGGGGAGCATCTGGTACCTGGTCAGCGTGTTTACCGGCACCAAGACGTTTATTCTGTGGCCTTACGGGTAACCGATCCGGACACCGTCAGGACGAGTCCGTCCCGACGGCGTCTTCGGATCTCAGTCGTTACGGCGCTTTCGGCAACCCGTCAGCGACGGCTTGCAGCACGCGCGTCAAGTGCGTCCCGTAATCGGGGCCCGGCTGGTTCCGACAGATAGAGATCACCAGGCGGTGTTCCGGATCTGCCCGCAGCACCGCGCCGGTGGCCGCTCCATGGCCCAGTGTCTTCCGGCTGAACAGACAGGGGACGACACCGTTTGCGTCGGGTTTGGCATCCAACGGTGTATCGACCATGTAGGAGATGCCGGCACCATAGATCCAGTTGGGATCCGGGATTTGCGGCAGCGCATCCTTCACCCGGCGCGGTGTGATCTTACGGAACGTTTCCGGACGCATGAACTGCAAATCGCCGTACGATCCCTCGTTCAGCAACAGCTGACCGACACGCGCCAGCTCCAGCGAACTGCACTCGATACCGTACCCCAGATCCACGATCACGGTCCCCTGATGACCCAGCGGTGTGAACAGTGCGTCATGGAACAACCGGAAGATGGAGCGCTGCCCCACTACCTCCATGACTTTTCCAGCCAGATCGAACCCCATCCCGTTATAGAGGACCACGCGTCCGGGGTTGGTCAACTCCAGGCCGTCGGCGATCACCTGATCCAGGTATGGGTTCAACATGCCGCCGTAGTTTCCATGGCCGTCCAGGCCGGAAGTGTGCGTCAGGCAGTGCCGCAGCGTGATCGCCTTGTCGCCCTTCACCGGAAACCCCGGCAGGTACTTGCCAACGGGATCATCCCAGTTCAACAGCCCCTGGTCCATACACATACCGAACAGAAGCCCGGCGTGCAGCTTGGTCAGTGAAGCCAACGGCATGCGCGCATCCACGTCCACAGGCTTTCCGCTGGGAGTCTGTCCGAACGCCTCCCGGAAGAACACCACCCCGTTGCGGGCCAGTGTGACGGTGAACGGCATCCGGGTGGCCTCCCACCAGGCGTTGCAGGCGGACCGGACATGTTGAGGAGTTGACGGGTCCACCCCGGCCTGCTCGCAAGACCCCGGCGCCAATGTCTGTGCCGGCTGTTGGCGACGCTGCGGCGCCTTCAACCCCGGATACTTACCGAGCTTGCCCTCCTGCTTCAACCTGAGCGCCAACCAGGCATCCTGATGACGGGTCTGGGGCCAGTCGAGTTGGCTGACTTCACGGCTCAGTGGCTCCGCCTCCATCAGACCGGCCATGAGAATAGCACCCTGTTCCTTCTCGAACAGGCTGTCCAACACATACGATCCGAAGTTGCGCCGCAGGTATGACTGGTAGCCGTTCCAGACTTCCGGATTCACCGGTGCGCCAGCGATGATCGCGGGCGCATCCACTTCATACGTGGTCCACCAAGGTTGAAAGTCTGAGGGCAGGCAGCAACAGGTTATTCCGCGCCGCACAACCCGTCCACTGCGCGTACGCGCCTCAAGCACTGCCATGTAACGCCCCGGTTTATCGGCGCGAATGACCGGCGCACCCGACGCGTTATACCACTTCACCGAAACATCCGCCTTGCCGAACGCGCGCTCCATCAGTTCCGGCTTTTCCCAGCCCAGCCTAGGGAACGCACCGGGAGCAAACGTATAGGCATACGGCCAACCGACGCGGGCGTTCAACGCATCGTTCAGCGCGTTGCGCTTCGCCTCAGCCGCACGTCGAGCAGCCACTTCACGCGGGGTGGTAGGTACCAGCGACAGCGCCCATGGTCCGCTGTTCTGATCGACTTTCACCAATAAGCGATTGACACCCTTTACCAGCGGCAGCGTCAAGGTCTCGCTCATCGGCTCCAGCCCGCGCCCCTCTCCCTGCCAGACGCTGTGCACCAACTCTCCGTTCAGCCAGACCTTGGCCCAGTCATCCGAACCGAAAGCGACCAACTGCCGCGTGGGGCGCGACACAGTCCATTCGGTGTAGGCGTAAGCGGTGCTATTGGTCAACTCACCGAACAGGTCAGATAGCCGCACCACCCCTTGGGCATCAGAACGTACCTGACGGGTGGTCAGCGTCTGTCCGTTGATAATCACCTTGCGGTTAGGCTGCAGGCGCGCCTTGGATTCACCGCCCAGTGACCGCAGATAGTCGGTATGGAACCCGGATCGGGTCACTCCGTCCTTACCGGGGGTTTTCACCGCCTGCCCCGGGATGGGACCCAGAACGGTCCAATTGCGTATGGCCGGTGCGGCGGCTGCGGCGCCGACATGCGTCACGGCTGCCAGCGCCAGAACCGCTCCGGACAAGACTAACGTGTGATGCCTCATGGGGCTCTCCTTGTGCGCCAAACACTACCTGCAGAAATACTGTAGGGTAGACATATTACCACATTTTAGGGCGTCGTCATACCCTGATGCAGGGTTTACGCGACCGACTGGAAAGGCGGTCAGCCCGCGGCTTACACCGCAAGCTGACCGCCCCCCAGACAAGAGGCCCGGTTACCGCAGCAGGCGGTCCTCGGCCGCCACCAACAGCAGCGTATCGGCGTCGCGCGTGAGCGGACCGGATGGTAAGGTCCCTAGCGGGCGCCATCCAGAGGAGAGGCGCAATTCGCCCAGCACCCCTTGAAGCGGAATCACCTCTTCCATCAACGCACCCACGGTAACCGGCAGATCGGAAGGCGCAATCGCGCCTTGCACCGGGCGTTCCAGCGCCACCTGGCCATCCACTTCGATCAGCAGTGCTTCGGAACTCACGCGTGCAGAGATGAAGTGCCATCGCTCATCGGCGATCACGACTCCGGCATCGACTTCCACAGGCTGCAGTCCCGGTGCATACAGCCGCAATGTATTCGTGCCGGGATACACAAACAGCTCCCAATGGCGCGCATCCTTGGGGCCGTGTGCGATGATCGCCTGGAAGGTATGATGCGGCCGCATCTTGACCCAGGCCTCCACCGTAAAGCGGCCTGCGTTGGTTCCGGCTGGCACACCCAGATGTAATGGACTTCCTGCCCAACGGACGGCGCTTGGGTCGAATGGCAACGTCGTTTCTACCAGGGACGGCTCCCAGTGTGCATCCTTCAGACGGAACAGCAACGGGCCGTCTGACAGCCGTGCTAATTGATCATCGTTCAGATAGAGCCGCGTACTTGAGCCGTCACGCATCCACCCGGAAGCGGAAGGTTGACTGACGTGCGGGATTGCGGCCTCTCCGCCCTGCGTCGACCAGGAGATGGATCCGGCGGTGACGCCGGCGAGTGTCACCTCATTGGCGCGTCGCCAGATCGCTCCAGGCGCCCGGTACAGCAGCAGCGCCACCGAACCGTCATCCATCATCCGGCACTGGAACAGATCGGATGGAGCCGGCCCCCAGGGCTGAGACCGCTGCAGCCGGCGGATCTGCTCGGACACCTCCGGCAGCGCAACGGCTCCGCGCGCCGACCGGGATTGCTCAAACAGACACACAACCTGGTAGCCGTGTTCGCTCCAGTCGGGTTCCGGGGAGTCGGGCGCGACGGAGATCTCAATCTGGAGTTGACGGTGTCGCCGCGTCAGCGGCTCCGGCAGGTGCAGCACCGTATCCACCCAGCCGTCCCGTTGCTTCGCAGCCGGAATACGCCACCCTCCCGAGACCGGCAGTCCGTTGACTGTGACATGGGCGACACGCTCGGCTTGGGAAGGGGCTGCACGCAGTTGAAGCAGCACGCCTCGGTTGGCCGGATCTACCCGTACCATGAACCGGCTGGATCCCCGATGTGCCCGTCCCGGGCGGTCGATCCGGCTTCGACTGAGGGGTTCACGGTACGTCAACACCGCCAGAAGCCGCCGCTCCTTCAGGGTATACCCGTGTCGGCGCTCATCGTCCAGATCGCCCGGTTGAAACCGGTCCGTCACCACGGTGCGCAAACCCGGTTCATCCATATACAGCGCCGTTCCGCCGATGCGTTCCTCTCCAGGCTCATCCGGTTGCGGCACATAGAGCCTCAGCGAGCTGTAGAAAGGGATTTCCATAGGCATTCCGGAAGCCGCCAACGTTCCCACCGAGGCGCCGTCCGATGCGGCCTGCACAAAGGCGCCGGGGTTGCCGTCCAATAACACCATACGCAGGACGCCGCGTCCCTTCAGGTCGGCCAGTATGTCATCATGCGCCGGTACGCGCCAGTACGGCTCCCGGTACGGCAAGGCGCGCAGACGACCGGGAGACACAGATCGACGGGCTTCGACCTGCCACTCAGCGTCCGCCGCGACAGCACTCGCGCCGGGATTGCGCAATGCGAGACGCATGCCTCGCTGGAACGGTGCGGGCACAGGCAGCCGATATCGGCCGTCACTGTGCGGCAACAGGCGGATCGGGATGTCGATTGCGGGCGAGCGTTCGGCGTCCCACCAGGCCATCAGCCACAGCGTATCGGCAGACTCGGTGGCGATCGACAGCTCTGTCAACACGCCGGACCGGCGGGTTTGCGTCACCGTGACCGTCTCACCGGGAGCCGCCTTAATACGCGTATGGACGGCTTCTGGAAGCGGCTCTGAGCCAGCCGATGTCAATCCTGCAGTCAGCATACAGATGCAGATACAGATGAGCGGTGATCTCCATTTGAGTCGCATCGTTCCTCCATGGCGCAGATGGCACTGTCAGTATGTTACACCAGCATAACTGCTTTTGACATATGGGGTTTCTGGTTACCGCGCTGCCGCAGATGGTTGACACCAGCGGCGGACGGGGCTACACTGAACGAACAGACAACAGAGGCAGAGAGGTTGTCCGCGTGAAAAACCTCATACGGTTCATGCGGGAAGTCGCCCCTTACCGCGCGAACATCCTGCTGGTCGCCATACTGACACTCATCAGCGCCGGCCTGGGTCTTCCCATGCCTCTGGTAGTCCGGTACATCACCGACAGTCTGTACAATCGCGAACCCCTGTCAATTCCATTGGTTTTCGGCGCGATCGTGGGCATCACGGCGTTGGCCAGCCTGGTGGGTTACGGCTTGGGATTGAGCATCACGCTGCTGGGACAGCGGTTCAAGCTGGACATCCGGCGCAAGCTGTATAAGCATCTGCAGAGTCTCTCACTGGGTTATTTCGAAAAGCACCAGACCGGCAAGGTGGTGTCCAACATCATTAATGATGTGGCCACCGTGGAGTCGTTGCTGACCGGCGGATTTGTCAACATGATATCCGACACCGTGACGCTGGTTGCGGTGCTGGTGATCGTGTTCATCATGGACTGGCAGCTGGCGCTGATTGCCCTCAGCGTCTATCCGATATACATCGCCAATTACCAGTTTTTCAAAGGCAGCATCAAGTCCAATAGCCGAGTGATACGAGAAGAGCGTGACGTGATGCTGGGCGATCTGCACGAGAAGCTGGTGGGTGTCGCCGTGGTCAAGTCCTACGCCCGTGAGCGGTGGGAAGTGGGGCAGTTTGTGGGTCAGACCCGCACCCTGCTGCGCCTGAACGTGAGGCAGGGCGTATTGGGTACCGGTCTGTGGGTCATCGCGGAGTTCATTGGCGCACTGGGCACGGCGCTCATGATCTGGTACGGCGGCCGGCTGGTGCTGAGCGGACAAATGACGCCAGGATCCCTGATGGCGTTCATTACGTTCATTGGCGGTTACCTGTATGGTCCTACGCTGCGGTTGATTCAGATGAACGAACTGCTGGCGCGCACCAACGCCGCCTTGGAACGGATATTCTACACCCTGGACACCCAACCCGAGATCACGGATGCGCCAGACGCCTACCCGCTGCCTGACATTCAGGGTGAGGTCGTCTACGACAATGTCTGGTTCGAGTATGAACCGGATCAACCGGTGATCAAAGGGCTGACCATCCACGTGAAACCCGGCCAGATGGTCGCTCTGGTCGGCCAGTCCGGCAGCGGGAAGACCACACTGGTGAATCTGCTGCAGCGCCAATATGACGTCACCAGCGGCGCCATCCGGATTGATGGACATGACCTGCGTCACGTCACACAGGACTCCTTGCGCAAACAGATGGGTGTCGTGATTCAAGAGAGCGTGCTGTTCAACGACACGTTCATGGAAAACATCCGTTATGGACGCCTGGAAGCCACCGACGAAGAGGTGATGGCGGCAGCCGAGGCCGCCAACATCCGCCATGTACTGGAGGCGCAGCCGAAGGGGTTCCACACCCGGTATGGCGAAGAGGGAGTGAAGCTGTCGGGCGGCGAGAAGCAGCGCGTGGCGATCGCCCGTGCGATCCTCAGTGATCCCAAGATATTAATCCTGGACGAGGCGACCAGCGCTTTGGACAGTGAGACGGAAGCCTTGATCCAGCAGGCGCTCGACCGTTTGATGGAGGGACGTACCAGCTTCGTGATTGCACACCGGCTGTCCACAATCGTGAAAGCCGACTTGATCATCGTGATGCAGAAAGGCGAGATCATGGAGATGGGCAGTCACGAAGAACTGCTGGCTAAGGGCGGCATGTATGCGGAACTGTATACCCAGCAGTTCCGAATCGCCCTGGAGGCCCAGGCCGCCGAAACGGCCGCACAAGCCATGAATCAATCGACCAGCATCCCGCAGCCCGCAACCTGATCTGCAGGAATCGGCACCCACGGCGGCGAATACCTCAAGCAAATACTCATGGAGGTTCAAGCCTATGCGGAGTTCTTGCATCTGGATGTGGGCATTGCTTCTGCTGGTAACGGCCCGCGGTTGGGCAGCCGAAACCTACGGCGCGTCCGTCATCGCCGCACCGGCACATGTCACTGAAGGCCAACCATATACATTGACAATACGTTATGTCGCGCCCGAAGCGGGAGCGAAGTTGCACGTGGAGATCAAAGATCCCTATTCCACGGATGTTCACCAATCACAGATCGTTTCGGTCAAGGGCCGGGGAGAGACCAAAGTCAGCTTCCCCAAACCGCCCGTCATCAGACCGCGCTCCATCCTGGCGGCAGTCTGGCTGGGTGAGACGTGGATGGCGCCTCTGGGTGATATCACCATGAGTGCACCCATCCCCATGTGGAGCGCTTCCCAAGCGGATCAGGACCGGAAGATGCAGGCAGCAGCGCCGCAACTGCTTAAACAGCTGCACTATCGCGCCTCGCAACGCGGGACGATAGCCATCTATGACGAAGCGGCCCCGGGCGTGAACCGGCAGGCCGGCGCGTTGCTGGCCGCGGCGCTCAAGCAACGCGGCATGGGGGTCACGCTGATTAACGCCGAAGCGCTGAGTAACCCGTGGGTGCTCACCAAGGCGCGTTTTGACCTGCTGGTGCTGCCCGGCGCAGAATCGGCGCCGGCCGACGCCATGAACGCCATCGACCGATATGCCCGTTCCGGAGGGCATCTGGCGTTGCTGGGCGGTCCGGCATTCGCCAACGTCTACTGGAAACAGGGAGGCAAATGGCTTAACCAGAACCAGCTAGAAACCCTGATGCACGAGACCGTGCAGAAGCTGCCGCAGCGCCATACACTGTTCTCTTTCGACTCTGGGCTGCCTGCCACCAACCGCTCCACGAATGACGCATCGGGACGCACCACTGTCGGTCTCGACACGGGGCGAAAGGGACGCGCCCTGGTGGTACGCATCGACAGCCTGACCGGTTGGGAGACCATCGGATTGCCGGAGTTGACCAAGCCGCTGCCCAAGAACACAGAGCTCACCTGCTTCTGGGCCAAAGGCGGCGGGAATACGCAGCAGTTAGCGGTGGAGTGGCAGGAAAAGGACGGCTCCCGTTGGATCGGTACAGTTCCGTTGAGCGACACATGGCGGTTTTATGCCATGCCGCCCGCCGCGTTTAAGCTGTGGGATCCGCAGCGCACCAGCGGACGGGGGGGACCGAATGACGAGTTCCGACCGGCAGAGGCCCGTAAGCTGACCGTAGGACTGGCGTTTACTCATACCACGCTGCTGCGCCACGGTAAGCACGCGTTTTGGATTGACGAGATCAGCATGGCGCCGTCCCCGCCACAACTGCAGTCATTGAATGACCGCATCAAGCAAGCGGGACAACCGCCGATCATGGAGGGCGTCTCACCGGCGTACAAGTTGTACGACCTGACGACGGTGCAGTCGGTTAAAGTACTCACCGGCCAGAACATCATGCCATCCTTTACCCTTCCGTCGGCCGCCCGGTGGTACGCGCCACACCCGCGTCCACAGGGCACCGGCATCGGTAAGCAGCGGAAGCGACGGTTCATTCCGTTGGTGGAGGCCCGCCTGCCCAATGGGGAACTGGCGGGGTATCCAGCGTCGCTGATCGCCAATACGGATGGCGACTATAAAGGAAGCCAATGGCTGACCATACCTGTAGCCGATACCCGGTTCTTCCGTAACGCATCGGTGATCAGGGCGACTGCGTCTACCATTGAGCGTATGGTGGATGGCGTCATGATGGCCGGCGGAGGAGCGCGCTGGTTCGCCGCAACCGATGGAGAAGCGGTGGACTTCGGCGTGGAACTGGCCGCCTTAGGTCGGGCGCGTGGTGTGGTCTCAGCACGCGTGGAGGTGTTCGCCAAACCAGATGGACGGCGCGTGTTCGCCAAAGACTGGCAGATCACCGCCGTTCCCGGGCGCATCGAAACACGCACCGCGCCATGGACCATACCTGGCGATGGAGGCGTCGACTATACCGTACGCGCAACCCTGATGCGCGGCAGTCGGGTGATCGACCGGCTGGAGCATACGCTGTTGGTCTGGCGTCCCGATCCACAGCCATCCTTCATGACGGTGAAGGACGGCATATATTGGGTCGACGGCAAACCGTGGTTCATGCACGGAGTGAACTACATGCCCAGTTCGGGTATTGGGCTGGAGGGTGACTCAGGATTTGAGTACTGGCTGGATCCTGCGCCTTATGACCCGGAGGTGATCGACAGGGATCTTCGGCGCGTCCGAGCCATCGGGTTCAACTCGGTGAGCGTGTTCATTTATGAGCGCTCCGCAGACTCGCATAATCTGTTCGACCTGTTGGAGCGCTGCCGACGGCTGGGACTGCGCGTCAACCTGTCGCTGCGCCCCGGAACGCCCATGGCGTTTCAATGGAACGCCATGAAGCGTCTGATCGAAACGCACCGCCTGTCGGAAAACGATACCGTATTCGCATACGACCTGGCCTGGGAGCCGGTGTTCGGATGGCTGGACGAACGGCGCAGTTGGAACCCGCAATGGCAGGACTGGCTGGTACGGCGGTACGGGAGTGTGGAGGCGGCCGAAGCCGTCTGGAAATGCCAACTGCCACGACGCGACGGCATCGCAGACTCTCCGCCAGACGCCTGGCTGGATACACCGGACAACGAAGGGCGTTTGGCCGCCATCGACTACCGGCGATTTGCCGACGACCTGGTGCATGCTCGGTACAAACGCGCCCGTGATCTGGTGCGCTCCATCGACCCCAACCACCTGGTGAGTTTCCGGATGAACACGCTGGGAGATCCCACATGCGGCCAGTCGGTTCTGCCATACGATCCCGTTGCCCTGAGAGGAGCGGTCGACTTCTTGGGTCCCGAGGGATATGGCCGTATCGGCAACTGGGAACGGGTCAAAGGCGGTCTCTACACGGCGGCCTATTGCCGGGCGGCCGCGCCGGAGATGCCCGTCATGTGGGCTGAGTTCGGCAACACCGCCTGGGACATGGGCCGGATGCGCACCGATCCCGAAGCCAACAAGACCATTGCCCAGTTTTACACCGACTACTATGAGATGATCCTGAAGTCGGGTGCGAACGGCTCCATGTGCTGGTGGTATCCCGGCGGGTTCCGTGTAGGCGAAAACAGCGACTTCGGCGTGATTAATCCGGACGGCACCTGGCGCCCCGTCACTCACGTAATTCGCAAGTATGCCGATCCGATCATCAACCGCAGCGCGCTTCCCAAAGCCACCGACACACGCGTCATAGACCGGTATCAGCATCCTGATGGCATCCGAGGAGTCTTTCGCGAAACCGAGGAGTGGTTCTACCGCACGTTCGAAGCAGGCGGCTTCCCCGCGCTGCAGTGGACCGAGGACACCAATCCAGGTCCTGGTTTTCCTGAGTAAACCGACCCATCATGGCTGCCGTTGCGGTTGAACGGCAGCCATGCCTGCATGTTGCCAGTCAAAGAGCCACTGGTATCAGGAGTTCCCCGGCCCCATGATGAAGTGACACTTGAGGATACCGGAGGCCACATCACATGACACGACACGACACCTTGCCTCTGCTGGTAGGCGGACATGCGCATGGCAAAGAGAATATAGACGCGCTGGCCGAACTGGGTCTGGGCAACTTTGTCTGGATCCCCAAGAAGGGTTACTCGCTGGGGCGAATCCCTTGGGACGCCACGCACGATATCATGGCGGATGTAGATACTTGCCTGCGCCATGGATGGCGCTTTCTCATCAGCCAGCGTCGCTGCACCGGTGACGAATGGCTGCCGGGCGGCGCTGAGTATGGCGGCGACACCTGGCCGGATCTGCATCCGCCGGAAGCGGTTAGGGCCATCCGCAACCGCGCCGGTGAGCGTTTCACGGGCCTTCATGCTGAAGAGATGGACATCGGTTTTGTCCAGAACGCCCAGCGGGAGTCGTACCGAAGCCGTCAACCCGAATTGTTCCGGTTCACCGACAGGGCAGGCGGCCGCAAGGCGTTCGAGGCGGAATTGAACCGGCTGGCCGACCGAGCACACCGCAGCGGAGCGGCGTTCGTGCCCGACCTGGCGGCAGGTCTGCAGCACTGCGGTTTCCGCACGCGCTGTGACTGGGTCATCTGTGAAATGGTGGAGAGCTTGCCTGCCGCAGAAATGCAGCTGGCCTGGCTGCGCGGCGGCGCCCAGGCGTTTGGCAAGTGCTGGGGTGTCTGGATATCTCCCTGGTACCGAGGATATGTACCCAATGCCGATCCGAACCTGTGGAAAGCCCCGCAGGCGGGAGCAGGCCCCCAAGGCGGGCACACTCCATCCGCGTTCCGCAGGTGCCTTTGGAGCGCCTGGGCATCCGGGGCGCGCGTGCTGACCATGCAAGAGACAGAGCCTCTGTACGGCCGGCGAAACGGACGGTTGTTCCTCGGCGCATGGGGTCAGGAACTGCATGCATTTTGGCAGACGGTACGCCAGCACCCTGAACCGGTGACACCCATCGGGTGCACAGCCCTGCTGATCGATGCCGATTGCGGATATACGCCGCCCAACCTGCACGGCGGCTGGGTCGAGCGCTCGACACTTTGGGGAAAGCTGAGACTTGCCGAAGGCGACGAGGCCCTCGAGGAGCTGCTGAGGCTCTACTTCCCGGGCTATGAACGTGATGACCCAAAGGACTGGTGGCAGCATGACCGGCTGTACTATCCCGGGTATTTCTGCCGCAGCCCGTTGGGCCCAGTGGATGTGGTTCCCGCGGATGCGCCGTCTGACTCGCTGTCTCACTATCCGCTGATTATACTGGCCGGTGAGATCAATATGACCAACGTGCTGCTGCATAAACTGATGCAGTATGTGCGCCAGGGCGGAACGCTGGTGGCGTGCGTCAATCAGTTGCGCAGTCACGAACGGTTTGTCGCGGCGGAGCCGCTGTTTGGCACACGCATCGGAGAGGCGCGTATGCGCTCTTCCTGGAGCGGCACCAACATCCTCATGCGCGGACTGCACAGCTACAGCGCCATGCGCTTACGGCAGCCGCTGGGCACTGCCGAACCGGGAGAGTGGCATGAACCATGGAGCCTGGCGCAGGACGTGCAGCCCACGTCAGCCGAGGTCATGGCAGACGCCGGAGACTCCAAACCGCTGCTGCTGCGTAACCGATTGGGACGCGGCACGGCTTGGCTGCTTACTTCGGGATGGGGTGTGGAAGCACATGGACGCCGCCGTAAGCTGCTGCGGTTGACCCGTACACTGATCGAGGCGCTCACCCCTGCACCCGAAGTCGGCCTGCAGCATGCCGCGCCAGACGGCATCGCTTGGATTGCTGCTCGACAAGGCAGCACCGCATTGTTGGCTGTCTCTAACCATCTTTCCACACCGCAGGAGATACCAGTGCGGGGCCCCGGCGGAAGGAGACACCTGTGGGGAGGAGACGGCGTGTTGAACGGCGATATGCTGACGATACCGGCTGAAGGTATCGCGGTGGTACGCTTTGCATGATACCGTTCCACAATGCGCCATTCAGGAGGGCGAACCATGCGACACGTGCACGTTCTGTTGTTATTGCTGTTGATGTTACGCCTGCAAGCCATCGCCGATCCGCTCGTCTGGATCGAGGGTGAACAGCCAGCCGAACAGGCTCACATCGTACCGAACGATGGTCTGAATGCCGTTTCGCCGTTCGCGTTATCCGGCGGAGATTGGCTGCACAGCTTTTCTGAGGAAACGCATGCGGTTACGGGAGAGTCCATGTATCGGGTCATCGTTCCGCAAAGCGGCGCCTACCGGTTATGGGCTCGTGTTGCCGGCTCCGCGGCCTCCTACCGGATCGATGGCCGCCCATGGACTGAGGTGGACATGTCGCATGGAACCGACCCGCGTCGCATCGCCGCGGACGGCGGATGGGGCTGGCCGCCTCTGATCTACTGGTTTGACCTGGGAGAGCATCCGTTCACGGCAGGGGAACATGTCATCCGGTTTCGTCTGGGTGGATCAGGCAGCGGTAAACGGTTTGCAGGGCTGGACTGTTTTGTGCTGACAACCACCGCTTTCACTCCAAACGGAAAGTACAAACCGCAGGACAACGCGCCGCAGCCCATCGAAGACGTGCCCGCACATGCAGGCTGGGCCTTCACTCCGGCGCCCGATCCTTTGGATGCAAACGCATTACTGGATCTGCGCCATCTGAACGAACGCGTGGCCGGTGAAAACGGGTTTATCGGTCTCAGCCGTGACGGCAACAGCTTCGTCACATTGAACAACGGAAAGCCTATTCGTTTCTGGGGCGGTACCGAGTACAACCAGCGTGACATGACTATTGATGAGTTGAAACGCTACGCTCAGTTCCTGGCGAAACGGGGTGTCAATATCGTTCGAGCACACACCCATCTCGAGCCCAAACGCGCCGACAGTGAGATCACCGATGTCGATGAAGAGGAACTGGACCGCATTTTCAAACTGGTGGCCGCCATGAAGACGGCTGGTATCTACACGGTTATTTCCCCGTTCTGGGGCACTTCGGCGCGCGTTCAGCCCAAATGGGGCGTCATGGCTGATCCCGGCGCCAGTTGCGAGCCGCTGCTGTTTATCGACCCTGTACTTCAACAAGGCTACAAAGCCTGGATGAAAGCCCTGTATAACCGGCCAAACCCGTATACCGGCGTGCGACTGGCCGATGAACCGGCCGTGGCGATCATCCAGGTACAAAATGAAAACAGCCTGCTGTTCTGGACGTTCGCCAACATGAACACGCAGGCGATGACACACTTTCGGCGCCTTTTCGCGGCGTGGCTGATACAGAAATACGGCTCATTGGAGCAGGCGCAGCAAGCCTGGAAGGGTTACGATCCTCCCGGCGGTGAGATGTGGATCCATGCTGACTGGGCGCAGGGATTGCCGCCGGTTTCGCATCCCTGGGACTTCACACCGGATGGTATGGCGAAGAAAGCGTCCTGGCCAGGGTTCATCGAATACACATCCGACCTGCTGGAGTTCATGGCGCGCACGATGTATGGCTTTAACCAGGAGATCGCTGCATATCTCCGCCAGGAACTGGGGTGTAAACAGCTGATCAATGCGGGCAACTGGCGTGGTGTTGACCCGGTAACCCAACAGGATGTGGAGTACTGGTCGTATACCGCCAATGAAGTGATCGGGCGAAACAGATATTTCACCGGTATCCATATCGGCCCGAACGATGGCTGGCAAATCCTGGTGAACGACTTCTATACGGATGTCTCGGCGCTGACTCAACCCACTGACATCCCCATCAGCTTGAAACAGCCCGCAGGTCACCCGTTTGTGCTGTCGGAAACCCTATGGGTACCGCCTTCGTTGTATCAATCCGAGTCCGCTCTCTTGGTCGCCGCCCAGACTGCGTTGACCGGCCTGGATCTGGTATTCTGGTTTGCCGACGGCGATGGTTACTGGGGCGGTCTGCGTCCTCTAACCAAATGGAGCTTCGCCCATCCCATGAATCTGGGGCAGTTTCCCGCCGCCGCGCTGATCTTCCGGCAGGTGTTGGTTACGGAGGGCGAGCCGGCGCTGGTGGAGAGCCGCACCCTTAGCGACCTGTGGTCCCGTAAAACCCCTTTGATTGCTGAAGAGTCCGGCTGGGATCCCAACCGGGATGCCGCCAGGATGCCCGGACAGACCGCAGCACAGACCGCCATCGATCCGCTGGCTTTCTGGGTGGGACCGGTACGCATCTCGTATGACGGCCAACCGGAGCCGCCCATCCTGCGGGACCTGTCACGATAGATCGACCGCAACCGTCAGCAGGTAAGAGGGATCACCGGCGAAACCATGCTGGACTACGGAAAGGGTGTCTACCGGATCGACGCTCCGCGCGCCCAAGGGGTGTTGGGATTCCTCCGCGACGCCGGCGTGCAGCGGCTGCGCGATGTCACTGTCACGTGCCGTAACCGATACGCCTCCATTGTGGCGGTACCTCTGGACGGACAGCCGATCCGGCAATCCAAACGGCTGCTCGTCCAGATCGGTACACTGGCGCGCCCCAGCGGATGGAAGTCTGTGCCGGATCGGTTCGGCACGGCAGACAAGCCGAT
>CAZHSN010000088.1:0-15356 GCA_964535125.1 uncultured bacterium
GTCGGGCGAAGGCCATGTTCGGATGTCGTATGCGACATCGACGGCCAAGATCGAAGAGGCGATGCGGCGAATCGGCGCGTTTCTTGCCGATGTTCGCCCTGACAGGGTAGCAGCTACTGCTGTGTAACAGGAGGTTACATCTGTGAAACGGCTGAGCGCATTACTGGGTTTATTGGTCGGCATCAGTTGCCTGGCACAGGCCGACCGGAGCATTTTGGCGCCTTCCGGCCGCAGCGTCGGCACCGGTGCTAAGGCGGAGATACTGCGCACCGATACGCACGGCGGCACCACGATGACGTTCCTGCAGGCGGGACTGCCAAACGGCTTAGAGTTGGAAGTCATGCGCGATGACCGTCCCAACAACCGCAAAAACGCCGTCAGTGCGCAGTTCACCATTCTCCCTGACACCGGTTACACTCCGTCCGCCGTGGTCGGCGTACGGGATATAACCAATGAAACCCGCCGGGGGCGCGGGTATTATGCCGCGTCATCCTACCAACTGCCCATGCTGCCGGAGAACCCGTTCGTTCATGACATCACCGTGTTTGCCGGCCTTGGCATCGATGGGATTGACGGTCTGTTCGGCGGGCTGGAACTGAACCTTATCCGCAACCTGCGGGCTCGTGTGGAATATGACTCGCGCGACTTCAACGCCATGCTGCAGATGTCCCCGCTAAAGGGCCTCTATCTGGGCGTCGGCGTGATCGGTGACCGGCTGCACTACGGCGCATCCATGACGCTTCGGCTCTGAGCCGCCTCCGATATCCTCGCTGTATCCGTCGCCAGGCCAGCCTGTTGCCGGGCTGGCCTGCGTCTGCTTCACTCGAAACACAGGAGCAATTCACAACAATGAGCAAATTCCTATCCAGCGGTGGCGGTCGCCGCATTAACGCACTGGCTGAAATCGAAACGCTGTTCAGTACACAATTGAACGACATGCCCGGCGTCACCGTACAGCACATTAACCGTCGCGGAAACGTGTTCGAGCCAGGCGATCCGGAGACGTGCATCTACCTGATCCGCTTCGGACGCGTCCGGTTATACCGGCACGCGCCATCCGGCAAAGAGATCACCGTCGCGCTGTATGACATCGGCGAGTTGTTCGGCGAGATGGCTGTGTTCTACCCGTCCCGTCGGATTAACATTGCGGCAACCATGGAAGACACCGAATTGATCATGGTGCCCACAGAGACGTTCAAGCAGTGGATGAACGAGCAGCCCCGCGTCAAGGAGATGGTGCTGTTCCTGTTGGCCGACCGCCGACGCGCCATGGAGCAGAAAGTTGCGGACCTGGTATCCCTGGAAGTGCCGCAACGCGTCGCACAAACGATTTTGTGGCTGTTTGAGCGGTACAACCCAGCCAACCCGGTGAACCACCCCATTAACGCCCGGTTGACGCATCATGAACTGGCCAGCCTGGCTGGCACCACTCGGGAGACGGCCACGTTGATACTGAACCGCTTCCGCAAGCAAGGGTTGATTGACTTCTCCGGCAGAAGGCTGGTGGTTAAAGATCAAGACGGCCTGATTGAGCGCGTGAACACCCCCGGCGACTAACCCGTTGACCATTGGCAGGTGTCCGGCCCCTGGAAACCCGTTGACGGAGTGAACCGCTCCCCGGCTCACTCCGTCGGTCACTGGGTCTCCAACAACCGCTCGGAGACCTGCTCCCACTCCTGCAGCAGCGCACTCAGCTGTTGCTCTACGGCATCAAATGCACGGGCGGCTTCCGCGCCTTCCCCGTCTTTGTACGTCTGCTCATCCTGCAGCCGTGCTGTCAGGGTGTCACGTTGTGCTTCCAATGCGGCGATGTGATCTTCCAGTTCGCGCTGACGCTGTTTCAGTTGGCGTGCCTGCTGCCTCGCTGCGCGCGTGTCCGGCCGGGGAGACGCAGACACCGGCTTGGCTGCCGGCGTTGCGCCCGCGGCGTCAGGCCGCCGGGAGCGCCGATAGTCCGTGTAGTTGCCGTCAGAGACGCGCCAGGCGCCGTTGTCAATCTCCATAATCCCATCGGCTACAGCATCCAGCAGGTACCGGTCGTGTGAGGCGATGAGCATCGTCGCGTCGGAGCGCTTCAGCGCCTCCTCCAGCGCCTCACGACTGGCGATATCCAGGTGGTTCGTCGGCTCATCCAGAAGCAGCAGATTGGGCCGTGCGGCCAGCACCTTGGCCAACGCCAGTCGGCACAGTTCACCGCCTGACAGGACCTCCACCCGCTTAAACACATCATCGCCGCTGAACAACATGCGTCCTAGTAAGTCGCGCGCCTGGTGTGCGTCCAGGTCGGCATCTTTCAACAGTTCCTCCAGCACGGTCGCACGGGAATCCAGATGTTCGAACTGCTGCGCGAAGTACACAGGCTGCACTTTCACACCCGGGATCACCGATCCCTGACCGGGTTCCAACAATCCGGCGCAAATCCGCAAAAAGGTGCTCTTCCCGCTCCCATTCGGCCCCACGATGCCGATCTTTCGGCCCCGCTCCAGCACATAGTTGACATTCGCGAAAAGCCGCAATGAGCCGAAAGCATGCCCAAGCGCGTCGAGCACCAGCACCTCACGCCCCGAGCGCATCACAGATTCCATGTGGGGCGCCATGGTGCGCTGCCGGCTGACACGCTGCACCCGTTGTATGCGTTCCAGTTGCTTAACCTTGCTGTCCCGCAGGCTGAACTTGCGCTGGCTGAACAGCTGCTGGATCGCCTGCTCAATCCGGGCGATCTCCCGCTGCTGCAGCTCATATTGTTTACGTCGCTGAGCATCGCGCTCGGCCCGGCCGGCCGCATACGCGCTGTAGTTTCCTGTGTAGCTGTCCACTCCAGCCGGTGACATCTCCAACACGCGGGACACCACCGCATCCAGAAAATAGCGGTCATGACTGACGATGATCGCTGCGCCTGGAAACCGTTCACATAGAAACTCCTGCAGCCATTCGCACCCCTGTATGTCTACGTGATTAGTCGGTTCGTCCAGCAGCAGGATGTCGGGGGACTGCAGCAGCAGGCGGACCAACGCCACGCGCGTGCGCTGCCCGCCGCTGAGCGCCGGGCAAGGTGTTTCCAAATCCCGTTGGTCAAAACCCAACGCGCCCAGATAGGCCTCAGCGCGGGCGCGCAGATCATCACCGCCGAGGGCGTGCAGATGGGCGGCCTGTTCCGCATACCGATGCGCCGCCTCCACCGGGGCATCACCCCGCTCCAGTGCGCGGCCCAACCGGTCCACATCAATAAACAACCGCAACAGTTCAGGACTGATACCCGCTGCCGCTTCCCACGCGCAAGCGTCAGGTTCCAGTTCCGGCTGTTGTTCCAGATACCCCACGGTTGAGCCTGGCAGGATGTAGACGGAGCCGGCGTCCGGCGTCTCCAAACCCGCCAGGATCCGCATGAGGGTCGTCTTGCCGCATCCATTGGGGCCTATCAACGCGACCTTTTCACGGCCGTTTACCAGCAGGTTCACGTTGTGGAACACATCCTGCCCGCCAAAGGACTTCTCCAGTCCGCGGATGGTCAATACGGCCACGGCTTTACGTCTCGGTTCTGTCTGCAGCGGCCATTCCACCAGGCGCATACACCACAACGGCCAATGCCCTTGGGTCAATACGTAACGGCACCTGTGTGTGTCCTGACGCCCGCATCCACTCGCACGGTGACAGGCTGCCGTCGTCCGGATTCCAGATGCGCGGTTCCACCTCCCCCTGCAACAGCAACCGCATATCGCATGTACGGGTTCCGGTGTTCAGGCACACAACAGCCTGGCCTGATGGGGTGTCAAACAGCCCCAGACGCATGCGCCTCATCGTCGCGGCATCCTCCTCACGCAGAGGAGTCAGGCGGGCCGCAGGCGGCGCCACATGGTCCAACAGCTTGATGAGCCGATCGGTATCAAGCGGAAGATAGCAGACCTTACCGCCTTGAGCGTTGTGGTGCGTCCACTCCGTGTCGGTACGCTGCCCCTTTCCAAACAACAGATCCCGAGCCTCACGCACCGAGGCATCATCCTCAGGACACTCGCCGTGTTCCGGCAACGCACCCAGCGCGCACACCGCGCCCCCCGCGTTCACAAAGGCGGCCAACAACCGCAGTTCAAACGCTGACAGATGGCTGACCGCAGGGAGGATCACCACATCGACACCCGGTGAGGTTGGGTCACTGCAGTATACCAGAGAGCGGTTCCGGACAGACATCCCGCAAAGCGCGCGGGAGTCATGCACAATGAAGGGGTGCTGATGGGCCTCCAGTGCGTTGCAGACCAGTTCCAGCGGGGCGTCTACCACAGGGCCGGAAGCCATACGGCCATGGGCAAAGTCGGAGACACGGCTGTTGGCCGTCATGGTGATGGATGGGCGGTACACCAGTATGCGGGACAACGGACGATCATTCACCAGTTGCAGCACCCGATGCATGGCTGTCCACCGGGCTGATTGGCACCAGATGCTGACCTCCGCGGCCGGTGCGTCGTCCGCACCCACCAGCACACGTGTGGCGCCGCGGGTTACAGCCCGCATCGCTTGGTAGAACATCTCTTGTTCATCACTGCGCCCGGGCTCCACCGGCAGTCGGCACAGCGTGGCCTCAGCGCGGGATGCGGCCACTACCCCTCGCGCCAGATGCAGGCAGATACCGTCCGGCGCCAGACACGCCTGCCAGTCAAAGTGATACGCACCGTACCCAGGCCCCGTCGCGAGAAGGGCATCACCGCTGGTGACGCCGCCTTGAGCCGGTTGTCCGGCCAACTTCAACCCGGCCCGGTTCAACCCGCTGTGCAGCGGATGCAGAAAGGCCTCGATGTACAGGTCAGTACTCACCGTACGATAATCGATACGGATCGATTCAGCGCCTGCGCCGTCGCGCACCAGCATCATCAGCCGCGGTGTGATGTCATACCGGCGACGCATTCGAAACTGATCCGCAAACCGCGCACTCCAGGGAAGCAGGTGCGGCATGCCCGGACCGCGCACAATCAGCCCCTCCAGCGTGTGTCCGAACCAGTTGCCCAGTTTTTGGGACAGGTGGTCCAACGTCTGCCGCACCAGGGTGCGGCCGCTGTCAGGATCCATCAGATCCACACTCTGAGCCGACGCCACCGGTTGTGCGGCGAATACCGCCACCAGCCAACGCCCGCCCGGGCTGCCCCACTCCAGGATCCTGTCCTCTACGGCATGTGACACATCGACCGCACCGGATGCGTCCGGCATCCCATCATCCATACGGAAGGCGGTCATCGACACCGGTTCACCCATTGGCACGGGCAAAAACAGCCGTTCGCCTTCTCCGCACTCGGCGACCTTGCCGTGCAGCACACGAGCCGCCGGCAACCCCTCGGTCCGAAAAACCGGTCCAAGGCAGCCGGGTATGGCCGCCCCCGTGTGCAACCATGCCGTGCAGCCGCGACGCGCCAGGTGTTCCAGCACCTGGTTGGCCGCGTCATACCAGTTGTCGGACAGGGCAGGCGCCTCACCGGCAGCCGGTTGGATGACCAGACGCCTGACGCCTGCATCGATATAGCTGTTGGCCTCTTCGATCAGTGTATCGAGATGCGAGACAGCGTCCCATCTCCACGAGGGGATCGGTGCATACGCGGCGTTCAGATTGTCGTGCAAGAACTGAGGGTCAGCCAAGGATCACTCCGTGAACAGCGGTTCAGAAACCGCCACCGTTCATGGTAACAAACCCGCACGCCGATATGAGATACGATGTACATGCACACATCGGCCAAGGACACGATCCATGAGAGAGATGCCTGCTACTCCCGCCCGGTTGCGACGCGCGGTCACGTGGCGCTCTTTGTTGCTGGGGACGCTGCTGGTACCGTTGAACTCGTGGTGGATCATCCAGATGGAACTGGTGCGGTACTCCGCCCATCCCACCACCGTGTCACTGTTCTTCAACCTGATCTTCATCGTCGTGGTCCTCAGCGCGGCGAACCTGCTGACCGCGCGTGTGCGCCCAACCTGGGCGCTCTCACAGGGTGAAATCCTCGTAGTCTACATGATGTGCGCGCTGGGTTCCTGCATTGCGAGCCACGACATGATCCAAGTGATGGCGATGATCTATACCGCGCCCATGCATTTCATCAGTTCCTACCCCGGCTGGCAGCGCTTTATGGACTTGCTGCCACCGGACGGCGTGGTGATGGACACCTACGCGGCCGACCTGTTCTACCGCGGCCAACACTCGGTCCTCGATCCGCGTATCCTGTCTGCCTGGGCCGTGGTCATTGTGTTCTGGGCTGCAGTGCTGTTCCTGCTGTTGTTTGTGATGCAGTGTCTGAACGTCATCATCCGCCGGCAATGGATGGAAAATGAAAAACTGGCCTTTCCCATTATCCAACTGCCTCTGGCGTTGACAGAAAACGCTGGCACAGGCAAGCTGCCGTCGTTGTTTACCCGGCCTGTGTTCTGGATAGGGTTCAGCCTGGCGGCGGGCGTCGATCTGATCAACAGCCTGAATCTGTACTACCCCAGCATACCGGGCATCCTGAACCCGGGCTTTGGGCGGGCGTTCTGGGAGCTTGGTCCGCTGATCACCCAAAAACCCTGGAATGCCGTGGGATGGCTCCCCATCAGCTGGTATCCATTCCTGATCGGTCTGGGGATGCTGCTGCCGCTGGACTTTCTGTTCTCTTGCTGGTTCTTCTTTTTGTACTGGAAGGGTTGGGCGGTACTGGTTAACGCTATGGCGTGGGACCGGGACCCTCAGTTCCCGTATGCGGTCTACCAGTCGTTCGGAGCGTATGCGGCGTTCTTCCTGTTCAGTATCTGGTTGAGCCGTGGTTATCTGGCGCGTGTGGGGAAAACAATCTTCGGTCTGTCAGGCGGCATGGATGACCGTCGCGAACCGATCCCCTACCGATGGGCGGCCGGCGGTGTGTTAGTCGGCAGCGCCCTGTTGGCATGGGTGTTGGGGCGCATTGGTCTGGGGTGGTGGACCGCGCTGGCTTTCGTGGGTACCTACCTGGTATTGTCGATCGCCATCACCCGCATGCGCGCCGAGATGGGTTCACCGATCCATGACCTGCACTACATCGGGGCGGATCAGATATGGCCTAACATGTTCGGCCATTCCAGTTATTCCCGCTCGGATTTGATGGGGCTGACGCTGTTGTATGGGTTCAACCGCGCCTATCGGTCCCACCCCATGCCGCATCAACTGGAGGCGATGAAGCTGGCGGAGCAGACCGGCGACACCCAGAGACGCTGGTTCTGGGCCATGCTGTTCGCCAGTCTGCTGGCTTGTCTGGCGGCGTTCGCCGCAATGCTGCAGCTGTGCTACCACTATGGCGCTTCCACCATGATCAACTGGGGGTTCGGTGTGGAACCGTTCGCGAGGCTGGAGGCCTGGATCAGCACGCCGACACGGCCGAATGTTAACGCCGGAGTGGCCACGGTTATCGGCATGATCATTGCCGGAGGGCTGCAGGCGATGCGGGTGCGCTTCCCTTGGTGGCCGTTCCACCCGCTGGGATTCGCCATCACGGCCAGTTGGGAGATCCATTTAGTGTGGTTCCCGCTGTTCATGGCCTGGATGATCAAGGCCAACATCCTGAAATGGGGCGGGCTGGGCGTGTTCCGACGCTCTTTGCCGTTCTTCTACGGATTGATCGTGGGGCAGTTCGTCTTGGGAAGCCTGTTGAACCTGCTGGGCATCTGGGCTGGAGTGCCAACGTATCAGTTCTGGCAGTAACCGGCATACAGCCGGGAACGCGATCAGGCGTTCCCGGCTGTATCCGCAGGGGGCTGGCAAACTAACGTGTCCAAGGAATGGTGGCCTCACTGACGGCCACGGCTCGACGTTCACCGGAACGGTACAGTGCGCCTCGGATGGTCATGTCGCGTGTGCCTCGGCTGTATTGCGTAACCAGCACCAGGTCGGCATCTGTCTCGCGGGTGATCCGCCGCACTTCGTCCAGACTGAGGGACAGATCAAACAGGCGTGAGCCCCGCAGGGCGCGGTCGACGCTCTGCCGCGACGCCGGACGCCAGCCAATGAACCAGGCACTGTCTTCCAATAACGAACGGATCTGGTCTTGCGTCCAGGGGGTGCGCACACCCTGCTCTTGTGCCGGCAAGATGGCAATTGTCGCGGCGCGGGGAATAGCGCGTCCCGCCCGATCGCGCAGTTGTGTCAACATCCGGTCGATCAACCTCACGGCGTCCCGGTCCCAGTACCGGTTATCCTGCCAGCGGTTGTTGCCCCAACGGCTTCTCGCACGGGGCTGGTCCCACCACCAGTATGGTCCGGGTTCACGGTCGCGGTTTCGATCCCGCCAATCAACATCTCGGTCCCGGTCCCGGTCACGGTCCCGGTCTGCTGGCGGCTGGCGATCGCGGTCGCGGTCTGCAGGCGGCGGGCGGTCGCGGTCGCGGTCCCGGTCTGCAGGTGGCTGGCGATCACGGTCGCGGTCCCGGTCTGCAGGCGGCTGGCGATCACGGTCGCCGTCGCGGTCTGCTGGCGGCTGGCGATCCTGGTCGCGGTCACGATCGCGATCACGTTCATCCGAGGGCTGACGATCCCGATCACGATCCGCAGGGGGTTGGCGGTCGCGCGATTCGTCTGAGACCGTCACGAAGCGTGAGCCGAACCCACCCGACCGATAGAGCCGCGGTTGGGCGAATACCACATCGCGGTCGGTCGCGCTGAGGATCACCTGATCCACTCCCCGCAAATCCACATCCACGGACCGGGACGTGCCGGCTCGCAGCGTCCCCTGCCATAGTGTCCGGTCGCGTGTTTTTATGGCCGCGTCTACGGTCGCCCGTGAGTCGCCGGACGGCAATCCGACAACAGTGCGGAAGCGATCCCAGCCATTGACGTGGACGACCGCATACAGTCCGGTGCGTATAAAGTCCGGATAGGCGCGCCCGTTCAACACCACCCGCTCTCTGTGGAACGCGTTGCCGAGCGGTGCAGACACATCATCGGCGATCCGTTCGTCGCCGCAGGCAGCACCGGTCATACCCAAGAGCAAGATCGGCACAGCCATGATCGAAAACGATCCTCGCATTGCACTCCTCCTGTGAAGCGCCCATTCTGTGCCTGTTACCGGGCCTAGTTTGGGGGTACTCTCATATCATAGGACGATACGTGTGAACTGTCGTTCCAAGCCGCATCACACGCAACGACACACAACCAGGAGCCGTTTATGCGCGTCATACAACCCTTATGGACTATCGGGGCGTTGATCTGCCTCGGGCTATCCGCCGGTCACGCCGACACACTTTCCGACGTACGCGAAACACGCCTTCCAAACGGACTCACCGTGCTGACCCGCGAAGTGCGCAGTGCACCGATCATTTCGGCACAGGTGTGGTTCCGCGTCGGCTCACGCGATGAGCCGCAGGGAAAGACCGGCGTCTCGCACCTGCTGGAACATATGCTGTTCAACACCAGCAAGAACTATAAGAAGGGCGAAATTTCTCGTTTGGTCCGACTACGGGGCGGCGTGGAGAACGCGGCCACGCACTACGACTACACCATGTACTACCAGTTGCTTCCCTCCGAGAATCTGGAGTTCAGCTTGAAGGCGCTGGCGGAGCGCGTGGGCAACGCCTCGCTGCTGGAGGACGAACTGAAGACCGAGAAGGGCGTCGTGCTGTCCGAACTGCGGGGACGGTATGGTGATCCGGTGTTTGAGCTGTTTCAACAAACGATGACCACAGCCATGCAGGTGCATCCATACCGCTGGCCGGTCGGAGGGTGGATAGAAGACGTCCAGCAACTGACGCCGAACGCAGTCCGCGAGTACTACCGCGCCCACTACAGCCCGGCCAACGCCACGCTGGTTCTGATCGGTGATTTCGATACCAATCAGGCGCTCTCCATCATTCGCCGGGTGTTCAATCAGCCGGCATCCAAGCCGGCGCCGCGTCGCGCGTATGAAGAGCCGCGGCAGAACGGCGAGCGATCGTTCACCCTCAAACGGATGACGAATCTGGAGTTCGCAACGCTTGCGTGGATCGCTCCGCCGATCGGCCACCCGGATGCGGCCGCCATGACGGTGTTGAACCAAATCCTGGCGGAAGGGAAAAGCAGCCGGCTCTATAAGGCGCTGGTGGATACCCAACTGGCTCTGCAGGTCAGCGCCATCTCGGCCGATACGCGCGAAGCATCACCCTATGTTCTGCTGGCAGTCGCACGGCCGGGAATATCGATAGACAAAGTCAAAGAGGAACTTGCGGTGCAGATTGAACAGATCCGCACGACGCCTCCCTCCGAGGATGAACTGACGCGTTCGAAGCGTCAACTGGAAGCCGGGTTGATCTTCGCACGCGACTCCATCACCAGTCAGGGTCAGATCTTGGGGCAGTACAGCGCCATAGGCGACTGGCGAAAAGTCGCCGACATCCTGCCGTCTATCAACAGAGTCACGGCCGACGATGTGCAACGGGTTGCGAAGACATACCTGGCTCCGGAACGCCGCACAACCGGGCATCTGCTGCCCGCTCTGGCCATGCCCACACCGGCACCGCAGGAGTCGCTGCTGCCCTCTGGAGGGGCCAATCAGTATACGGCGATGGCTTATACCCAGACCGGTTCCGCCCGACGCAGCACGCAGACCAGAAATGCGGCGAAACCGGCCGCAAAACCCGCGGCGAAGCCCGCCGCGGCGCCGGCCGCAAAACCCGCCGCTCCGCGTAATGCGCCGGTACGGTATGTATTGCCCAACGGGCTGGTGTTGATTATGCAGCGGAACGGAGCCAACCCCACCGTGGCGATCCGGGGAGCGATCAATGCCGGTTCGGCGTTCGATCCCGACGGCAAGGATGGAGTCGCCGGTTTCACAGCCGAGATGTCCGGACGCGGCACACAGACCCGTTCCGCCGCGGAGTTTGCCTTACAGATGGAGCAGATGGGGGCATCGCTGAGCATAGAGGCCGGCGAGGCGCGTACGGTGCTATCGGGACGCTGTCTGGCGCGCGATCTCGACGCCTGGATGGAACTGCTGGCTGACCAACTGCTCCATCCTGCCTTTGCGGATGAAGAGTTGGACAAGGTGCGTAACCAGACGCTGGCAGGGCTTCAGTACGCGATGCGCGATCCCGACGCTCAGGCCGATCGGACCATCCGGCACATGATTTTCCCTGCCGGACACCCGTATCATCGGTTGCGCTTCGAGGACCAGATGGCTCAGACACAGGCCATCACACGCGAGGACTTGGTCGCATTCCACTCCGCCTATTGGCGACCGGACATGATGTCTCTGGTGATAGTGGGGGATATTGACCCCGCCAAAGTGCGCGCGTTGGTTGAGCAGCATCTGGGCGGATGGAAGGCCGAGGGACCGGCCCCCAAGAACGACATCGCCACCATCACCGCAAAGGGGCCAGGCGGCCGGGCGGTTATCCCGTTGATGGAGCGTAAAGAGGTCACCGTCAAAGTCGCGGCTCCATCCGGACTTCGGCGGTCCGATCCGGATTACTACGCCGCGTCGGTCATGAACTTCATCCTGGGCGGCGCGGGCGCCATGGGAAGCCTGCTGGGCAAGGAGATCCGGGAAAAGCAGGGGCTGGTGTATGACATCTACTCGACGTTCGAGGCCGGGTTGGGCGCTGGCCCATGGTTGGCCTCCATGGGTACCGGACCGGACAACGTCGACAAAGCGCTGACCTCGCTGAAGAGTCTGGTGCGCCGGATGCAGACGGCCGGCGCCAGCCGTGATGAGATGAGCCAAGCGGTGGAACAGATGGTTGGGCTGTACCTGCTCAGGCAGGAAACCAACCAGGGTGTGGCGAATGGACTGCTGGACTGTGAACTGTACCAGTTAGGGTTGGATTTCCCGCGGCGATATGCGTCCATCTTGCGGGCGTTGACCCCGCAGGATATACAGCAGGCCGCGCGCAAGTACCTGGCGCCCGACAGCATGACAGTGGTCATCTCAGGTCCCTACCAGGACAAGCCATAACGGCATCCCACTCGAGACGGTGCCGGAGCGCGGAAATGAGTTCCGCGCTCCAGCCGTCCAAAGATATGCATATTATCCATCACGGAGGTAGTCCGGTATGAAGTGGCGTACGGCACGACTGATCAGCCTGGCCTGCATGGCGGCGCTTGCAGGTCTGGCGACCGGCTGTGGATCCGGCAGCGCCGGTTTCGGCACCAACAGCGATGTGGAACTGATTGTCAGTGGCCAGTATATGGATGAGATGCGTGTAGTGGTCTCACCGCAGCAGGGACCGTTTGACGATACCCAGGCCTGTCGCGAGAGCTCCAGCGGTTTTGGTTGCACGCGTCAGGTGACCAACACGCGTGTCATCTATCGGTTTAAGACCAACAGCGCGGCATCGTCAAATCCTTACTACGTATATCTCCGCAACCTCAACCCCAATGTCTCACGCGTCGGCGTGCTGCGCATCTACATGGACGACAAACTGAAGTTCGAGTTGGATTTCCGTGTCTATCCCAATGAAACGTTCCATATTGCCAACATTTACCGCAACAACGCGGGAGCGCCGCGCTAATCCCGTATTCCTGTAACCACGACACGACCTGATGCCCCCGGTGAGGTGATGCCTTACCGGGGGCATACTCCCGGAGGCCTGACATGCGTATTGCCTGGATCTGCCCCACCACTCACTGGGACCGTGAATGGGTCATGACACTCGGTGAGTTCCGGGTCCGTCTGGCTGACCTGATGCGTCGCCTGCTGGACATACTGGACACACACCCGGAATACCGGTTTTATGCGGACGGTCAGGCCATCATGCTGGAGGATTTTCTGGCCGTTGCGCCAGACGAACGGACGCGCCTGGAAACGCATCTGCGCTCCGGGCGTCTGTCTGCTGGTCCGTGGTATGTCCTGGCAGACCAATTGATACCAAGCGGTGAGTCCGCGGTGCGTAATCTGCTGCTGGGTGACCGCGTTATTCGCGAACTGGGTGGACGGCCGCTGGAACTGGGATATGTGCCCGATTCGTTCGGCAGTTGCTCTGCGCTGCCCACCATTCTGGCAGGAGCCGGCATCCGACACATCACCTTTGGTCGCGGTCGGCCGTGGGAACAGTTCCCCCGCGCTCAGCATGAGTTCTGGTGGGCGGGTCCCGACGGGGCGACGGCGCTCACGGCATCACACGGGTATGGTAACGGTCTCTTCCTGAGTTACCCGAATATCTGGACCGACATCCACCGCAAGTATGCGGATCCGGACCAGACCGCAGCCGCATTTCGACGGGCGGCCGATGAGCAATCCGAGCGCGCAGCCAGCCGGCACCTCTACTTCTCTGTTGGTGTCGATCATATGGAACCCCGCGCAGACCTGCCGGGTATTGTCAGATATCTTCGAAGCCAGTGGCATGGAGAGGTGCGGTTCGGCACCCCGCTGGACTACATGCGCGGTGTGGAAGCAGAAGTGGACGCGTCGGGTAAGCCGATAGATGAATACCAGGGTGAAATGCGCGGCAGCCTGCAGCACCCGCTGGGGCTGCATGGGGTGCTGTCATCCCGAATGCCGCTGAAGCAGCACAACGCCCGGTGCGAGTCGGCGTTGAGCGCACAGGTCGAACCGCTGCTGACACTGGCGGAGCGGTTTGGAATTCCAATGCATCGCCAGTCCATTGTCCGCGATCTATGGAAGACCGTGGTCGGCAACCATCCTCACGACTCCATCTGCGGCTGCAGCCTTGATCAGGTACACGACGAAATGCTGACGCGGTACCGCAGCGTGGAGAAGACCGCTGCCTATGTGACGCAGGAAACCACACGGGCGCTGGTGTCACAGATCAGCACTACCGGCGGTCCTCCCGATGCGCTCGCGGCCATCGTGGTGTTCCGGCCACTCGCTGGCGAGGGATCGGTGCCAGTGTCGGGGCTGGTGCGCGTTCCGCAGCGTGTACCGGACGGCCCGCTTTCCATTTGCAGCGCCGATGGCGAAGTGGTGGGTGTCGCCCGCCGTGTGGCGTGTAAGCAGATGGACCTGGAAAGCGTGTACATGCCGGCGGAGGCATTGGCCTCGGTGATCTCAAAGGATGCCGCACCCGCCCTGCCGGATGACCAGGTGTACTCGGTGCTTGAAGTGGACTTCATGGCTTACGACACCGCGGGATATGGCTGGCAGACCTGGTGGGTGTGTCCGCATCGACACGCTCCCCTGCTGGTCGAGTCCGCCGACTCGGTTCTCGACAACGGCTTGCTGCGAGTCGAGATTCACAGCAACGGCGCAATCGAACTGACAGACAAACGGTCCGACAGGCGTTGGTCCGGGCTCCTGGAACTGGTGGACCGCGAGGACACAGGACACGCCTACGACTACCGCGGATTCCATACCCCTGAGGAGTACTCCACCCGAAGCCTTTCGGCCACGATCAAACACCTCGAGTCGCGGCCCCATCGGGCTGATGTGCAAATCTCCCTGCCCTGGCGACTTCCGGAGCAACTGTCCGGAGACCGGCGCAGCGGCCTTACCGTCCCTGCTGATGTACGGATCACATTGACGCTCTTCGCCAGCGAGCCGCTGCTGCGTGTACGGATTGAGTACAACAACCAGGCGCGCGATCACTGTCTGCGTCTTCTGTTCAGACGCCCAGCCGCCACGGACGAGTCCGTGGCGGGCGGTCCCTTTTCCGTGGACAGGCGACCTCTCCGTGACGCGCATCTGCCCTGGCAGGATGAACCGATGCACGGCTGGGTGGATCTGTCCGACCGAGCAGGCGGTCTGGCGGTCATCACCCGCGGGTTGCCGGCTTACGAAGCGCGCAGGGCGAATGATCACAGCGACTTGTTGATCACGCTGCTGCGTTGCACCGGCCAACTGGGTGAGCCGGCAGGGGCGAACCATCCGGTTCCGGGTACACAGTGCCTCGGCAACCATGCATTCGAAGTGGTTGTAGCGCCCCACAGCGGAGACTGGCGTACCGCCAGCCTGCCCACTCTGGCCGCGTCCACGCTTGCACCGGTCTGTGCAGAGGGCGCCTCGATCCAATCCGGTCGACTGGCAGGCGTCTTCAGCTGTATGCATTTACCGGAGATGGTGGCGCCTGCCGCATGGAAAGCCGCTGAGTCCGGCGCCGGCGAGATCCTCCGCCTGTGGAATCCCGACACTGAGCCTGCAACAATACCGGCCGGTTGTCTGCCGACGGCGGATCAGGGATGGCGATGTACGCTGTTGGAACAGCCTCAAGCGCCGCTCCCAAGTCAGCTGATCATCGCGCCAGGAGCGATCGAAACGCTGCTGCTGGTTACTCAGCGTCCTCCCGCGGAGCATACTGCGCCCGGCTGAACACCACCACCGCCATCAGCACACAGACCGCGGTAGTGATACCCAACACCCACCAGGCGTCTGCCGCGGCGATCTGCGTGGGCGACATGCTGGACAGCATATCCGCCAGGCGCATGGTGTCTTCCTCCGGAAGCGCGTGCGGGG
>CAZHSN010000089.1:0-15179 GCA_964535125.1 uncultured bacterium
GGCGCGGGCGAAGTAGGTTTCCAACGCCTGGTGGGTCTCCTTGGTCATCCAAGGTTCCAGCATCGAGGCCGCGTCCAGTAAAGGCAGGTTCCATACGGTCCAGTTCAGACCGGTGTCCGGGTGGCGGGCGAAGAATCGGTATCGGGTGAAATGTATCAAACCGTTCATGGCGGCCGTCAGCGCTTCCGGCTCGCCGGTCGTTCGATACAGCAGCGCCGCGTTGAACACATGCATTGCGGTGGGCGTCAGCGCAAACTGGGTATGCCGGTTAATCTGCGGGTAGGTCTGTGACCAGTGGAGGCTGCGGGCGGTACGCCACCAGGCGCGTTCAAACCGCGGCATTGGCTCTTGCTGCAGAGCGGTCACCGAGGTGCGCCATCGGTGGACACAAACCTCCCATTCGGCGCTGAGCATCCAGTTCCGGATCTGCTCCCAAAGCGTATCAGCCGCAAAAAGGGGTGCAAACTGGCATGCCATACAGGTACCCTCGAAATAGAACCGTTTCGGCAGTGCATGGAAGGAGTTGCCCGCCGTCCTGTCGAACACTATACATTACAGGTCGGACCGCACATCGTGCATGCTGCGGTTACGCCTGTGCGTTTCATTGTATCGGATAACAATCATATGCAGTCGCATTCGTGTGCTGTCAGCACCAGCCGGTGCTGACGCCTGATCGGGGCTTCGGGCCTCACGCATAAGGAGCACGCTCATGATGGACAGTCCGTGGAGGTTTCTGGAAGGGCACGTCATCGGCGGACGATACGAACTGAAGGCGCTGTTCGGGGTCGGTCCCGTCGCCGGGGTGTATCTGGCCGATGACCGGGCGAATGATGTAGTCCCACGCGTCGCGGTCAAGCTGATGGTGGCGGACACCGAGACGGAACGTCAACGCCAACTGGAAGCGTTGACGCACATGTTGCGCATGGGACACCCGAATATACTCAGCTGTTTCGATACCGGCGAAACGCGAGTCGCCGGAGTCAACCTGAACTATCTGGTCATGGAAGTCGGCGATCAGACGCTGGCCGAGCGTATGGATATTGGCCCGGTCTCGGCGAGCGAGGCATCGTTGATCCTGCGTTCTGTTGCGGCTGCCCTGGCATACACGCATCATCCCTCCCACTTAGTGGTTCATCGGAACATCAAACCGCAGAATGTGATCCACGCGGATGACGCCTGGAAGCTGGCCGATGTCGGGCTGCTGCCGCCGGCGGCGGGAGTACACAGCGTGCGAGCGGGTACGGTGGCGACCATGGCGCCAGAGGCGTTCGAGGGGGTCGTTTCACCGGCGTGGGATATCTGGTCGTTTGGTGTGCTGATGGTGCAGATCGTTGCCGGCCGCCTGCCATTCCCAGACACCTCCGCCGCGCAATACATGCGGGCGCTGATATCGGGGCAAGCCGATGTGCCGCCGATGCCTGAGCCGTTTGGCGAGCTCGCAAGACGTTGTCTCAACCGTGACCGCTCGCATCGCCCCAGCGCCGCTGAACTGCTGGAAGCGTTGGGCGGAGCGTTCAACGAAGAAGGGGAGGCGACAGCGGAAACGTCAGAATCCGCGTTGCCGTTTGACAGCGCTTTCGAAGGCACCACTATAGTGGTCGGCCGTGAGGGGTCCCAGTTCCGCAAAATCAGTGATGCGGTGCAGCATGCCGCCCCCGGCGCGCGGATCATGGTGCGCCCGGGTGAGTATCGGGAAGAGGTGGTGGTCGATCGCCCGGTTGAGATCACCGGATACGGCCCGAAACAGGACATTCTGATAACCAGCCAGGAGGGCAGCTGCATCAAGATCACGGCCTCCAAAGCCACGTTGCGCGGTGTGTCCGTGAAGCGTCTGAAGGGACTGCGCGAAGAAGAGGGTTACGCCATAGAGGTGGTCGGATGCGCTCCCTTGATTGAGGACTGTGATGTCACCAGCGAGTCGCACGCGGCTATTGCCGTTCGCGGCCAGGAGGCGCATCCCGTGATCCGCAAGTGCACGGTCAGCAACGGAAACGCGGCGGGGATCTTCCTGGATGACCACGCGCACGGCACCGTGGAGGACTGTGAGATCTCGCATAACGCCTCTTCGGGCGTGCATATCGCACATCAGGCCGATCCCGTCGTGCGCCGGTGTCACATTCACTCGGGACAGGCCAGCGGTCTGTTCGTCAACGCCCAGGGCGTGGGGCAGATAGAAGACTGCATCATTGAGAACAACGCGCTGACCGGAGTCTACGTCGCCGGGCAAAGCAACCCGACCATCCGGCGCTGTTCCATCTCGGGCGGAAAATCCGACGGCGTGTGGGTTAACGCACAGGGATTTGGTGCGTTCGAGGAGTGTGATATCTTCGGACATACCAAGGCCGGCGTGCATGTCACGGACCACAGCGATCCCGTCTTCCGTAAATGTCGCATTCACGACTGCCGCGGCGATGGCATTATGGTGAACGCTCAAGGACGCGGTACGTTTGAAGACTGTGATGTGACCGGCAACGAAGAGAGCGGAATCGACCTGAACGAGCGCGCCAATAGCTCAGTGTTTAACTGCCGGCTGACGGACAACGGCGAGCAAGGCGTGCTGGTGCGCGGGATGGCCAGCCTGCGTATTGAGAATTGCACCATTAGCGGCAATAAACGCGGCGCATGGTCTGTGGCGCTGGGTGGACGCGTGAAACGGCTCAACAACACCGAGTCCTGACGCGTTTTGGTACAGACACATGCCGGCCCGCCAGTACTTTCTGGGCGGGCCGGCGCTTTAGGAGGGTATCGGATGGAGTGGCTGCGAGTCGGCTTGCTGGTGCTGGTACTGGCTGTAACCGCCGGCCAAGCGTTGGCGGTAACCACCTGGCTGGTGGAAGCGCCGGATTCGAAGGATGATGGGTGTATCGGGATCGCGGAAGAGGCTGCCCGACAGGCCGGTTATCCGGTGACCCGCGTGCCCTTTGACCGGACCGCTGATACCCTGGAACACTCCCAACCCGGCGATGTGGTGATCCTGACCGATGGAACCGCATGGCCGACCGACGCGCATGCGGCGCTCGTGCAGCATCTCTCGCGCGGGGGACGGCTCCTTACCCTGGGCGCGCCCGCGTTTGACCGCGTGCTGGCTCGGGTGGACGGCGCTTGGGTGGATCACGCCGGTGTGATGGATCGGTTGGCGCAGCGCACAGGTCCGTCGGTACTGCCCTCAGCCTGGACCGCCGACGGCTGGCAGCGCGCCAGCGACCGCATGCCCGCTGAAACGGCCTGGACACGGGGCCACGGACCAGACGGCGTCGCGGCGCTTCAGGTTAATGTACCGGTGTTAGCCGGCTGGGACACACTGACGCACCCGGTCGCAGCCGGTGCGCTGAGCGCAGAGCGTACGGTGTTGACATTGGCAGCGCGCGCCAACGCGTCTGTCCCGGAGTTGATGGTGGAGTTGGTGGAGCGGGATGGTTCACGTTGGATGAAGACGCTGCCCGTCACCGATGAATGGCGCCGGTACGCCATTGCAGACAACGAGTTTACGTACTGGCCTGACAACCCATCCAAGGGCCGTGGAGGGGACGGGGACCATGTACAGATGGCCGAGGTGGAGCGTGTCACGGTGGGATTGACCCGAAGTCTGCGTGGTCTCGGGGAGGCGCCCTACACGTACGCAGTCGCTGATCTGCGCGCCGTCGAAGCCATGGATTCCCGGTGGTCGTTCACGCAACCCCGGCTCGAGTCGCTTTCACCGCGATACCGTATGTACCCCACACGTGTCAGCCGTGTCGTGGCGGATGGTGACGTCGCGGCCGGCCGGACTGCGGCGCACATCGCCTTGCGGCGCGCGCCGGGTATCGGATCCGCACTGCGTCATACCGCGCGTCAGATCGTGTTTGCCCGCGGGTATGAGGGCGCCCAGGAGCGCGGCATCGTGGCGCATCTCTACCTGGCGGATGACGGCGATTGGCAGGGCGCCCTGTGGGGCGGCGTGCATCTGCCGGCCGAATGGATGCGGGCGCATGCCGACTGGACCCGCGCGTTGCTGTCGCGTATGCTGGCCTACATGAAGCGCCCGGGATATCTGGTGAACGCCGGAGCGGAGCATCTGGCTTATGCAGAGGGGGAAACGGCGCTGCTGGGCGCGTATGCGACTGCGTTGCCGGCCGGAGCCGTATGGAGATGGCAGATTACTGACGGGGCTGGCCAATTAATGCGTCAGGAAAGTGCGGCGGTCCGCAAGCTCGGTAAGTTTTCGGAACGGCACACGCTGGGCCGTGTCGATCTGCCGGCTGGGGAATACCGTGTGCGTGTGGAACTGTCGGTACCCGGTTCGAATGCGCCGGATGTCATCGAGCATCCGCTGCGCGTCACCCGGTATGCCGATCCATCGCCTGCCGACACCGTACAGGTCCGAGATGGGCACTTTGTGTTGAATGGCCGCCGATGGGTGGCGCTGGGCATTAACTACTGGCCGCGATATGTCAGCGGCAGCAATATGTGGACGGAGTGGAAGCACTGGCTGCATCCCGCCTCATATGATCCGGATATTGTCGAAGCCGATTTGGTCGCCATGCGCCGATTGGGTGTGAACGTGATCTGCGTCAGTTATGGGCAACCGGAAGAGGCCCGTAACCTGATGGACCTGTTGGAGCGTTGCCGACAACACGGCCTGAAGGTCTACCTGACCACTCCCGGTACGCATCCGCTGGCCATCGACCGCGACCGGATCGCCAGCCTGTTTCCGGCTGCCCGGTTACGGCAGAGTCCAGCGGTCTTCGGTTATGACTTGGGCTGGGAAGTGCATGTGGGTGATCTGAATGCACGTAAACGGTTTGACGCGGACTGGCGACAGTGGGTCGCCGATCAGTATGGATCGGTCGATGCGGCTGTCGCGGACTGGGGATACGATCCGCGGCAGGACGGCGTACTGACCGCACTGACCGATGAACAGCTGACGCAGAACGGCGCCTGGCTGCGTGTTACCGCGGCATACCGGCGCTTTTGGGACGACCGCATCAATGCGGGGTACCGCACCGTGCGGCGACTGGTGAAGGAGCAGGACCCGATTCATCTGATGGGCGCCCGCAGCGGATATGGAGGCACGGGAGCGTTGGCTGTGGCGCATCGGCTGCCCTTCGACCTGGCCAGCGGCGTGCGCCACATCGACTTCACCGGACCTGAGGCGTATAACATCGGTTATGACGCACACGGCCGGGTGAGCTATGCATCGTTTCTGCAGGGCGGCTTCAATAACGCTTATGCACGCTTTGTCAGCGCCAACAAACCGGTCTGGTGGCCGGAATACGGTTGCCCGATCTACTTCGGCCTGAAAGCGGGCGACTACACCTATGCCGCGGTGACGGCAGAAGCGCTGCAGCGCAGCAGCGACTACGGCAACGGCCTGCTGCGCATGGTGCATGAGACCGATGCAGACGGCTCAGCCGCCTGGTGGTGGCCGGGCGGGTACCGGGTGGACGAATTGAGCGACTTCGGCATGGTCGAACCGGATGGGCAATTGCGTCCCTTCGCGCGCAGCCTCACTCAGTGGACGCGCCCCGGCGCCAGGCCCGACGTGAAGCAGGACGGCGGGGTGATGCTGATCGATCGGGACCGCCATGCATCCGGATATGCGGGAGTGTTCACCCGGTTTGCAGCCGAGTGGGCCGATGCGTTTCTGAAGGGCAGGGTTCCGGAGTTGCGTACACGCGCCACGGGACACACCTCTCGGACTGTACCAATGCTGGCCGTCGGCGGGGGACGGGCGACTGGACACAATCCACATGCGTTCCTGAACAGCGAGTTCGTGCGGGTATCAACACCCGAGACTACCCTGTTTGAGTCGGGGACTATTCGGGTCACTCTTGGAGTGCCGGTACAGCTGATTGTAGAGTTGGGCAACATCGGCGAGCCCGCCTGGATGGCGCCAAAAGGCAACGGCCAAACGGGTGATGTCTGGTTGGTGGCGCGTTACGCCGATCAGGAGCGACGATGGCCCTTGCCGCATTCGGTGCCGTATCTGGGCAGCGTTGCGATTGACGGGGTGGAACTGCCGGCCCTGACCAGCGGCCCCATGCAGGTGACGCTGCGCCTGGAGGCGCACGACCGCACGGCGTTTGGTGAGGTGTTCCGTCTCACCCTGCAACCGGAATAGGAGAGGCGTGATGGTGTGCTTACCGGTCCTGCTGTTGTTGATGGCTGTCGTGGCGGTCGTGTGGCTGGTCGCCAATGAGGAGCAGCCGCCGGGCGATGCGTGGCTGGCCTGGCGGTTTCCTGCCGATGCGGCCCAATGGTCGGATTACCAGATCAAACGGATGGATCACCCGCAGGTGCTGCGCGTGGAGACACTGGGGGCCGATCCGCAACTCTTCAGCCCGGCAATGGCAATCGAAGGACCGCTTCAGGTGGTGATCCGCGCCCGGTTTCAGAATGGCAACGAAGCGCGTCTTTACTGGCGCGAACTGGCCCCATCGTTAGTTGAAACACCGTTCTCGGCGGATGCCGAAGTCCTGCTGGATGTGGAGCACGACGCCGAGTGGCGCACGCTGCGTGCGCTGGTGTTGACCGATCGCAAGGTGGTGCAACTGCGGTTTGACCCAGGGCACGCACCCGGCTGGGCGGAAATCGCCTGGATCGCGGTGACCCCGCTGCCGCAGGCCGGTGCGGCGGCCGGAGGATCGGCGCTGCCGCAGACCATGGTCCTTCAACGCGGCGGCCTGACATTGACGCTTGCTACGGCCAACCATCAATGGACGCTGGAAGACCGTCGCACCGGTTTGACATGGCGATCCGCTCCGGCGCTTGCGGCTGCGCTTCGATCGGTCATCCGGCGCGGTACATCCGGGTTGGAGTTGGCGTTCGATGATCTGACAACCGGTTACCGGCATACCGTTCGGGTGTCGCTGCCATCGGCGCGCGAGGTGGAGTTCACAATAGACGGCGCCGGCGATGGGCGTCTCTTCGGAATGAAGTACCCCATGCTCTTCGCAACCGCGTGGTCCGATGGTCAGCTCGTGTTCACCAACCGTTCCTGTGGGCAGTTGATCGACCAGACGGATTCCCACTATCCGCAGCGCAGTTTCGGTACGGCGGCCAATCTGGGACTAGATATGCCCTGGTTTGGCGTCTACAGCCGTTCCACGGGTGAAGGTGCGATGTTGCTGCTGGACACGCCGACTGATGCCGCCATCGACCTGATCGCCGACGCTGAACGGCGTTGGTGGCCGCAGGTGCGCTGGTTGGGTGTGCGAGATGGATGGGGGTATCCGCGAACGGCGCGCCTTCTGCTGACCAGCGGCGGTTACGCAGGACAGGCGCGCACCTACCGGCAGCGCCTGGAGCGGGCGCGCGGCCTGAAGCCGCTGGCGCGCAAAATCGCACAGAAACCCGCCGTGGCCAAGCTGAGCGGAGCGGCTGCGCTGTGGGGCGCCTGGATGAACCGTCGTCCGGCGGATTTCGCCGAACAGGCCGCCGCACATGGTATTCAGGCGGGCCTGCTCTACTCATACAAAGGGCAATGCACGCCCGAGGAGGTGGAACGCCAAAAGCAGTTGGGTTTCATAGTGGCGGAGTACGGAAACCTGGACGATGTGCTTCCGGGACCACCGGATCATCACCATGATGACATCGACCGTGTGGCCGCGCGAGACCGCAGCGGAAAACCGATGAAGGGCTGGCTGACATTTGACGGCAAGCTGCAGTATTACCGCCGCAGTACGGCCGAAATGCTGAGCGCGTTCCGGCGTATTTTTGAACCGCTGCACACCCGCTCCGGATACGATGGGCGTTTCATGGATGTGGTCAGCTGTATCGATCTGTATGAAGACTGGCATCCCGACCGGGGATTCGATCGCCGGCGGGACATGCAGTATCGTCGCGAGTTATTTGAGCACATCAACACCCTGCGAGTGGTTTCCGGCGGTGAACATGGCAAGTACTGGAACGCCGATCTGCTGGACTACACCGAGGGCGCATTGAGTGCGGCGTTCTGGTGGCAGATGCCGGGCGGGCACTTGCGTAAAGTGGCCGCTCTTGAGGAAGTGACCGATGCCTACCGCCGGTATGGCATGAACCCGGCGACCCGCATTCCGTTGTGGGATCTGGTATACCACGACAGCCTGGCGACCACCTGGTACTGGGGTGACGGCAATGGGTATTTCTATGACATCGCACCGGAATGGACCGAAGCGCGCGACGCGTGGACCATTCTGCATGCGCAGATGCCCATGTTGTGGGTCGATTTTGTCAATCCCGGCCAGACACACTGCTTCGGGTGGGATCGCCACCGATCTCGGATGCTGCGCACGATCCGCGAGACCTGCCATGTGCAGGCGGCTTTCTTTGGGCGCGCGTTGCGCACGCATGAGTTCCTGTCGGAGGACCGTACGCTGCAGCGCACGCGGTTCGACGGCGGCTGGGTGGTTGTGAATCTGTCAGAGCGTCCGCAGGACTATCGGGTGCGGGGCCGGAGCATGCGTCTGGCGCCTTGGGGACATGTAGTGGAGGGACCGGGGTTGCGTCAACAGCGTATCCTGGTGAACAGCCAGCCGTTGGCGGTGGTTCAGGCGCCGCGCTGGTTCAGTGTGGAAACGCCGGTACGCCGTCGCGTGGGGCCGGTGGATGTTTGCGGCCTGTGCGCGTTGTGGCCGGTCGAGTCTGAAGTCGGCATCATGGTGGAGAGCCGGGAGACTGTTCAGATCGACCTGGCTGCGTTACCATGGAGTGTGCGCGGTGCGTTGAAGCTGCAGCGGATGGATGAAAACGGTCGCGCCGCAGGTGATGCGAAACCGGTGTCCCGCCGCCTTGAGATCCCCCCGGCCGAGGGGATCGGCCTGTGGCGGCTGACTGATCGATGACCTGAACGGTCACTTAAGGAGCCTTCAATGCGTATAGGTGTGGACTACTATCCGGAACACTGGCCTGAGTCACGATGGGCGACAGATGCGCAGCTGATGCGCGAAGCGGGTATTTCGGTTGTGCGGTTAGCCGAGTTCGCCTGGAGTCGCATGGAGCCGCAAGAGGGGCAGTATACCTTTGAGTGGCTTGATCGCGTGATCGGTATCCTGCAGGATCAGGGCGTGCAGGTGGTGTTGGGCACCCCCACGGCTACACCTCCCGCCTGGTTGTGTGAACGCTATCCGGACATCTACCCGGTGGACACCCGTGGTTACCGACGAGGCTTTGGCACCCGGCTGCATCGCTGTATGCGTAATCCGGTCATGCGCGCCTACTCGCGGCAGATCACTGAACAGCTGGCGCGGCGTTACGGCACGCACCCCAATGTGATCGGATGGCAAACCGACAACGAATTTGAAGGGAATACCTGTTATTGTGCGGTGTGCGTCCGCCAATGGCAGGATTGGCTGCGCGAACGGTATGGTTCGCTGGAGGAACTGAACCGTGCCTGGGGAACGGTGTTCTGGAGTCAGGAGTATTCCGCATGGTCGCAAGTCCCTCTCCCGGTGGAGGCGCGTTGCGGATTGAGCCACAACCCATCGCTGCAGCTGGACTTCCGCCGGTTCCAATCGGAAGCGACCGTGACGTTCCAGCGCGAACAAGTGGAAATCATCCGGCTGCACTCGCCCGGGCGTTTCATCGGGCACAACATGATGGGCGTCTGGTGCAACAGTGTGGACCTGCATGATCTGGGCCGCGACCTCGACTTGGTTTTCTGGGACAACTATCCCGGGGGCAATCCGGATGTGGTCGCCGATCCGTCGCTGCCGCACGATGTGATGCGGGGTATCAAACAGGCCAACTTCTGGGTGATGGAGCAGCAGTGCGGCATTACCGGTTGGGAGGGGATGAGCCGCCGGCCCACGGATGGTCAGCTGCGCGCCTGGGCATGGCATGCCGTGGCTCACGGAGCCGACGCCGTGTGTTTCTTCCGCTGGCGCAGCTGCCTGTACGGCACCGAGCAATATTGGCATGGCGTCTTAAACCACGACGGCGTGCCGCGCCGCAGGTACCGCGTCGTCCAGGCGTTAGGGACAGAATTCCGCGCGTTGTCGCCGCACATTGACGGGACAGTTCCGGCTGCCGATGTGGCGATACTCACCAGCTATACGCAGGCATGGGCATATGAAATTCAGTCGCAAGCCGAGGGGCTGGCCTGGTGGGACCAGGTTCGACGGCTGTATACCCCATTGCGCCGACTGGGCGTGAATGTCGACATTGTGCCGCTGGACGCCGACCTCAGCCGTTACCGCGTGCTGGTGCTTCCTGGCTGGTACGTGGTCTCCGAAGGGGATGTGTGCCGGTTGCGCCGGTTTGTCGAGGCGGGCGGCACGCTGGTGATCAATCCCCGCTCCGGCGTCAAGAACGCGCACAACGTGAATCTGACCGCTCCGCTGCCGGGGCCGTTCGCGCCGCTGGCCGGTGTCGAAGTGGATGACTATGATCCGCTGGGCGCAGCCACGTCGGCGGTGGAACTGTCCGACGGCGCGCGTTACACCGCGTCGGTCTGGGCCGAGGCCTTGCTGCCTGCGCCAGAGACCCGGGTCGAGGCGACACACCGTCATCCGGTGTTCGATGGCGAACCGGCGATCACCCGCCGTGATGTGGGCAACGGACGCGTGTGGTACCTGGGTGTCTGCGGCGAACCGTCGCTGTATGAAGCACTGTTCACCCGCATTCTGCACAGCAGCGGTGTCGCGCGCCTGGAGGGGATCCCTGAGGGCGTGGACGCGTACTGGCGCACCAGTGCGGACCGCCGTGTTCTGTTGCTGGTGAACCTGACGCGACAACCGCAGCAGGTGAACGTCCCTGCGGGCGGAACCGCCATACTGGGCTCACCCGTCGTCGGTGGAACGGCGGATCTGCCGGTTGAGGGTGTGAGCGTGATCACTTACGAAGTGTCCGCATGAAGACGATACACCGAATGACACTGGCGGTGATGGCGCTGATCGCCTGTGCTGGACTGGCACAGGCCGCGCCGCGCGATGTGCTGTATCAGGTCTCCACGCTGGATGCGTTGATGGCAGGCCGGTATGACGGTCTGGTGACGCTGAAGGAACTGCGCGCCAAAGGCGACATCGGCATTGGCACATTTCATGGTCTGGATGGCGAGATGATCCTGCTGGATGGCGTCTTTTACCGGGCCGGAACAGACGGAGGGGTGACCAGACCTCCGCTCTCGGTCAGGACGCCATTCGCCATGGTCACCTTTCATGACCGGGACATCACGGCGCCGTTGCACGCTGTCGGGTCCTTGAGCGAACTCACCCGGCAGCTGGATGCGCTGCTGCCGTCGCTGGGGCTGCACTATGTCATCCGCGTGGATGGGCGGTTTCGCACCGTGAAAGCGCGCAGTGTACCCGCTCAGCAGGCGCCGTATCCGCCGTTAACGGCGGTGCCGCAGAGCCAGTTCACTTGGAGTGAGATTGAGGGTACGCTGGTGGGATACCGGCTGCCCTACTTCGTCACCGGCGCGAACATGGCAGGGTACCACTTCCACTTCATTGACAAAGCGCGTCGACGGGGCGGCCATGTGTTGCAGATTGATCTGTTGAATGGTACAGCCGAGATTGACATCACCCGCGAGTACTATCTGCGGATCGATCCCGGGGCGGAATTCGTACCAGACGGTGACGCGGGAATGGGATATCATCAAGTTGAGGGACAGCCGCGCTGATGGGTGCGGCCGTACCGTACAATAGCAGTGTGTTCTTATCCGTGCAGACGCGGTCTGTTACCAGACAGCGTACGCGGTATCATCTGGCGCCGTGATACCGGTGTTCATCAGGCGCGCACAGTCATCAATCAACTGGAGGGGACGATGAAGAAGGAGATCACACCGCAAACCGCGGCGATTGTGATTGTCGTGGTGATCATCATCGCCGGCGCTCTGTGGTGGTTCCTGGGCAACCGGACCAGCAACGAAGCGCTGCCGCCGCCGCCGGGCGCTCCGGGCGCTCCGGGTGGGGGTGGTGGCATGACCATGCCCGCACCGCCAAGCGGCCAGTAAGCCGCGGGTTGCCAACGGGTTCTGCGGCGCGGTTCACTACCGCGCCGCAGGCTGTTACGGTGTTCATTCCGGGCAGCCGACGTGTCAGGCAGCGCCGGTATGCAGGTATCACCGCGGCATGCGGCGAATACACTGCCGGTATGCTTGCAGAAATACGGAGTAATCTGAGAGTATAGAACCAGACAGCGCGGTGTCACGAGGTATCGCTGTAGGCGCCGTACTCTGATCTGCACATCCCACCGAGCCAAGTAGAGGAGGAGACGATGAAAAAAGAGATCCCCCCGCAGACCGCCGCGATCGTCATCGTAGTGGTTATCCTGATTGCCGGCGCCCTGTGGTGGTTCCTGGCCAAGCCCAGCAGTGACGTGCCGATGCCTGCGCCGATCGGCGCTCCTGGCGCGCCCGGCGCCCCGACCATGCCCGCTCCCCCGTCCGGCCAGTAACCCTGTACCGATCGGGAACCTGTGCGGCCCGGAGCCTGGCTCCGGGCTGTCACTGTTTGTAGGGCTGACCAGCGCCCAGCGCTGATGCGTTTCACGTCAACAGGGGGTGACATATTATGGCCGGATCACCCGATACCCGCCGTCGCGTACTGTTCGTTGCCTGGTTCGTCCGCCCCGAACGCCTGTGGCTGGGTCAGGCGCTGGATCCTCAGCAGTATCACTGCGGATATGTCGGTCTCCGCGAGCGGATGGATATTACCACCAAGCGTACCACGCCACGGAAGTGGTTGGCCTATTTTAAGCTGGCCCTGAAGGCCCGCTGGCATCTGCTGTTCCACCGGTATGACCTGGTCGTCACCAGCTTTCCGCAGGTCGGGTTTGCGCTCTCCGTGCTGCAGCGGATCACCGGTGAACGCACACCGCATGTGGTGTGGCTGTTCAATCTGGGGCACGCATATGAAGGCATGATGCGGCGTCTGTCAGCGTGGGCGTTTCGCCGTGTGAGCCGGTTCATCGTCTACACGCGCCACGAGCGCCGCGCCTATGCACAGTTGTTTGGGCTGCCGGAGGAGCGGTTCGTGTTTACCTGGCTGACCGGGGACCGGATGGACCGTGAGCAGTTCGCCGATGTGCCGGCCAAATACGGTCTTCCCGAGCGGTATATCGCCAGTTTGGGCAGTTCCAGCCGCGACTATGCCACGCTGTTTCGGGCTGTGGAAGCGCTGCCCATTGAGGTCGTTGTCGTCACGCACCGGTACGCCCTGGAAGGGCTGACCCCGCCCGCCAATGTGCGGGTCATCGAGAGTATTCCGCAGCATGACTACCTGGGCATCATCGCCGGCGCTCTGATCACCGTGGTGCCCGTGTCGAACAAAGAGACCGCCAGCGGTCAGTACACCTACATCCAGGCGGCTGCGTTGCGCTCGCCGGTGGTGGCCACCCGCTGTATCGGCACCGAAGACTACATCGTCGATGGCGAAAACGGGTTGTTCGTGGACATGGGTGATGTCGATGGGCTGCGGGACCGCATCCGCACACTGCTGCAGGATGAGCCGATGCGTCAGCGGATTATTGACAACGCACACGCATTTGCTGTAGAGCATCTGTTCGATGACGCCGGTTCGCGTCTGTTGGACCGCATCTACACCGAAATGGCTCAGTCCGGTGAACTGCGCGCACGTCCGGCGCGATGAACCGGCGCGGACATTGACCGAACCCCGGTGTGACCGCGCATGAGCATGAAAGAACTGGTGTTCCCGCTGCTGTTTGCACTGGTGGTGGCAGGCGGTGTCGGCGCCTGTATGGCGGTTCCCCGCGCACGCGACTGGGTGCTAGGACTGCTGGTGCTGGGCACCGTGCGGGCGGACCTGGTGGACATCAACTACTTGAGCCGTGAATGGTACCGGGGCAGCACGCGCGGCGTGGAGATCAACTGGCTGGACATGCTGGTATGGGTGCTGTTGATTGTGGGGCTGATGAACCGTGACCGGGCGCGGCCGTGGCATCTGCCTGCCGGGATCGCCGCGATGGGGTTGTACCTGGCCTACTGCCTGGTGAATGTGGCTGTAAACGAGCCAAAACTGATGGGCCTGTTCGAACTGAGCAAGATACTGCGCGGGACGGTGCTGTACCTGGTGGTGGCCAACACGGTGCGCTCGGCCCGCGAGGCGCGCGTGGTTGCGATGGCTGTCTGTCTGGCGTTGTGTTACGAAGGGTATCTGGCCGTTACCCAGCGTTATCTGGGCGGACGTAACCGTGTGCCCGGATCGTTCGACCATGCGAACTCGCTGTCGATGTACTGCTGTATGGGTGTGGCGGTGGCTGCGGCGACGTTCATGTCCAATCTGCCCAACCGGCAGCGCTGGCTGGCCGGTGCGGCGGTCCTCTGCGGTGTACTGGCGGTGGTGTTGACGCAGTCCCGCACCGGGTTCGTGACCGTCATCCTGACGACTCTGGGCACGCTGGCTATGTGCGGCATGTTCCGGCCGACGCCGCGCAATCTGATGATCTTCGCGGCGATTGTTGCCGGCGGAGGCGCGATTGTGTACAAGGCGTGGGACACGATCGGCGGGCGCATGGCGGAAAACGCGCAGGAGATCACCGATGACCCCACGCAGGGGCGCAACTACTACTTCAACCTGGCGAAACTCATCATACGCGACAAGCCGGGAGGCGCGGGGCTGAATAACTGGTCCTATGTGGTGACCAACAAGTACGGCGCGATGCTGGGCATGGAGTATAACGCCTATCCGGGTACGGACAGCCCGCCCGATACCGAAGTGCCGCGCGGTTCTCCCGACCTGGCTCAGGCCGCGCCGGCGCACAGCCTGGTGGCGTTAACGGTGGGTGAACTGGGATGGCCCGGACTGGCCGTGTTCGGGTTGTGCTGGCTGAACTGGTTTGCCATACCGGCACGGTTCCTGTTCCGACGCACGGCCTCCATTGAGTCACGGCTGGGGATGGCGGTGTTTTTCGCCGTGGCGGCCTGCTTCCTGCAGAGCCAGACCGAGTGGGAATACCGCCAGACGCCGATGTTCACGCTGTTTCACATCCTGATAGCGTCGGCTGCCGGACTGCTGTGGGCCCGCCACCGTGCCCGGGGCCTGCGACGCGGACAGGCCCCGGCGAGGCGCGCTATTCGCGCGCCATCGCCTCCAGCAGGTGCTGGTACTTCAGCTTGATCACGTGCCGTTTGAGTTTCAGCGTGGGGGTCAGTTCGCCGGTGTCCACGGTGAACGGCTGATCGATGAACGCAAACTGCTTGACACGTTCAAACTCGGCCAGTTCTTTGGACCGACTGGCGATCTCCTGTTTGAACAGCGCCT
>CAZHSN010000090.1:0-15056 GCA_964535125.1 uncultured bacterium
GCCGACCCGAGCACCTGGCGCATCTCGAACTGGACCCTCTCCGCAACGCCGGTTCTTCCGTCAGGCGGAACCCGGGGCGCGTATCGCGTGCAGGTCTGGCTTCCGCCCGCCATCACCCGGCAATTCTCATCGGTGGCGCGCTATGAGGTGACGGCCGGTGGAGAGACACGCACGATAGAGTTGAACCAGAACCAGGCGCCGTTGTCCGGCGGGTGGTTTACTCTGACCACCGTATCGTTGGCCGCGGGGGAAACGGTGGTGGTGAACCTGGCGAACTATGACCGGCTTGCTGGTAACAGCGTGCCGGAAACGGTTGTGTTGGATGAGCTGTCGCCATCTGGAGTGCGGTTCGCCGGACAATGGGTGCGTCCCAATACGCCTGATCCGGATCCGTACGACGGCGGCTACATGCAGTCTCGCACGACTGCAGAGGCCGATCCTGCATCTTGGTCGACGGTTACCTGGTCGCCAACGCTCAACCCGGCCAATGGTCATCAGGGACGCTACCGGGTGCGTGTATGGCTGCCCCGCCAGGCTGGCGGCGCACGCCGGGCGGTCGCCGCGCTGTATACCGTGCTGGCCGCGGATGGTCAGCATAAGGTTGTTTTGAATCAGACGGGCGACCCCGCAGCCGGCGGATGGGTGACACTGGGTGTCTTCCCGTTTGCCAAGGGATCGTCCGGCGCGGTCCAACTGGCCAATGTGGCCACGGTCGATGCCGATGCCGGCGCTGTGGTGATCGCCGACGCGATCCAGTTCGAAGAGCTGCCGGTCGAAGTGGTCTCCAGCGCCGTCCAGTTGCTGCAGAAGCGCGTGGTTGTGGCCGATGCAGTCGCATTTGAGGAGTTGCGCGGATTGGCGGGCGGAGTGAATACAACTCCGGCGGTGGCCAACCTCGGAACGGACGCCGCGCCTGACTGGGTGGCTTACCTGAGCGGACAGGATGGGCGCATGTACGCGCTGGATGCCGATGGCATATCCGGAGCGGTCAGCACCTATACGCGTTGGATCTACGGCGGCAACCCGGGTGAAGAGGTATCCGGGGCGTTCAGTTACAGTTCCCCGGTCGTCGACACCCAGCGTAAGCAGGTGTATGCTGCATCGACCGGCGGACGTGTCTACTGCTGGGATGCCGTGGGTAAAGGCGACCATACGGTAGAGCCCAATGGATCTGACGGCACCACCACGCTGCGCTGGGTATATCCCCGCGCCAGTGATCCGGCAACGGTGAACGGCTTCGTCAGCTCTCCGGCTCTGTCCACCGATGGCGCGACACTCTACATCGGCGGACTACAGGGACGCCTGTTCGCAATCGATGCTGATACCGGCGCCCTGAAGTGGACCTACCCGTTGATGACGGCGGATCCCCTGGCGCCCATCTCGACTACACCCGCCGTCTTCAATGGACGGGTGTACTTCGCCACAACAGAAGGCCGCGTCTATGCGGTGCCCGAGGCGGCCGATCCGGCCAATCCCGCCGCGGACTGGGTTTATCCAGCGCCTGACCGACCGGTGATGCAACCGGTTGTGTACTGTTCCGCTGCGCTGGGTGTGGTCGACTTCGCGGGTGTATCCCATAATGTGGTCTATGTAGGCGACTTGTCAGGCCGCATGCATGCGTTGAACGCCGATGGTACAGGCGCCGGGACCACAACCGAGCTGTGGGTCAACAACGCCGTGACCCCGGCGCCGTCCCCCTCGGCGCCGCTGGGCGGTGCGGTGTACTCATCCCCGGCCCTTACCGAGGTGCGGGGCAGCCGGGCGGTCGTGGCCGGAACGATGGCAGGTGCGTTGATTGCGCTCAACGCCGCCAACGGAGGTGAGGGACAAACGAACGCCTTCGTGTGGGGCTACCAGACTACCGGTGAGTCGGTATTTGCGTCGCCATCTGTCGGTGCCGCCTGGATGTATGCCGGCGGCAGCGATGGGTTGATCTACGCGTTCAACAACCGTGGCGGCGTTGTTAACGGTTACGAAGGGGAACTGCCCCCGGGTGAGGAGATCGACCAGATCCCCGGCGATGAGCAGGCGGACCTGGAGAAGTTCCGGGTGGAGGTCTTCTGCCGTGAGCAATACGAACAGATCCGCGAAGGCGACCGGTCGGCGCGCCATAAAGATCCTGAAGAGGTCGAGACGCTGCGGCTGCGGCGTCCAGGGTACGAATGGGGCGACACTCTGTATGTCGTCGCGTACGGCATTGATGTCACCAAGTACGACCGCACCCGCTGGCCGCGAAGCATTCAGCTTGGGTTGGAAGGGCGCGGGGCCAACTATACTGTCGGTACGACGCTGATCCCCTATCTGGATGAAAACGATCCGTATATTGATCCCGATACCGGTGAGTCACGGCCGCGTATCAAGCTGCGGGCGTATGCAACCGTCCGCCTGGAGCCGCAACGTAACGGAGTGGTGAACTGGACACCGGGTCTGAACTACACCGCGTTTGCTACCGTTATGCGACAGACCGTCCGGCTGCAGCCGGTGGCTGGCAAGCACACCACGTTCACGGTGTACAATCCGCTGGCGCTGCGCGTGACTTCCGCCAACGGTTCACAGCAATCGATCGGGTGGGTGTCGAACACACCGGAGGAGATCGGCGCCGACTGCGAGTTCGCGCTCAACGGTAACCGGATGGGTACGCCATCCGCGCCCCGGCCGGCGAAGTCCGTCGTCATGAACCTCGACCGCACGCATCATGGCGGATCAGTCACTGCACAGGTCGAAGTGGCCAACCGAAGCAAACTGGGTCTCGCGAATGTATCCAGCGTGGTGCTGAACCGGGTGCGCGCCCGGCGAACCGACCTGCGATGGCAGGGCGGCGCTGCAGCGGTTACCAATCCGCTGCCGTGGGATGAACTTCCGGTGAACAACCCGAACACCAGCCGTGACTATCCGGATATTCCGGACAGGCAGGTGCGTGTGTCGGCCGGAGGCACCGATCTGGTCGGTTCCGGTCAGGGCGCCGTGTTGGCATCACCCACAGGCGGCAGTACAGAGGCTTGTCTCCCGGGGGACACACGACGGTTGGTTCCCACTCCGGGAGCCGGCTCGGTCACAGTTCCGCGATTCCAGCCGCCCAGCCGCAACGGGTACCAGGGGTTGGTACAGGTGTTCCAGGATGCCAACGCCAATGGTCTGCTGGACATCCCCGGCAACCCCGATTCGCTCGCTCAGGCGACTCCGGTGGTGCGCGAAGAGCTATACCGCGAGTTCACCATGCAGGTATCGGTTCTGCCTGACATCCGCTTGGAGATGACAAACGGATCCATAGATCTGGGCAGCGTGCCGCAGGGATTCGGCGATGACGGTTCAACCATCGCGCCGGTGCCGCCGACACCAAGTTATCCCGCACAGGCCCCGTTCAACCCGGGCGAGCGCGAGGCGTTCTGGAAGCCGCTGACCGTGCTGAACATGGGTAATGTCAACTTACTGAATGTACGTGTGGTGGCGTCCTCCAAGAATCCGCCGCTGAATGACTCCGGGCAGATCGCGTTTGATGGTAGGTTCCGCAGCAGTCAGGTAGTGGAGCCCGAATGGCTGCAACTGGTGCTGCAGGGTAATATGCCCACGCATGTGGCCACCAGCCTGGATCCCCGGTATGATCCCGTGTTTACCCGTACCGGTCCCACACTGCACAAGGCGCGTCCCGGGTTAGATCCCACCGTCATGACCGTTCCGGACAAGCCGTATGCGGGAGCCGCAGGCGGCGCCTACGATGGGCTGGCGGTCGCGCCGCCGCAAGTCGGCTTACGGATACCGCTGGGTACGCCTTCAGGGGTCTATTCAGGCTTCCTGTTCGCGTATGAGGCGGCCGTTGGGAACTTGATGCAGACGGTTGCGGTGGCTCCCAGCCCGGTGCGGTACAGCCTTCGCGTTACCGAAACCCGTATGACCAACGGCCGCAGCACGGGCAGCGTTTATCAACTGGACACCGGCGAAATCACCGGGCCGCTCGCCACAGCGGCGAACTGGCAACCGGCGGTCAGCACCGACGCCAACGGTAACCTGCGGATAGCATGGAGCAGCAACCGCACCATTGAGAACGGTAATCCGTCGGTGGGAACGCGCTGGGGTCTGTTCTTCGGATCGCTGGCCGCGCGGGGCGACGGATTGTGGACGCCTGCGGTACCCAACCAGAAGTGGTGGTCCACGCAGGCAAACGCATTACCGTATCCGGATCCAAGCAGCATATGGCCGGCAGATGCGCTGCTGGGTACGTCCCGCAGTTACGCACCGGCCTATGTGCGCAACGGCCTCACAGACTACCTGGTCTGGCTGTCCAGTGTGAGTCGGCAGGGTGGTGACGGCAGCGACGCCAACCGCCCGCAGGACCAGACCGGGCTGTTTGTGGCCGCGTTGAACGCATCCGGACAACCCGGCGCCGCTCGACGTATCAAAGTGGCGTTTGGCAGCATGACCAGTGCTCCACGGGCGTTCTCCATTCCCGGCAGCGGCGGCATCGTTGTCTGCTGGGCGGCCAATGACGGCGGTCAGGGCGGCCTGTATTACACCTTCACGGACGCTCAGCCTGCCAACGACCCGGATGACTGGGCCTGGACTGAGCCGCGCGTGATGCCTACCGCCATGGCCATGTACAGCATTGCCGATCCCCAGCCGATGGTGTCGCAGGCGCGTGATGGCGCAGCGGCGGAGCTGCACATGTTGTACACCGGTTACTCAACCGCCAGCCGTGACGCCCAGTTGTACCTGTCACGGTACAGCGTACGCACCCGCAGTGAGACCCTGCGTACTCCTTCCGGGGCCACGCGTACGGTGAATGTGCCGGTGTTCTCCGCGGCCTCGTTTGGCGAGATGGTGAACGATCCGGTGCGGTATGACGCCGGACAACGGCGATGGAGTCTGCGTGATATCGGGCTTGCGCGGACGGGTTTCTCTCTGCGTGTGGGCGGCGCCGCGGTAACCACAGGGCAGCCGGTGATCGATCCGAACACCAGCGAATGGATGGTCAACTCCGACCAGCTTGGTCCGGTGTTTGTCGACGCCACATCAGGCACCATTCGCTTCCCGTACCGGCAACCTTCGGCACAGGATGCGATTACGGCGACGTACACCCCGATGGTGGTGCGTGTGACGGTTAACCGTGACGCCCGCATCCCGGCGCTCTATGCCGGCCAGAACCATTCGCCGACGGCTGTGCTGCAGACCGACGCCACAGGGCGCGCTGCCGGCATCTGGGTAGTCTACCGCAAGGCGGCACAAGGGGGAGCAGCGCAGGCGCTGTATGCCAAACGGTTGGCGATCAGCTCGACGGGAGCGGTTACGGACGCGTTCCCGGAGACGTTGATCCCGATGGTTCAGACCGCGAGTGAGTCGACTCCGGCCATCCTGACGGATCCGGTGAAGCCGGACAAGCTCTGGCTGTTCTGGACGTCTTCACGTACGGGAACGACCGACCTGTTCAGCCAGACATGGGCGCCGGCGCAACCCGCCGTGCAACCCTGAGCGATACGGCTGCTCCAGCGCAACGGGTCCCGGAGGATACCCTCCGGGACCCGTTCTCATCTGTATGGCTCGGGGTATTATTCGATCCCGGAAACCATACCCTGGATTGCCTTCCATTCCGGACGGGACGTCGAGGTATCGAAGGTGATCTCAGATGGGTCAAACCCGATCTCAGCCTCCAGCACCATAAACATCATCAGCATGGACCATCCCCAGAATGGATCCAGTCCCTGCCCGGCGCCTGAGTCGCACAGGTACCATTCCCGAAACCCTGACCGATCGATCAACCGCAGCGACCGCTCGGCCAACTCGGTGGCCTCGGCGGTGAACCCGTACCGGCGCAACCCCTGGAAGCAGTAGTAGTTGGTCGGCGCCCAGGTGCAGGCGCGCCAACTGCATCCGAGATCGCCCGGAAGCATCTCTTCCGAATAACCCGGTTCGGTTGCCGCCATGGTGGCTACGGGATACTTTCGCCAGAACTCATCCGGGTTCAGCAGATGGTCTGTAATCAGTCGTTTGGCCTGCTCCTCGGTTGGGATGCCGGCCCAAAGCGGCGCGAAGCCTGCCACTGTCTTGGTCTTGTTGTGGGCGCCGGAGCGCACGTCCAGGTCGTAGTAGAAGCCGTCGCCTTCATGCCACAGCAGTTTTTGAATGGCTTCAGCCCGCTGTGCGGCCGCTTCTTCCCATTGCTGAGCTTGGGCCAATCGGTCGGTTCTTTTGGCGATCTGGGACAAGGCCATGCATTCGCGTACCAGATACGCGTTCAAATCTGCACCGGCGTCGAAGTTGTCCAGCCAGTATCCTGCGCGTTCATGCTGGTTGTCCATTCCCGTGTGCGGTGCACTGTTCCATACGCTCAGGCCGATCTTCTCGGGGTCCTTTTCGTTGAGCCAATAGAGCAGATACCGCTCCAGCCCCGCAAAGAAACCTGCTGTACACCAGCCCCACTCGCCCACATGGCTGCCGGTAAGCAGGGCAATCTGCGCGAGAAACGGCTTGACGTGTTCAGAGCCCTCCTCTTCGGTCAGGCGGATGGGCACCGTGCGCGGAATGAACCCGTTGGGCCGCTGATTCGCCAGGAAGATGCGCACACCGTTCAGCGCATATACGGGCTCCCATCCCATGTAGTACTGAAGGATGGCCTCAAAGTACTGATCCCAGTCGTATAATGTACGGTACTGGTATCCAGTGTAGTAACTCAGGCCGGTGCCTTTGTCTGTTTGGATTCCCTGGCGCATCAGTGCCTGCGCTTCAGGTACCCGCATTGTCAGGATCTCTGTGATCTCCATAACGCCATCATCTCCCAAGGTACAGACGGTGATCCGGATACGGCTTACGCACCCTTCCGTAGACGCGAATTCCGGAGGCGCCACGGAACGGCCGGTAACAAAAGGAACCGTAGATAGACTACCATAGAGATGGTGTTTCCTGTACCCTGTAACACTATGGGATCACGGTAGTGGATGCCAGATATCGTGACTAAAGACACAATGACCACATCGCGGGAGGTTGACATACCATGAAAGTCGCAGTGGACCGTCGGGTGTTGCTCGATGGAGTGAGCGCCGTAGCGCATGCCATCAGTGCGCGCAGTTCGTTGCCGATCATGCAGCACATCTGTGTGCGTGTACAAAATGAAACGCTGCATCTGCTGGGCAGTGACCTGGAGCAGCGGATCCAGTATGTGCTGCCTGCCCAGGTCATGGAAGCCGGCGACTTCACGCTGCCGGCGCGCATGGCTTCCGAGGTGCTCTCCGCACTGCCCGACGGACAGTTGGAACTGCATGATGACGCCACACGCTCCATCCATGTCAAGTGCGGGCGGTCCGAATACAGGTTGTTGGGTTTAAACGCCGACGAGTATCCCGACATGGGTGAAGTCACCGAGGAGAAGCAGTTTGTCGTTCCCGCCACCGTACTGTCGGACATGGTCCGGCAGACCGCTTTTGCCGTCAGTACCGATGAAGGGCGTGCGATATTGACCGGTATCCTGATGGAGTTTGACGGTGTGACTTTACGTCTGGTTGCCACAGATACACACCGTATGGCGCTGCGCAGTCAACTGGTGGGCACGGTGGCGTATGACGAACTGGTGCAGGTAGTTGTTCCGGCACGGGCGTTAAGTGAACTGATGCGCATCATCGGCAACGATGACCGCGACATCCGTGTGACGATCGGGAACACCATGGTTTCTTTCTGTCCGCTGGATGATCCGCATGCACTGATGGTGACCACGCGGCTGGTTGACGGCGCCTTCCCGGACTATAACCGCATCATCCCCCGCAACTGCATCCGCAAGTTCACCGTGCAGACGCAGGATATGCTTGCTGCGGTGAAGCGGGTGAACCTGGTGTCGCGCGATACCGCAGGGCGCGTGATCGTATCGACACATGGTGACGACCTGGTTCTGGAAGCGGAGAGCGCCGCGCTGGGACGCGCCCATGAAGTGGTGGACGCTATCCGTGTGGGTGACGACATCACACTCGGGTTCAATGGTAAGTACATGGCCGATGTGTTGAACGTTCTGGACAGTGAAGGCGCCGTGATGGAGATGACAGAGGCCATGCGGCCCATCGTGGTGCGGCCGGCAGACAGTGACACCTATCTGTACCTGCTCATGCCCATGGCGGTAAGCTGACGGTGCCGAAGCCCAGCAGAGACCGCCGAAAGCCTCCGGTCGCCGGCCATGATTCACGGCCGGCGGCTGTTACCCCGGAACACGCCGCGCCGTCGACGCCTGCTCCAACTGGATGGACGCTGCAGCGGTATCTGGCTGCCTGCGGTTTCGGCTCACGCCGATCGTGCGAAGAACTGGTCACGTCAGGCCGTGTGCAGGTAAATGGCGAAGTGGTGACTCGACTCGGCGTGCGTGCACATCCCGAGTCCGATACCGTCACAGTGGATGGGGCGGTGTGCCAACTGCCCAGCCATTTTACGGTGGTGCTGCTGTATAAACCTGCGGGGTACACCTGCACATGCTCGGACCCGCACGCAGAGCAGACCGTGCTGAGCCTGGTGAAGGGCATACAGGCCGCGCTGAAACCGGTAGGAAGGCTGGATGTGGACACCACCGGAGCGCTGCTGCTGACCGACGACGGCGATCTGGCATATCGTCTGACGCATCCGCGCTTTGGTGTGGAAAAGGTGTACCTGGCCGAGATCCGGGGTACGGTGGAAGGTGACCACTTGAAACGGATCACCAAAGGCGTGGATCTGGCTGATGGACCGGCACGAGCGCGTCGGGCGCGGGTGGTGGGAACGGTATCGAACTCAGGACGCACGCTGGTGCGCGTCTGGATGACTGAAGGCCGCAAACATGAGGTAAAGCGGTTGTTTAAGGCCGTCGGACTGACGGTGACCCGTCTGCACCGCGAGAGTTTCGCCGGCATCAGCGCAGATAAACTGAAGGAAGGGCGTTACCGCCGGCTGGAACCGCGTGAGGTTGAGGCGCTCCGCAACTTAACGACCAAGAAGGATCCGCCGGACGCCCCAGAGGATACAGCGCCCGGCGGCGATGGTTAACTGCGTCGCAGTGACACCACGCGTGTGTACAACTCCTGGTAGTGCACTGCCGCGCGCGGCCAGGAGAAGTCGCTCTCTAGTGCGAACTGCATAATGGCGCGCCACGTTTCGGGGTGGCCGCGGAACACCTGAACCGCACGGGCTGTGGCGCCGCAGAGCCCGTCAACGCTCAGTTCATCGAAGACGAAGCCGTTGCCCAGGCGTGCGCCTTCATTCCAGTTGACGATGGTGTCTGCCAGTCCGCCGGTGCGCCGCACCACCGGGATCGCGCCGTAGCGCAGCGCCATCAACTGTCCCAATCCGCAGGGTTCGAACCGTGAGGGCATCAGGAACAGGTCGCTGCCTGCATAGATGCGCTGGGCCAGTTCCACGTCAAACCGGATGAACGCACATACCTGCTTGGGGTATTGTTGCTGCAGGTCTTGAAAGGCTTTCTCCGCGATGGGATCTCCTACGCCCAGCAGCACCAGTCGGATGCCCTGTTGCAGCATCGTGGCGGCGGCTTCGACGACCAGATCGGGTGCTTTCTGGTCGGCAAGGCGGCTGATCCACCCCATCAACGGTGACGTCGGGTCCGCATCGAAGCCGCATTCACGCTCCAGCGCCGCTCGGCAGATCAGCTTGCCCGAAGGATCCGCAGCGCTGAACGGAGCGGCGATGCATCGGTCGGATGCCGGGTCGTAGGTCTCATAGTCGATGCCATTCAGAATACCGGAGAGCCGGCCCTGCTGGTGCAGCCAGCGCATCAGCCCATCCAATCCACACCCGTACTCAGGAGTGCAGATCTCGCGGGCATATGTTGGACTGACTGTATTCACCGCATCACTGAATACAGCTCCGGTTTTCAGCAAGTTGACACGGCCATTGGCTTCCATCTGGTTCATGTTGTACAGCCTGTCCGGCAGCCCGGCCTGTTCCAGCAGCGTCCGGTCCCAATCACCCTGATACGCCAGGTTGTGGATGGTGTAGACCACACCGGTGTCGCTCCATACGTCCTTCAACGCACTGCTTTCCCGCAGGTATGCAGGGATCAACCCGGTATGCCAGTCATTCGCATGGATGATATCGGGCCGCCAATCCAATGCCAGCAGCGCCTCGGGCACGGCCCGGCAGAAGAACAGATAGGGCTCTGCCTCCATGGCGTACAGCTTTGTAGAATCAGTCGACTGGGTGTAATGCACCGGATGTCCAATCAGCCAGACGACCACCTGATCAGCCAGTCGCATCTCCCAGACCGATCCGGTGTGCACTTCCCCATGGGCCAGAGGTACCGGAAAGGATTCGACCACCAGCCGGGCGTTCCAACGCGGATCATTGACGACCATGGCGTAAGCCGGCATCATGATGCGCGCGTCATGCCCCAGCGCGCAGAGCGCTTTGGGCAGCGCACCGGCGACATCCGCCAAGCCGCCAACCTTGGCCATCGGCGCCACCTCTGCGGCAGTAAGCAATACGCGGAGCGATTGACTCATGACGTACCCCCTGTTGAGCAGACCGGTGCAAGTATACCCGTCCAGGTACAAGTGACGCCTCGGCTTGCGGATCAGCCTTCCGTACGGATGACGTTATCCTCGCCCGGGAGACCGAACCGGCCACGAGCCAACCGGATCGCCATTCCCGCCGCCGTGGCCTCCTCCAGCCATCGGCGTGCCTGCATGTTCAGCACACCCAGTTCGGACGCAACACGGGAAGCGGATACGCCCTGACGCAATAACGGCTGCAACACCGGCCAGACAGCCAACAACGCTGGACCGGGAGGGAAGGGAAGTGTCGACTGTACGGGTTCATGCGGGCGGGAGTCGCACGGCTGGGGATTGTAGGACTCGGCCATGTCGTTGAGCCATGCCCGGAGGCCGACTCCAAAGCCGAGGACATCACGGGCCACGGGCAGGGCGCCCTGCCGGATCAACGCGGCGTTTCCCGCCTCTGCGCCCGGCTCATCGCGCACGAACAACGGCGACCAACCTTCGCGCAGATTGGTCATAGCTCCTGTCCATGTTCCTCCCACGCCTTCGCGTGCGCTGATCACCAGCGACCAATCTCCCAGAGCATATAACACGCGGTTCCGACAATGCGCCGCGCGCGCGGTGAATGCAGCTTCCGGCGGTTCCATGGATATCAACAGCAATCTCCCGGCATCGACATGCGTGCGCCAGACGGTGGCGTGCGCCGCGCGCCCCAGGCCGTCGGGTACGACGCCGATGGATGCGCCGTCTTCTTGCAGGCAAGCGGTCATCGCGGTGCGGTCTGCACCCTTGGCCGCGCCGGAAATCACGGTGATCGCCTGGTCTGCGCATGTGCGTCCCACCCGCTGGGCAAACGTAGTCGCCTCATCGGTCAACTCGCGGCTTCCTACAACGGTCAATCCGCCGGTGTGGACTAACGAAAGATCACCGGCTGTATACAGCAGGATGGGTGCGGAGCTGCCCAGCCGCTGGGTCAACCGCGATGGCCAGTCTGCATGGCAGGCGGTGATCACCGTCACTCCTCGACGCGCCAGGCTTTCCAGCCGTCCACGGGCGGCATCCAGCAGGGCGGGAAGGGCGCGCAATCGCGGCAGACACGCCTCCGGCAGATTCTCCGCGCACGCCAGTGCGACCAGATCGGCCTGTGTGGCCTCCGGAGGGGTGATGCCGCACAATCGATACCAGGCCGATGGCTCCAGGGGAGGTCCGATCTGTGGCTCACCTGACGGGCTGAACGTGCAGGCCAGCGCCAGTGCCGCATCAAACAGGAGCGGAACCGCCATCGCTACTGTAACAGCTCCCGCAGGCGTCTCAGGTTTTCCGGATGCATCGTTTCAGACTCCGGGGTTTCCAGGATGATGGGTACCTGGCGTATCCGCGGTTCGTTGAGCAGCGTGCGAAACACCTCCAACCCCAAGGTGCCGTCACCGATGTGGGCGTGCCTGTCCACCCGGCTGCCCAGCGGCTTCAGCGCGTCGTTGGCATGGAACACTTTCAGCCGACTGAGGCCTATCAATGAGTCGAATGTGTCGAGCAAGGCGGTAACCCCGCCGTCTCCGGCGATGTCATATCCGGCGGCGAACAAGTGGCATGTGTCCAGACAGACGCCCAGCCGTTGGTCGCCGTCGCATCCGTCCAGGATCGTTCGCAGGTGTTCCAACCGGTAACCCAGGTTGGAACCCTGGCCTGCGGTACTCTCCATGGCGATACCCACGGAATAACCGCGGGTGGACTCCAGTATATATCGGGCGCTGTCCACCAGACGCGCCAGTCCGGCTTCTTCCCCTTCGCCCAGGTGTGATCCCATATGGGTCACCACCCAGGGAATGCCAAGCCGCTCACACCGCTCCAACTCCTCAAGGAATGCCGTGCGGCTTTTCTCCATCACCTCTGCCGAGGGGGCGGCCAAGTTTACCAGATAGGAGTCGTGCGAGACCACCGCGCGCATGGTCGTGTCCACCACCGCCTGACGGAAGGCATTAACCGTATCATCGGTCAACCCTGCGCTGCGCCACTGACGTGGACTGGCCGTAAACAGCTGCACGGCGGTGCATCCCAGTTCATGACCGCCCGTGATCGCTTTATACAGTCCTCCGGTGGTGGGCATATGGGCGCCCAAAAGCCGTGTCTCGCTCATCGGATACTCCTCACGAAAACAGATGCTGTGGGCGCGTTGTCAGTGCGGATGCCGGGGCCACGCCACGTAGTCCGGGTTCGCGCCTTCGGATGATGGTGCTGAGGGCGTAGTGGATGGTCATCAGTTCCCGCTGACAGACTTCACAGACTCCGGGCGTGTCGACATACAGGATGCCATCTATTACGTCCACTAACCGCATATGTGGCGCGAAGCTCTCCCATTCGATGCGGCTGTCGTTGAATACGTGACGCAACCTGTCATCCAATGGGAGAGCTTCCACGGCTCAGGCCCTTTCCAGTGTCAATGCGGCTGTACGGCTGGCTTGGCGGGCCAGCTCGCCGGCGATCGTGCGGAAGGCGGCCGCTGTCGCGGACTCCGGATGCGCGACAATGGCCGGTGTGCCTTGATCGCCTGACTGACAGACCATGGGGTCGAGCGGGATGCGGCCCAGGAAGGGAGTTCGCAGTCTTTCGGCTGCCTGTTCTCCCCCCGAGCCGGTAAACACCTGGCTGACCTCACCGCAATGCGGGCAGGCAAAGCCGGACATGTTTTCCACAATACCCAGGATCGGCACCGAGCGCTGCAGACTCTCCTGCATGGCGCGGAACAGGCTGACGGACTTACCGGCGATACGCAACGCCACATCCTGCGGTGTGGTTACGATGACCACACCGGTCAGCGGTGCGGTTTGGGCCAGCGTCATGGGGGCGTCTCCTGTTCCTGGCGGCAGGTCAACGATCAGGTAGTCGCGTGCCCCCCAGTAGACGTCGGTCAACAATTGTTTAATCGCCCCGGCGACCATGGGGCCTCGCCAGGCCACCGCCTGATCGGGGTCCATCAACAGTCCCAGAGACACGATATCCACGCCATGCACGGGCGTGGGCAGTATCTTGTTGCTGCTGATACGCATGGGCTCGAACTCGCCCATCATCATCGGGATGGATGGGCCGTAGATGTCCGCATCCAGCAGACCAACGGCAGCTCCCATCTGGGCCAGTGCAACGGCGAGATTGACCGAGACCGTACTCTTGCCCACGCCTCCCTTGCCGCTGGCTACGGCGATTACGTGCTTAACATCGGGAAGCAGTTCATCAGGCGAAGGCTGTCTTGATGTCGTTGTTTGGGCGCTCATCTCGACGTTGACCTGTTCGACCCCCGGTATCTGTTGGACCAGTCGCTCCGCTTCGCTGCGGAACCGTTCCTTAATGGGGCACGCCGGTGTCGTTAATTCGATAGTGAACGCGACGGCTCCGCCGCAGATGCGCAGGTCTTTGATGAAGCCGAGTGAAACGATATCCTTTTGAAGGTCCGGATCGGTGATCTGGGAGAGCGCCGACAGGACCATCTGTTCGGTGACTTCTGGCATGGTATCGACCTTTCGGTTGGACTGGCGCCACCACGGTGACGCCAGTCTGATTCTACCGCCCGGCCGGACACAACGGTACCCTTCAGCGGATCCCGAGCAAACGGGATGACAACGGAGCGAACTCCACGGTTACCCTGGATCCCGTTCCCAGCGTCCTGCCGGTCAGCAGATCGGTCACCCGGCCGGAACGCGGCAGGCGGATGGTCCGCTTTCCGGGCTCCTTTACTGAAACCGCCAGCAGGCCGCGCGTGGCATGCAGCACATCGGGTGTGTCCAGATACAGGTGAACACCGGCGTGTCTCATCAACTCACGCCAGAACGCCGCCGGCAACAGGGGAGCGGCTGAATAGACCAGGATATGGGGGCCTACCCGCTTCAGGACAGTGATGGGGGAGCCGTCAGATGTGCAAGCCCAGACCTCCGCCGCCGGATCGGCCGGAACCAGCAGGCGTGGTCCGGGAACGGCCGGGTGGATAGATACGCCGCGAAGCGCAGGGCACACATCGGTAAAGGCGACCGGACCAGACGGTGTGTCTGTCCACCGCAGCGTGATGCCGGTGTATGCTGACGCCGCTGCCGGATCGGGCCCGCCCGCTGCCGTAAACGCGCCGGCGGCCGATAGAAACACCGAAATCCCCGGACGGTTGCGCAACGCCTGAACCGCAGCCCGTTGGGACGCGTCGGGACAGAGACTGCATGCGAATATGCGTAGCTTGTGCTGTGTCCGCATGTCCAGATCTGACGCCAGATAGTGCCCTACCGGCGCGCCGGCACGATGCAGTTCGGGCAGCAGGCGGACCAGTGGCCATGCGCCCATTGGATCACCCACGCGCAGCCACGCGGGGCCGGATGCGTCCACAAGTAACGCCACTTGATCCGCAGGCGTCCGGTCATACCGCAGCGCGGCGTCCGCCGCACCGGTCCACTCTGCGATGCGCTGCATCAGGCAGGGGGCATCGTACCGGTTGCCTCCCACATCGAACCACCATTGGGCGCTGGATTGCGCTAAGGCATGCGCCAGCTCTTTGTCCTGCTGCAGCAGGTCGCCTGCGCGGGTGTCGGGACGTCCCCATTCGCCAGGCGGCTCACCCGACACCGTGGT
>CAZHSN010000091.1:0-15025 GCA_964535125.1 uncultured bacterium
GCCTCCACACATACCGAAGGGACTGGACCTGCGAAAGGAGAAGAGAGATGATCCGAACCATTCTGGCAGCGTATGACGGGTCACCGCATTCCTCCAAGGCGTTTCTGTTCGCCTTGGACATCGCCGAGAAGTTCGGCGCTGCGATCGCCGTTCTCTCCGTTGCACGCCCGCCCGAACCGCCTGAAGCCGTCGAAATGGAGGCGGTTATTGAAAGCGCGACCGAGTTTTACTCAAAACAGTTCGCGGATCTGGAGTCGACCGCCCGCGAGCGCGGTGTAGCGGTACGTCAGTGCATCCGGGTTGGGCACCCCGCCGAGCAGATCATACTGGCTGCCAAGGAGCAACAGGCAGACTTGATTGTCATGGGCCACCGGGGAAAAAACATACTAGCCCGCTGGCTGTTGGGTTCCATATCCAAACGCGTACTCAGTTACGCCCCGTGCAGCGTATTGATCGTTCGATGAGGGATTGTGCTTTCATCCCACACCGTCTGCAATCCACCATGAGGAGGCAGTTCGCCGATGACCATGACCTATACCACGATCATTGTCTATACGAGTGAAGAGGCCCGCTGGCAGGGCCGGCCGGTGTGGGATGCGATCGTTGATCTCCTGCACCACAACCATATACCTACTCGGTGCATGGTCAGCAAGGGTTTTGCCGGGTGTTATGAAAACGGGGAACTCGCAAGCAGTCGAATCGAGATCATGTCCTACAACATGCCGGTAAAGATCGAGATCCTGCTTCCGCAGTCCGCCGTCAACCAGTTCATGCCCGGAATACTGGAACGCGTTACAGACGGTGTTGTCATGTCGGGGATGCAGGAGGTCATGGTGCATCGTACCCAACACCGGCTGATCCCCAGACACCTCCGCGTGCGAGACGCAATGACGGCGACTCCCGATGCGGTCCCGGAAACGATGTCAGTCACCCAGATCGTCGAACTGCTGCTGACGCATATCTACAACGCGGTGCCTGTCATCGATAAAGACGGACGCCCGATCGGCATCGTGACGCAAGGTGATCTGATCCGACGCGCCAAGATGCCGATCCGTGTCGGGCTCCTGAGCCAGTTGCACACTGAGGAGCAGCAGTCGATCCATCACACGATGGACACCCTCACCGCTCGTGACGTGATGACCCGCCCGGTGCGGACGATCTCCCAGGACAGTATGCTGTCTGAAGCGGTGGACACCATGCTCAAGCATCACCTCAAGCGGCTACCGGTCGTGGATAAGAGCGGCAAGCTGGTGGGTATGATCGCCCGGCTCGATGTGTTCCGTCTGGTCACCAGTCTGGCTCCGGACTGGAACGTCATCAAGTCTCCCGTCGTTCAGGTAGCCAATGAAGCGACAGTACACGACATCATGCGCAGCGATCCCCATACCGTCTCCGTCGACACCCCGATTGAACAGGTGGCGCGCTTGATCGATGACAGTGACCTGCAGCATGTCGCCGTGGTTGATGAGGACAACAGGTTGGTAGGTCTGATTTCGGATGCAGACCTGCTCGCGTTGTTTGAAGAGAACCATCCAAGCCTGTGGGCGTACCTGTTTGGCAAAATGACCCGCACCGATGCGTCCAAACGCCATCAGGAGCTGTTAAATCGATACCACACGACCACGGCACGCGATGTCATGAAGGTTGATCTGGTCACCGTATCCGAAACAACCCCGCTGGATGAGGCCATCGCGCTCATGGTCGATCGCCAGATCAAGATGCTTCCCGTGGTGGATGCGGACAGTCGGTTCCAGGGGGTGATCAGTCGAAACGACGTGCTGAGAGCGGGTGTCAGCACAGGACAGCAAGGCGCTTCATGAAAGATCAACATCTGGAGACCGCTGCGTTGCGCAGACGTGCTATGGAGTTTGTGGTGCTGCTGGGCATCGTCAGCCTGTGCGCCGATGTAACGTATGAAGGGGCCCGCAGCATCACAGGGCCATTTCTGGCGTCTTTTGGTGTCGGTGCGGCGGTGGTGGCCTTCGTCAGTGGTTTCGGCGAACTGCTCGCATATGGGGTTCGCATCTGGTCCGGGTTGATCAGCGACCGCACCCGCCGCTATTGGTTTATTGCTCTCACTGGATACACGATCAATCTGTGTGCAGTGCCGCTGCTTGCGCTGGCGGGCCGATGGGAGATTGCGGCGCTGTTGATCATCTTGGAGCGCCTGGGGAAGGGCATTCGCAACCCGGCGCGTGATGCGATGCTGTCCTTCGCCAGCAGCCAGGTCGGCCGTGGATGGGCGTTCGGTCTGCACGAAGCGCTGGACCAACTGGGCGCGATCGTTGGTCCGCTCCTGATGGCCTTAGTCCTGTTCCTGCGCGGCTCTTATCAGATTGCGTTTGGCGTATTGGCGGTTCCCGCATTAGTGGCGTTGGCCCTGCTGCTCACCGCCAGGCTCCGATTCCCGTCGCCACGCTCCATGGAGCAACAGAGCGACTCTCAGACAGAATGGAGGGGTTTCCCACGCACCTATTGGATCTATATGGGCGGTGTCGCCTGTCTGGCGGCAGGGTATGTCGACTACCCGCTGATCGCGTTTCACTTCAGTCAAAGCGCACGCGCGAGTTCAGATTGGATACCACTTTTCTATGCGCTCGCGATGGGCAGCGATGCGGTCGCCGCGTTGGTTATCGGTAAGCTGTACGATCGGATCGGCCTTTCGGTTCTGATTATCTCATCGGTGCTGGCCGCGATGTTCGCCCCCTTGGTGTTTTTAGGCAGCGGCTCCCTGTTATGGATCGGCATGGCGCTGTGGGGAGTCGGTATGGGGGCGCAGGAGTCCGTGATGCGCGCCTTCATCGCCGAACTGGTACCTCCTGGGCGCCGGGGCGCTGGGTATGGAGTGCTGAACGGACTGTACGGATTCGCCTGGTTTGCGGGCAGCGCGCTTATGGGGGTTATCTACACCCGGTCCGTGTCTGGCGTTGTCGCCTTCTCACTGGCCGCGCAGATAGTCGCGGCGCCGGTGTTCTGGTCGGTGCTTAGGGCCCAGCGAAGATGACTCGACCAACCGACGACTCGAAACACACACTGGGTAACACACCGGCTGCCCGTTGCGCCTTTCCCGTCAACACGGCCCATCAGCGAGGCATTGGCGTCACGTTGACACTGGTCGACACGGCGTTATGCCGAATGGATGAGTGGGCGGATGGCCGTGAAGTTCGATCCGTGCTGCATCAGGAGCATAACAACCTGACTCGCTACCAGCGCGTTGAGATCAGGCGGACCACCGAGTCGATCCGCAGACTGATCCAGGAGGTGGCTCAAGCCTTTGATATCAACGCCTCGGTACAGGATGCAGCGTCCACGATCCGCGGTGAATGCGCCGGTGTTTGGGAACCACTGGTCGAAATGCTGGCCACCCACCTCAAGCGATATGGAGACCTGCCGGAAGGGCTGGCCGAGTATCTGGACCCGAAGACGGAACAGATCATCGAAGCCATAGAGCATATTGTGGATGTCTTGCGTACACACAGCGTCGACACGTCGGACCCTCCCGCGCATTGACACCCGAACTGCACGCAGGGCAGCATGTAGGTACTGCTGACCGCATGTAGAGGGGTCTCATGAAACACAAAACGGCCGCATGCCCTCGGATCCAATTCTGGGTGATCACCAGCATTCTGGCATCATGCTGGTGCGTGTCCGCAGGACACACGCAGCAACCTGACAACATGCTCTGGCAAGCCGGATCGGCAAAGGTGGCCGACAAGGCGACGCCGTTGTCTCCAGACCAGGTGCGTCTGGGCGGGCTGCTGGGAAACCGGTACAGCGCCAGCCATGCGCGCCGGCTGCTGCGGGTAGACGATAACGAGATGCTGGAGGGCTTTGAGAACCGGCCCGGGTCACAGGCATGGATCGGCGAGCATGTAGGCAAGTGGATGCATGCCGCATCCATTACCTGGGCCGCCACGCAGGACCCCGCTCTGCGCGCCAAGCTGGATCGCGTGGCGAACCGGTTGATGGACGCGCAGGAACCAAACGGATATCTGGGAACATACCTGCCCGATCACCGTTTTGGATTGCATCCGGGTGCTGACTGGGACGTCTGGGTGCATAAGTACAACCTGCTGGGCCTGTTGACCTATTACCAGTACACGCGCGATCAGCGGGCGTTGCGTTGCTGTCAGCGGATGGCGGATCTGCTGATCCGAACCTTCGGACCGGATACCAAAAGCATCAACGCGGCAGGCACCATGGTGGGCATGGCCGCCACCAGCGTGCTTGAACCAATCACACTGCTGTACCGGATCACCAAAGACAGCAGGTACCTCACGTTCGCCCGCTACATAGTGTCCGCATGGGATCAACAGGACGGCGCCAAACTGCTGACCGACCTGCTGGCCGGCAAACCGGTGAACCGCATCGCTAACGCCAAAGCGTATGAGATGCTGAGCAATCTGGTTGGGATGTGCGAGCTTTACCGTGTTACCGGCGACACCCGGCTGTTGAACGCTGTGACCCACGCTTGGAGCGATATCACGGAACACCGGCTGTATATCACCGGCAGCGGCAGTTCGCATGAACTCTGGCAGGAAGACCATCATCTGCCCCATGACCAAGGCGCCAATATATGTGAGACCTGTGTCACCGTCACATGGATGCAACTGAACATGCACCTGTTCCGCCTGACAGGCGATGGCAGGTATGCGGAGCAGTTGGAGCGCACGCTGTATAACCACCTGCTGGGCGCTCAGAAACCAACCGGAGACGACTGGAGTTATTACACGGCGCTGGACGGCCTGAAGCGGTATGACGCGGTCACCACCTGCTGTCATTCGAGCGGTCCACGAGGTGTCGCGCTGTCTCCGCTGTTCCTCTACGCCTCAGCGCCGGGACGCGTCTGGGTGAACATATATGCCGATTCCCAGATGACAGTCACCTTGCCACGCTCCGGACGCCTGACGATCCGCCAAACGACGGAATATCCGTTAAGCGGACGCATCACGCTCACCGTCGCACGGACTACGATCAACACACCCGCCACGCTGTTATTGCGCAAGCCAATATGGACTCCAAGCATGACGATCACTGTGAACGGCAAGGAGTGGAACGCAGCCGAAGCGTCTGGCTACCGGACCGTCACGCGCCAATGGAAGGACGGCGACACCGTCGTGGTCCAGATGGACATGGCCCCGCGGGTCGTCATGGGTACGCACGGCAATACCGGCCTGGGAGCTGTGTTATACGGCCCGCTGGTGCTCGCGATCGACCAATCGCTCAACACGGAGGCAAACGCTCCCTACTTCAACTTGGGGCTCGGTTATGACGGACCAAGCGAGATGACACTCAAGCGCGAGCAGACCCCTGTCTTCTCGACGCCGGGCATCGCGTATGTCCACGATCAGGAACCGGCCAAATCGGTCCCCCTCTATCTGACCCCGTTCTACGAAGCCGGGGCTTCCGGTTCACCCTATCGCGTCTGGATCCCGTTCCGGTCGGCGCTGAAACCCGCTCCGGTATCCCTGATGCTCGGAGCGCGTGAAAGCCGCTCTCGGCAGGGCAATGCGATCGGTTCGATCAACGACACCGTTCCATCGACGTATGTCGTTACGTTCGACGGCACCGCTGCAGACGAAGACTGGTACGCACTGGAGAGCGACAAGCCGGTACTGATCGACCGCATCCAGTTCACCCAGGGTAAGCTGTTCCACGACGGCGGCTGGTTCGATACAACGCAGAGCAAGCCTCGCATTGAAGTCCGGCGCACGGCCGATGGCGACTGGGAGCCTTTGGGCGTATTCGACGGCTACCCGTCCACGACGGCGCAACATCCGGGAGAGTTGAAACCCTGGCAGGTTTTCGAATTGCAGACCACCCCTGTGTCGGTGTACGCTATCCGCCTGGTCGGCCGGCCATCCCGTGGAGACAATCCGCATCAGGCGTTCAGTTCATGCGGCGAACTCGCCGCATTCGGCCCATCCCGTCAGTCCGTCTCGACTTCAGTGAAGGAGCATTGACGATCATGCACACTCGCACCCTGCCTCTGAGCTTGCTGGCGCTCGCCGTCATCGGTGCAGTCCTGTCCGGATGCAGCCGCAAGCAACCCGAACAGACGTCCGCGGAACCCGCCGCGCCCCACGTCGCACTGATCATGAAGTCGTTATCTAATGAGTTCTTCAAGACAATGGAAGAGGGCGCCAAAGCGCATCAGCAGGCACACGCTGCGGAGTACAGACTGACCGTTAACGGCATAAAGGACGAGTTGGATGTCAGCAAGCAGGTGGAACTGGTCGAGCGCGCAGTCGCCCAGAAAGTGGACGCCATCGTCATCGCACCGGCGGATTCCAAAGCGCTGGTGAACGCCTGCCGCAAAGCGGTGGATGCGGGCATACCGGTGGTGAACATCGACAACAAGCTGGACGCCGATGCGTTGCGCGACGCGAAGCTCAATATCCCATTCGTAGGACCGAACAACCGTGATGGCGCCCGTGCCGTCGCAGAGGTGCTGGCCGCCAAACTCCCGGCAGGGGCGGCCGTGGCTATCCTGGAAGGCGCGCCCAACGCCTACAACGGAATCCAGCGGAAGCTGGGCTTCGAAGACGCCATGAGAGCGGCCGGCGCGACCGTGGTCACCTCGCAGACAGCTTATTGGGAAACCGATAAAGCCTACGACCTGGCCCGCAACATACTGACCGCTCATCCCCAACTGAGCGCGCTGCTCTGTGCCAACGACAGCATGGCGCTGGGCGCCGTACGCGCGGTAGAGGACATGGGACGCAAAGGCAAAGTGTTCGTTGTGGGATTCGACAACATCCAGGCCGTCAATGCGTTGGTACAGAGCGGCGCCATACTGGCCACGGCAGACCAGCATGCTGACCAACTGGCGGTCTACGGGATAGAGTACGCGCTGGAGATCATCCGGGCAGGCAAACCGCTGCCGGACAAGGAGACGCCGGTTGATGTGATCACTGCAGGCACGCGGTGACTCATGCCCATGCTCCCGGAGCTGTTAGTCTGCCATGGGATCAGTAAGGCGTTCAGCCAGCCCGTTCTAACACACGTGGATTTTACCGTCAACGCCGGTGAGATCCACGCGCTGGTGGGCGAAAACGGCGCCGGGAAGTCCACACTGTCCCGCATCATAGCCGGGATCATCCAACCCGATGCAGGCCGTATGACGCTGCGCGGAGCCTCATACAGGCCGCGCGGCGTGCATGACGCGGAGCAACTGGGCGTTCGCATTGTGCATCAGGAACTGCACCTGGTGGGTGTGTTATCTGTCGCCGAAAACCTGATGCTCGGCAGCCTGCCCAATCGGTTTGGAGTCATTGATCGGCAGGCGCTTCACCGGCGTGCGGCGCACGCGCTTGAACGGCTGGGATCAGCCGGAATCGCCCCGGACGCTCGCACCGACACGCTGGGGATCGGACAGCAGCAGTTGGTCGCCGTCGCGAAGGGACTGATGCACCGTTGCGCTGTCTTGATCCTGGATGAACCGACCGCGGCGCTCACCGACACCGAAATCGAGGTGTTGTTCGCACAGATAGGCTCTCTGCGCTCGGACGGCGCCGGGGTTGTGTACATCTCTCATCGGATGGAAGAGATCCGGCAGATCGCCGATCGGGTGACCGTGTTGCGGGATGGAGAGCGCGCGGGAGTCTGGCCGACAGGTTCAGTGGAGACAGACACTATCATTCGGACCATGGTGGGCCGCGAGTTGTCTGACTTGCCCGCTCCTCCGGACAAGCACTCGGGCCAGGTCGTCCTCCGCGTCGAGGGGCTGTGCCGCGGAAAGGCAGTACGCAATGTGAGCTTCACGCTGCATCAGGGAGAGATACTGGGCGTTGCCGGCTTGATGGGCTCCGGACGCACCGAAATGGCTCGCGCGTTGTTTGGAGCCGATCCCGCAGAGCAGGGCCGCGTTTGGCTTCGTGGAAGCGGCACAGCAACCTGCATCCGGTCGCCGCATCAGGCCGTACGTCAGGGTATTGCGCTGCTCACAGAGGACCGCAAAGAACAGGGGCTACTGCTGCCGCTGTCCGTGCGGATCAACACAACGTTGGCAACCCTGGGGCGCGTCAGCCGACACGGGGTTATCAGCCCGCGTCAGGAACAGCGAGAGACCGAGGCGCTGGCGCGGCTGCTGACGCTGCGTTACGCACATGTGGACCAACCCGTCGCCACGTTAAGCGGGGGCAATCAGCAAAAGGTGATCCTGGCCCGTTGGTTATTACGCAACTGTGACATTCTCATCTTTGATGAACCGACCCGAGGCATCGATATCGGCGCACGGTTCGACATCTACGCGTTGCTCACCCGTCTGGCATCGCAGGGGAAGGCGCTCCTGGTGGTGTCATCGGACATGAAGGAGTTGCTGGCCATCTGCCACTCCATACTGGTGATGTCCGCCGGCTGTGTGGCGGCACAGTATGCACGCGATCAGTTCCACCCGGAAGCCATCATGACCGCTGCGCTCAGCGGATATCGTCAACGGGACACAGACCATGCGGGTTAAGGCTCCACTCTGGTTCTCGGCCGTATCCGGTTATGCCGGTCTACTGGCGGTGCTCTGTGCGATCATGGCGTGGTTCTCCATCGCTTCGCCCCAATATCTCACCGCAGCCAACATGATCGGCATCGCCAACCAACTGCCGGCGGCGATACTGGTGGCGGTCGCGATGACGTATGTACTCATCATCGGCGGTATCGACCTTTCGGTCGGATCCATGGTTGGGTTATGCGGCGCGGTCTGTGCGTTGGCGCTGCAGCAGGGTCAACCGTTAATGGTTGCCGTGCTGCTGGCGCTGGCTGCAGGCGCGCTGTGCGGCGTGATCAATGGAGCGGTTATCGTTCGATGGAACCTGCCTCCCTTCATCGTCACGCTGGGGATGCTGGAGATAGCACGCGGCGTGGCGTTCTCGATCACGGACACACGGACCATCTACTTGGGAACTCAGATAGGCGTGCTGGGGTCCGCGTCTGTGGGTTCGGTCTCGTGGCTGTTCCTCATGGCCATCGCCGTTGTCGTTGCCACACAGTTTGTGCTGACGCGCACCATGTTCGGTCGTTGGATGGTGGCCATCGGTGCGAATGAGGAGGCTGTCCGCTTATCCGGCATCCGTCCCTGGCCGATCAAGCTGACTGTGTACGGTATCGCGGGATTGCTCTGTGCCTGTGCCGCACTGGCTGACACCGCCCGCATGGCCGCCGCCAACCCTAATGCGGGATCCGGCTTTGAACTGGCAGCCATCGCAGCCGCGGTGGTGGGCGGCACCAGTCTGATGGGCGGACGCGGGTCAACCGCCACGACACTGATCGGCGTGCTGATCATGGCCGCTCTCAGCAGCGGCTTGTCCCAGGTGGGCGCGGAGGAACCCACGAAGCGTGTCATCACCGGGCTGGCGATCGTACTGGCTGTCGTGACGGACTACTACCGGACCCGATGGGTGCGTGCGCGCAGGGATTGACGGCGCCGGCCGTCAGTGCCTGTGCTTGGTGCGCGCGATGATGTGATCCTGCAACTCCGGCTCGATCAACCGGAACATTTGCGAATAGCCCGCCACCCGTACCGGAATGTTACCAAACCGCTCCGGGTCCTGTTTCGCCTGCTCCAGTCGCTCTACAGTCGTCACGTTCCACTGAAGCTGCCCCACACCCATTGCGACTGCGCTGCGTATCAGCTGAGTCAGCACGTCGATCCCGGAGCTGCCCTCCAGCAACGAGGGATCCAAGTCGATGATGGCGGCCGTCGCACCCGCCGACTTGTGGTGCGGCAGTTTCGCCAGGGAACGCAGCATGGCGGTCACGCCGGTCTGATCACGTCCCTGATGCGCAGACAGTGAATAGGCCAGCGGTTCTCCGGCGCAGCGCCCATCCGGCGTCGCTCCCGTAGCGTGTCCGAATTCGATGTTCAGCTTGAAGGTGAACAGATGCGCCACGTAGCGCCCATTCAACGGGCTGCGCATCTCATCCAGGATGCCGATAAAGTCAGACGCGACCCGGGCAGCCATTTGATCGACATCATCCAGGTCGTTTCCATACTTCGGGGCCTTATGAACCAGCAACTGGCGCATCGCTTCCTGCCCATGGTAGTTGATCCGCAACGCCTCCAGCAACGCTTGACTGTCGATGCGCCGCTCCTCGAACAGCAGCTGTTTCATGGCCATCAATGCGTCCGCCGTGTTAGCCGTCCCCATGAAACAGATCGAATGATAGTTATAAACGGCCCCTTCATCCGTGATATCGCGTCCGCGGGCGATGCAGTCATCGGTCATCACCGACCAGCACGGCAGCGGACCATACTCGCGCTGCAGCAGTTCACCCCGGTTACACGCATACACCATGCGCTCTGTAAAGAAGCGTAACTGAGCCATGAAGGCCGCGTAGAAATCCTCAAACCCGCGCATATCCGCCAGTGATCCTGTCTGCGGCCCCACAGGCAGCCCCGAAGCCGGATCGACCCCATCGAACAGCGCCAGTTCCAGACATTTCAAGGCGTTGATCCACCCCGACACCGCATGGGGGATCGCACGCCCGGGGATTGTCAGCTCGATACAGCCGATGGGGGCGTAGTCCCGTGCGTCCTCCAGTGCGATACCCCGTTCGGTCAGGGCTGGTATGAAGCAATCATCGTTGAAGAGGAACGGGATGCCGCCGCCGCGTTGGATAAGTTGGGCGGCGCGTCGCACAAACGGCTCCGGTGAGCCGCTGTGGAGGCGCACGGACAGATCGCGTATGAAGTCGACCTGTTCGGTGGCGTCCAGTATCACATAACTCAACGCGTTGACAGCGTCGCGTCCGTGCCGATCCTGCCCACCAAGCGTAATGGCCTGCACGTCATACTCCAGGTACAGCTTACAGGCAAACTCGGCCATGATCTCCACGGCCATCTCACGCGTCAGCGAGCCTTCCTCAATGCCGGTCTGGTACCAAGGCCACAATATCTGATCCAGCCGTCCGATGCTGTTGGCGTTGATGCCATCCTCACCGCACGTCAAAATATGGGTCAACCAGAGCGATTGCACGGCTTCCCGGAAGGTTCGAGCGCCATACGCAGGCACGCGCTGGCAGGTTGCCGCCATTCGGAGCAGCCGGTCCTGGTCAACGGAGTCAGTGGCCGCTTGAGCGCACGCCAGCGCCTGTTCGGCGTAACGTTGGCCCAGAAGCGCTCCGGCCTCGCACACCGTCAGGGCAGCGCGCCAGAACTGCTCACTCCGCACGCGGTCCGGATGGCTGAGAGGTGTCTCCGTGAGGCGCTGCATAATCTCCTGACGCAATCCGTGGAAACCCATACGAATGACCTTGGCGAAATCACGCACCGAATGGTTTTCCGCCCAACCGCCTGCCATAAAGACGCCGGTGGACGCGGGCGCACCCAGGTTGAACTGACCGCGCAGCTGATCAGGGTCTGCGTCGCCTACGGCATAGCATCGCCCCATCTGCTTCCACTCGGCGACAGACCGCGCGAGTTCGGGCCACTCTGATTCGGCGACCCCCAAGGCTAGCAGGTGCTGCTGCACATCGGGACAGCTGAGTTCAGGGATCGGCACATCCCATGTATTGGCGCGCGGCAAGTGCTCGCCGGCAAGCGTCCACAGGGGACCGATCTCAACCGGGGTCAGTGTGACCTGTTCCAGCAGGATGTTCGCACGCAGTTGGCCACGGGAACCCGGCTTCTGCATGGCGCGATAAACCGCCACCGGCATGGCCATCGGGTTGGGGTGCGTCACAAAAGACCCCTTGCGGCTCATGATGGCGTCTCTGATAGCCGATATGCGGGATGTCATATTCCCCTGCCCTTTCCGTATGCGTTACGCCCGTACCATAACACCCCGCGTATCACATGTCAATCAGTTAGCCGCATCACCGGCCACGGGCGCCAACTCCAGTGTGAAGGCCATTGGCTCGGGATTCAGCACATAGCGGGGCAGTGTATCGGGTCCGCAGCTGTTGTTGCCAAGCCCGGTCTGGGCGATGTCCAGTTTCCACGTGATGACCGGCTCCGGGCGCAGATCAATGGTATGCTTCGCCGCATACATCTGCTCCGGCGAGTACCTTGCAACGCCCGTCTCGAACAGCCGGTCACCGCGAACGCAGATACCTCGTCCGGATGTATCCGTGAGGGTTGCCCAACGGACATCAGTCTTGTTTCCATTTTCCTGGGGTACTTCGTAGTCGGTCCACTGATCATCTACAGAGCCGCGCCAGACACCCACACGGGCGCCCGCTTTGCGGTCCACATAGGACTCATGCGGCCCACGCCCATACCAACCGAATCGATCGAATGTCCCCGGCATCTGCATACGCAGTCCCAACCGCGGCAAGCGCGGCATGTCGCCCTGCGGGGTGTACACAACCGTCAGCCGTAATCGGCCATCCGGAAGGAATACATAGCGCATCTGCACATCCAGGCGGGCTGGCCCCTCTTCAGCACGCAAGACACCGGTCGCGTCTGCTGTAACGATCTGCCCGCATCCTGTGCAACACACTTGGGCGCTTTCATAACGCATCCGGTGGTATCCTGCCTGCAGCCAGGCGGTCAACGGCGAGTTCTTGCCCCATAACACAGCGGTGTCGTTCTCCGTCGGCGCTCTCCAGATATCGGGGCGCGGACCGGAGACCAACAGGTCGACGCCATCCAGCCGGCACGCTTGCAGCAGACCATCGGATCCCAACACCCATTGGGCCGCTCCGGAGCAGATCGTCCAGCCATCCGGTGACTCCGCATACTGCGCCGCACCGTCAGCTGGCATACATGGACCCTCAAGCGCGCGCCAGGGCAACGCAAACTGATCCCAGGCGACCTCATGTCCAGCCGGAGCCCAAGGCCGGTCGTCACGCTGCAGGAACTGCACCTCCAGGAAGCACTCCTCACCGGGATGCAATGCAGCCCGCAGCCGCTGGTCGACGGGCAGGCGCACTTCGACCGTTTGCAGCGGTCCCGCGTTCACCTCGAACTCGCCCTGCTGCATCACCCGCTCTCCGGCAACCAGCCGCCATACGGGACGCAGATAACTCATGTCGACGAAACAGTTTTCGTTGTAGATCAACAACTCCCCACGCTCGGCGTTGAGAGCGGTCACATGCACCGGCTGAATGAGTTTTTTATACTCATACAGGGCCGGTTTCGGCGACCGATCGGGAAACACAAGCCCGTTCAGGCAGAAGCTGCCGTCATTGGGCGCATCCCCAAAGTCGCCGCCATACGCCCAGTAGGCACGTCCGTCATCGGTGGTCTTCTGCAGTCCCTGATCCACCCAGTCCCACACAAACGCGCCAAACAGCCCTTCATGCGCCCGGATGGTGTCCCAGAACTCTTTGAAGTTGCCGCAGGCATTTCCCATGCAGTGCGCATACTCGCACCACATGACAGGACGGGTGTCTTCCGGATCGGTCGCCAGGGCGGCCATCGTCTCCACCGTGGCGTACATCCGGCTGATGACGTCCACCCAGTCGTAGTCGCCGCGCCCGGCCGCATATCGCTGTCCGCTTTCATAATGGATCGGGCGTCGTGGATCGTAATGGTGGATCCAGCCCGCCATCGCCGCGTGATTCGGCCCGGGGCCGGACTCATTACCCAATGACCACATAATGACACAGGGATGATTCTTGTCCCGTTCGACCATACGGATGGCGCGCTGCATGAAGTCGGTGTTGAACTCCTGTCGGACGGAGGTCGCCGACCAGACGCCATGCGACTCGAGATTGCACTCGTCCAATACATAGATGCCCAGTTCATCGCACAGATCATACCAGTATGGGTCATTGGGATAGTGACTGGTACGCACCGCATTGACGTTGAACTCTTTCATGCGCAAGACATCCTGCAGCATCGACTCCCGCGTCACCGCCTGCCCCAACGTATCATGAAAATCGTGGCGGTTGACGCCTTTCAACAGCACGGGCTGTCCATTGATCAAGAACCGTCGGCCGCACACCTCCACGGTGCGAAAGCCGATGCGCTGGCAGATATGCATGGTCTCGACGCCTTTGGGGTCGAGCAACGTCACCAGCAGATGATACAGATAGGGGTCTTCAGCAGACCATAACCGCGGCGACGCGACGGTCAACTGCACGTCATACGCCTCGATCTCCGGATGCAGCATGCCGCCGAAAGCGAACTTCGCTGCATCCACGACCTCCTCCGCAACCTGCCGACGGTCCGCATCCAGCAGCTTCATCCGAATTCGATAACCAGCCCCCTTCGAGCCATCGTGTATGGCCAGCGCCGGGCGCACGCGCAGCACGGCATCTTCACCAGGCACGGGCATATCGACAGCCGTGTAGATATCACGCACGCGGACCTGCGGCGTGGATACCACATACACGCTGCGGTGTATACCGCTCATGCGCCATTTGTCCTGGTCCTCCTGCCAACTGCCGGTGGACCACCGGATGACCCGACAGGCGATGGTGTTTGAGCCAGGGCGAACCAGTTCGGTGATGTCAAACTCTGCGGCGATCTTGCTGTCTTCGCTGTATCCAGCCAAAACGCCGTTCACCCACAGCGTGACACAACTCTCCACTCCCTCGAACACCAAGAAAGTCCGCCGGCCCGCCCAGTGGTCGGGCAGCACAAAATCACGAATGTAGCAGCCGGTCGGGTTGTAGTCCTCGGGCGCGTTGGGAAACCAGTCCAGAGAGTACGGGTACGTCACGTTGGTGTAGATGGGCACGCCGTATCCATGCATCTCCCAGTTCGCCGGAACAGGTAGTGGCACATATCCGCTGGCGTCAAAAGCGGCGCTGCCGAAGTCAGCCGGAACCAGATCCGGCCGCTCGTACCAGCGGAAGGCCCACTCGCCATTGAGATCCAACCAGCAGTCGCCGGCAACTGGGTCTCGCGCCAGCGCAGCCTCAGCGGATGCGGCCGGTATGAAGGACGCCCGGCCCGGCTCGCGTCGCCACGCCACTATGGTCGGATCGTTCCAGAAGTCGAGTACAGGATTATGCATGAAGACCCCTCGTATCAGTGTTCTGTGTTATCGTTCCCGGTATACATAACGGAAGCGGCCATTCGGCGCCGTGTCACCATCGGTGTACCACGCCATCGGGTCGCCCTCTGTCTGTTGGTTGTCTG
>CAZHSN010000092.1:0-14859 GCA_964535125.1 uncultured bacterium
AAAGGTCATCGTATACACTTCCTACGAAAAGCCGGGCTTGGTTGTATATTCATCTGATGGAAAGAAGGCCGTCCTTTCCAAAGATGGAGGCGGAGGTAGCTTAATGCTTTCCGGGGATGGAAGAAAGCTGCTATGGTCTGACGGGCCGAAGCTTCTTCGTCTATTTGAAGTCCCTAGAGATTCTTCAAAGCTGCTCGATCCAAAAGCCTGGAAGACTGTTGCGGAGTTTAATCTGGATCCGAACCGCCCCACTGTAGCAGTAGGACTATCACATGATGGCACAATGGTCGCACTTCGTGGGCCTGACGTTCAAACTGCTATCCCTGGTGATGGTATCCAGAGTAGCACTCGACTAGCTGTACTCAATCTTGTAACAAAGAGGTCTGTGGTATATTCCCTTGTCGGAAATATGTATCGGCTTGGATGGTCACAAGATGGGCGTTACCTGATCGGCGATTATTTTCAACCAAGTAAGAATGGAGAATCGGCAGACCTGGCGGTAATACAAGTAGACCCATCGTCCATTAGTCACACTGGCACTATCAAATGGGACAAACCGCAGCCCGTCACGGCGCAGATACTTCTTGAGATGCCGATTAAGACAAGAGCGATCACGTGGAGGGAGTAGAATATGCCTGAACATGCAATTAGTTCCGACTCACAGTTGACTCCATTGATCCTGCAATTGGCGCAGGGGGAACTATTCAAGCCTGCTACGATTACTCTCCCCCTGCCAGTGCTTCCAAGTTTGCCTGGCTGGTTACCATTCCATCAAGGCCGCAGAGCTTAAGAGTCGACACGCCTGCCCTGAGAGTCAGATGCTGGTCCGAACCGATTTGAAGATCATCGTAATGAACGGTCGGATGCGTCATCTGGCATGCTCGTGCTTACGAGAGTGAAACAACAGGTCGAACAAGCCTAGAAAGCCCACTCGAAAACGTAGAGCGGTTAGTGTTTTACTCTTGGTCTACCAGAAACTGTTCTGAGGCAGGAGTCGGAACAGCTATCTTTACAGGCAGGCGTTGTCCTTTGGACTTGAGAGAAAATCGCTGAAGATTGTTGTGGAGGGCACGTCTCCTCCACCAGCCTTCGCTAAAGCTACGGCTGGCAACCCGCAGCTTCAGCGAAGGCTGCCCGCCGAAGCCCGAAGGGCGAAGGAGGGCCGTTCCCGCCCGTGACACTTCACGAAGTCAGTGCACACCTGATGAAGTACGTCTACCTGATCCAATCCCTCCCCTACCCCAACCAGTGGTATGTCGGCATCACGTCTGACAACAATGCCCGCCTCAGTAAACACAACGAGGGCGGTTCCCCTCACACCAGCAAGCACAAGCCTTGGACACACGTAGCCAGCATCCAGTTCGTTATCGATGCCAAGGCTGCCGCATTCGAGGGATATCTGAAATCCGGTTCAGGGCGAGCGTTTGCGAACAAGCACCTGTGGTGACCAGGATGTCTGGTGTTACGCGACGCGCCGCGGGGGGGGGTTGACAGGGTTGTTTGCCTCGCGTTTCAGCAATACCGCTGTCTTCTGCATCACGCCGCGGGCACGCTGATCCATTATTGCTTACAGGTCCCCGCCAAAGCGGTCGACGGGTGTAGTGCCTGATCGATGGCACTACAGCTCGGTATACGGCACAGCCGTGATGCCGGGCGCTAAGGGCAGCATGGCGCCCCCAAGATGCACCAACCAACCTTTATCTGTTTTGGTGGAATAGTCGCTCATGAAGGACACTAGACCAGAAGCCATCGCTGGGCGGGGTGTGGCGGTCTGCTTCACCTCAATTGGGATGAGTCTACCGCTCTGCTCGATAACGATGTCCACTTCCGTTCCATGACTCGTCCGCCAGAAGTAGACGTTCGGGTCAACGCCTCGGTGTACAGACGCCTTGATGACCTCGGACAACGCCGCAGTTTCCACAATAGCGCCAGATAGTGGACCAGCAGCCGCGTGCTCAGGATCCCTGAGCCCAGCCAGATAGCATAGCATTCCTGGATCCGTAAAGTAGACCTTGGGTGTCTTCACCAAGCGCTTGCCTGTGTTTTCGAAATAGGGCCTGAGGACACACACCTGGAACGTCGCCTCCAGGACTGATAACCACGCTTTTGCGGTGTTAAGCGCAATGCCCAAGTCACGTGACATGTCCGACAGATTGAGCAACTGCCCACTCCGTGCAGCCAAGACACGCAGGAAGGTCTGATATCCTGTAAGGTCGCCTATCTGCTTGAGTCCTCGCACATCCCTTTCCACGTAGGTTTGCACATAGCTCGCATACCAAAGCCTGGCATCTCGATCCGGCTCCGCTGCCAGCTCTGGATAGCCGCCTCTGAGAAATCCATTCCAGAGATCAGGGACGGTGACACATCGGCTTGATATGGCGTAACCGTCTTCCCACGGAAGCTTCGCCTGCGGGGTGTGGGACAGTTCATTGAATGAGAGTGGCAGCAACCTGAGTATCGCGCTTCGACCGGCGAGCGACTCTGTTACCTGGCTCATCATCATCAGGTTTTGAGACCCTGTGAGAAGATATTGACCCTTTGCCGACCGGTTATTGTCTATGGCCTCCTTAATATATGGCAGCAACTCCGGGACATATTGAATCTCATCCAAGATGATCGGCGGACGGTATATATCAAGGAAGCCGCGGGGGTCCGCAATCGCCGACGCACGCACATCCGGCGCTTCGAGAGACATATATCTGTGGCTCTCACCGAAGAGGTATTTCAACAGCGTGGTTTTCCCCGACTGCCTTGGCCCCGTCAACACTACGGATGGAAACTGCCTGGCAGCATCAAGCAATACCGGCTGTATGGTTCTCTCAATGTAGGCTCCCATCGATGCCTCCTTGGCGTGCAATTTTGCATTCATTATGCAATATTACACTAAGCTATCAAAAACCAGTTAGCAGCACATGCCAATCGATACCTCGAATCAAAGACAAAGGCAGCATCGTGAGGAGGAACACTGCTCCCGCAGCCGTAGCGTTCGCGAAGGCTGCCCGCCGAAGCCCGAAGCGGGACTCCGAACCCGTGACACTTCTCGTGGTCAGTGCACACCTGATGAAGTACGTCAACTTGATCCAAAGCATCCCCTACCCCGACCAGCGGTATGTCGGAACGGCGTCCGACATCAACGCCCACCTCAGTAAACACAACGAGGGCGGTTCCCCTCACACCAGCGAACACAAGTTATGAAGACTTGTAGCCTACACCCAGTTCGATGAAGATACGAACGCAGTCACATTCGATGGGCTATCTGAAATCCGGTTCAGGGCGGGCGTTTGGGAACATGCACCAGTGGCGACCATACCTATCTCGAGTGTGCACCCGCCATAGACGGCTCCCCAATCCTTTGAGTTAGCGCCCTCGTCGTAGTACGCAGGGTTGTCTTGCTCGCTCGCCATGCAGGGATTGCTTGGCGCTGTTGGCCTCGCGCACATAGCCGAGGGCCCGGCTTCATTCTCCAAGGATGACCGGAGCATCTGGCATTACCGCTCAAGGCACAGCAACGGAGTCTACCATAATGTAGGGATACGCTCTGGTTGTACAGCGTGCACGCCATGGAGGCGGTACTCGGCCTGCAAGACCACGGCTCCAGCACAACACACAATCACTCGACCGAACCCGAAGGGGGAATTGATGCAACAGCCGCGCTCTGACCCAACTGTGAGTCGCCGCACGTTCCTTGGCCTCCTTGCGGCTACAGGGGCAGCCGCTGCAGGAGGATACACGTTGCATACTTGGGCGCCCTGGATGGACTACGATGAGCAAAGAAGGCAGACATGGCGCATCATGGGAAAGGATACGGCCGTGTCAACACGCATGCGGGAACTCGTACGCTACGCCACGCTAAGCGCCAACGGGCACAACGCTCAACCGTGGAAGTTCGCCATCAGAGAGAACGCACTTGAGATCTATCCGGACTACACCCGCCGTCTGCCGATCGTTGATCCGCACGATAGGGAATTATGGATCAGCCTCGGTTGTGCGCTGGAGAACCTGCTACTGGCCGCCCACGCCATCGGATACGCAACCGAGGTGACACACCCGGACGCGGAGGATGTTATCCACATACACCTCTCACAGGACGCTCCGCACAGCACGGCGCAGTTCAATGCCATTCCACATCGCCAGAGCACTCGTTCGGAATATGATGGCCAACCCGTAGAGGCGGCAGCACTGGATCAGGTGTATGCGTTGCCGATGGAACCGGGAGTGGTGTTACACGTCATCACAGACCGGTCCGGTTTGGATACCGTCCTGGATTACATCAACCAAGGAAATCGGCTGCAGTTTGCAGACAAGGCGTTTGTGGATGAGTTGATCTCTTGGCTACGCTTCACCAAGCGGGAGGCCCTGCATTCACAGGATGGCCTGTTCACGCGCTGCTCCGGTAACCCGGAAGTGCCTCGATGGCTGGGGAAGAGGTTCGTGGCGGCAACGAAACCGGAACAACAGGCAGATGCGGACGCCAAGAAACTACGCAGTTCCTCCGGCGCTTATGTGATTGCGTCAGAGACGGACGACAAGGCAGCCTGGGTGCGCACGGGCCAGGTGTACCAACGCGTGGCGCTGACAATGACGGCGCACAACATCAAGTCCGCGTTCTTGAACCAGCCTATTGAGGTGACGCCGATTCGCTCCCAGTTCCAGACAGCCCTGAACTTGGGCGCCTCTCTGCCGCAGTTGCTGATCCGCTTCGGACATGCGGATGCGATGCCATACTCCCTGCGGCGTCCTGTAGAGCAGGTACTTCTACAACCGTGATCACACACTAGCAATCGCCGATGTCATCGCTCGGTGCGGGGTGTAGGCTGCTGCGGCCGCCTGCGGAACCGGTACCAAGGGCGCAACACACCGGCTCGCACGTAATGAGGGGTACCCAGGTACCGTCGCGTCTGGTACACTCGGAACTGACCGAACCGATGCCGGTGCTGTAGCGTGCACGTCGTGCCGCAGTGAGAGGTGAGAACAATGCCTTATACCAACAGACCACATCTGCAGCGGTGGTTAGTGGCGCTTGTACTGGGTGTGTTGGGCAGTCTGGCCATCTTATCGACCCTGTCTCTAGTCGCTGGTGAGGCGACGGATGACGCCTCGCAGGTCCGTTTCTCCCGTGCCGCACGGCTGATGTTGTTCGTACCCGCCCAGGGGCAATGGGTGCTCAGCTCGTTTGCACACACGAAACCCGGCAACGAGATCTATGTCAACAACCGGCTCTATCGTGTGTCAGGCCCCAACCACGCGCGGCTCGTCCTGATTGCCACCGCGGACAAACTCCTGAATGCGGATCGGCCATACCAGGGAACCAGCCGTCGCCCCGTATCCGGCGATGTGGTGCAGGTGCTTGGCTCGGAGGGTCTGTTCGCGGCGCACGCATTCCTGGAGGAGGTGCGGCCCGACGCCACCGTACGGTACCTGGGTGTGGCATATAGCCTCAAGGCAGACCGCAGTCTGGTCAGCACCGGTGCGGTGTTCGCATCCGCGGCTGGTCCAGTGCAACCGATTGACATAACACGCAACGGGTTGCAGCATGTGCTTGACAGACACACGCCGGGCGGGTCCATGACCATGGGTAGAAGTGTCTTCCTGCCCGGCGAGGATGTCCAGGCTCTGATCAGGAACGCGGAGATCGCCGCACCGATCCTGGAAGGAAACGGATATCTCCGACGCGACATGGACGCCGGACGCCATATAGGCGTCGACGGACGCAGAACCATGAACACGAGTACATACAGGGTGATCACCACACAGTCCGGTAAACTGGTAACCGCTTATCCCATCATCGCCAGAGAGAGTGACCTGCATGGGTATTGACGTTGTCCTCCAGGACGAAAAGTGCAACAACATCAGCGAAGTGGTGTACGACCCTGAGGGGCTGATCGTGACAACGCTGCAATCCTTGGGTGACGCGACCGGCTGCTGCGCCCGGTTCATTGACCCCTACGGCGATACGGTGTTCAACCACCTGCAGGCAGACGTACTCCTAGGCGAGTGGGACACGCTGAAGTCTTCATTCACAGCACTCAATGCGCAGGCTCTCTGGTGCGCTGTCCGCCGGATGATTACCCGCTGTGCAGAAGAGCCGCACACTTATCTCAGGTTTTCGGGTGACTGAGGTCGTGATCGTTCCACACAGCGCCTGTTCATTGTGGCTCCGATTATGTCCCGGTGAGAGAACGGCTTCCGTATGATTGTTAGTCAGACAGGTAGCCGGGTTGCCATCTACGGTGTCGCCTCCACCGACAGTCACGCCCCCAGCGGGCATTACCGCTACACGGTAGGCGTCAAGGCAACCGAGGCACGACAATCGGAAGCGCGTAGGCCGGACGATATGTGCTCAGTTCATATCCCTGCGAGTGACTGGCTGGTATTCCGAAGCAACTTCGCGAATCTGTTTGGGCAACTCTGGCAAGACAACCCCTACCAGTTGGTCACACAGTTGGGGTGAAAGTTCAACACCGATGCGAATCTACACATCGACGTCTTTCATCCCGCTTACACGAACGACGGAGAGGATGACTTCGAATTCCGGATGCCGGTAACACGTCTTTCACCGGATACCCGCAACACCCCGGAGACGGGTGACTAGCACACACAGGACGAGGGACAGATGCACTTTACCTATACACTGAACAACACCACACAACTGCGACTGCTGGAACCGCGTTATGCGACCGATGTATACGCGTTGATCAACACCAACCGCGCGCATTTGGGTCGCTGGCTGGACTGGGTGGACCACACCCAGTCGGCAGCAGACACACAGGCATTCTGCAGGCATACGCTCAGGGAGTGCGCGCACGAGACAGGCCTCACGGTCGGCATCTGGCATGCCGATCGCTTCGCAGGCATGATAGGCCTGATCGGTGTACATCACGGGACCCAATCGGCCGACATCGGTTATTGGCTGGGAGAAGCGTACCAGGGACAGGGTCTGGTTACGGACGCCTGTCGTGCTGTCATCGCCCATGCCTTCGGCGTTTTGGGGTTGAACCGCATCCAGATCCGTGTTCAACCGGCCAACATCCGCAGCCGTGCGATCCCGAACCGGCTGGGCTTCCGGCATGAAGGCACACTGCGCCAGGTGGGAGAGCACAACGGCGCCCGCTTCGACTTGGATGTGTTTGCACTGCTTCGCGACGCATGGGACGGCGCTCCGCAACCCGTCACCTTCACCGCTCCCCTGGCGGACGACACAGGGATGCGCCTGCTGCTTCCCCACGATGCCGGCGCGGTCTACGCGTTGATCGCGCAGAACCGCCATCACCTGCGTTGGATGCCGTTCCTGGAGCACACTCACAGCGAATCAGACATACGGAACTTCATCCGGCGCACGCTGCACGCTTTGTCAGACGATACAGGCATCCATGCCGCTGTCATCCACCAGGGATCGCTGGCCGGCATCATCGGCGCGGACGCCGTCGACACAAGTCCCCATCGCGTCGAAATGGGGTATTGGCTGGGCGAGGCGTTCCAAGGCAAGGGCCTCATGACGCAAGCCGGTCAGGCGATGCTCACGCATCTGTTTACGGTAGCAGGTCGTCACCGGGTGGATATCCGCTGCGATATCCACAACACACGCAGCCGGGCGTTGGCTGAACGCCTGGGATTCGTGCATGAAGGGACGACGCGGCAAGCGGACCGGATCGGCGGCGCGTTTGTGGACATGCATCGTTTCGGGCTGCTGCGCAGTGACTGGGACGCGTTGAACCGTCACCAATCGACGGTAGACCCCTGATACCGTCATGGTCATCGCGCGCGTAGACAGTGCCGCAGAACGGCTGGCCACCCTGCTGTATGCTGTGGCATGCACAGGTGGTACCCATCGTACTCTGTTAATATGACCAGTGACGCTGCAGAGGGAATGGCATCGCGTGCAGGTCAACGATGCCGCGTCCGCTGGCAGACAGCCGCCCCCCCCCGGAGAGTGACAACATGAGTGATCCAGCCGACTACACGAAACGGCCATCAGGGTGTGGTGAACTGGCCGGCAATCCGGTTATGTGGGACGTGCGGAGGGCTCGCGACTTCGCTACCGACACGGTTACCGACCCGTATGCGGGAGCCGCGCCGATGTCTGTATGACGGTCCCCGCGGACTTCGTCCTGCCGGACGGCGTACCGGAACTGCATTGCATCGACATACCGGCCCAGCAATACGGCATCACCATTCACTGGGGTGACTGCGACGGTATCGCGGACACATGGAGCCGCTGGCTGCTAGAGTGGCTGCCTCAGAGCGGATACCGGCAGCGGTCCGATGGAATCTGCCTAAGTGGTATCAGAACGACCCATCGACCACCCCGCGTGAGTTGTCGGTCACATTTCTGCGCACGGCTATCGAACCGGTCTCGTAGACCGCTGAATAACCCGTCCGCAGGCGAAGTATCTCACCGGTCGGACGGGATCTGCTCTGGCGTCTCAGTCACACGCGATGATGATGATAACTGAGAGAGACGATGAGCCGTCGAACCTCACGGCTCTGCATATGCGTCATCGTCGCATGTTCCGGCGTGATGCCGGTTTATCGCAAGGAGTAACAGATGCAATCCCTTCCTCCCTGGCAGTATGATGAGTTCCGTCACATCGGTGTCAACTATGCCGATGAGCAGATCGCCGAAACGTATGACACGCACCACCAACGGTTTCGCGGCGACCTGCTGGAAGAGGCCGACCGACTGCTGGACCGGCTGGACGTGCAACCTTCACAGACGCTGATCGAAATCGGATGCGGCACCGGCAGTGTAGCCATACAGGCCGCCCGTCGCGGCATGACGGTTTATGCGGTGGATGTCTCTCCCGCCATGCTGGCAGTCGCCCAACAGAAGGTCGACGCTGCAGGTATCACCGGCATCACCTTCTGCCGCGGCGGTTTCCTGACATATGCGCACCAGGGTGAACCCGCCGATGTCATCGTGAGTATCGCTGCGATGCATCACTTACCGGATTTCTGGAAAGGCGTCGCCCTGCACCGCATTGCCAATATGCTGCGCTCTGGCGGCCGCTTCTACCTGATGGACACCGTGTACTCATTTGCACCGCAAGATCACGCCCGAACGATGTCAGAAGCCGTAGCCTGGTTCACGGAGCACGCCGGGGCATCATTCGGTGATGAAGTGGCCATGGCGTTTCGAGAGGAGTTCAGTACGAGCGACTGGATCATGGAAGGACTACTGGCGCGCGCCGGCCTCCGTATAGAGCAGGCTGAATACCCGAACGGCATGCTGGCGCACTACTGGTGCCGAAAACCGTCATCCTGATCCGAACATCAGCCGGCTCCGCACGCCACCACATCGCATACCACCGAACCTCACCCAACGCCGGCGCTTGGGACACGCTAGAATGAAGGTACCAGACCAAGAAGCTTTGGGACGCTTATGCTCATCACGGTACATACGACCTGGACACAGGATCCGCACGGCGATCCGGCGCTGTTTGTGTGGGGTGAAAAACCTGCCGGAACAGCGCCGCCGCGTCGTGGACGCCCGCCCAAGGCGACGGCTGCAGCACCGCATCCGTTTGCGGCCCGCTGTGTCGAATTGTGGAAGTACTGGCAGGCGGAAGACGAGAGTCCCATACTGCAGGTCGTAGAGGCTTGGACACAGACCCAGATAGCGGTGTGGTTACCCACCGCCGCCGGCAGACCGATCCACTCCAACGCTTCGAGCCCTGACGCGGCCACGATCCGCATGAACCCCTGGTTGGTCGAGGGAATGCTGTTGACACCGGCGCAGTCGCTCAGCCTCCCGGTCGTTCTTCAGGAACTGCCTGCCGGATGTTGCGCACCGGATACCCGCTTCTGGGCAGATGCGGCGTTGTTCGCGCTGTCACTGCTCGCCCGCCAACGATACCTGCCGACCTTCCAACCCTTGGATGGCGGTCTGGCTCACGCCGGATGGGCGCCAGTACTGGACGACCAGGCGGATACCACCTGCCTGCACAAGCTCCAGCACCGGATCCCCCACTCCGGCATGTGCGCATGCCTCGGTGACGATCCGCCTGAACCGATGCAGCCCGCCGAACCGGTGAAGCGTTACCTGGAAGCCGCCATTGATCAAGCCATTCGCTTTCACATGTCCCAGATGCCGGTCTCTCCGCTACCGGAGCGACAAGGCCCGGCTGCTCCATGGATCGACGCGCTGCTCACCGGCAAGCATCAGTTTCGAGTCAGCAAATGGCAGTCGCAGACGCTCAACAGTACGCGGGATGCCTGGGCAGCGGATCTCCATGCAGACGGCAGCGCCGCATTCCGCACCTGTTTTCGCCTGTGCGCGCCTGATGAGGACAGTTCATCCTGGCAACTGGACTACCTGCTGCAAGCCACGGACGAACCCAGCTTGCTGGTACCCGCCAGCGCGATCTGGGAGAACCCCGGTGAGCTTGCCGCATTCACGCACCGCCGTATGAACAACCCCCAGGAACGGCTGCTCAAGGACCTGGGACGCGCGGCGCGGCTTCATCACCGGATCCGCGAGAGCCTGTCGCAACCGAAGCCCGATCATACGGATCTGTCTACGCCGGACGCCTACCAGTTCCTGCGCGAAACCGCGGTGTTGCTCGCGGAGAGCGGCCTGGGGGTGCTCGTTCCGGACTGGTGGAACGGCAACCAGCACCGTATATCCGCACGGCTGAAGATCAACAGTCCCGCAACCAGCGGGTCCAGTACGACCAGTGAGCGTTCAGCTTTTGGCATGGATGCGGTGCTCACGTTCCAATGGCAGCTTGCTGTGGGCGACACAACGCTCTCGCCTGAGGAGTTCGAACGGCTCGTGATGTGGAAACAGCCGCTGGTACAGATCCGCGGACAATGGGTGGAGTTCGACCCGGACCAACTGGCGCGCGCCATCCAACGGTTTGATGAGCATCTGTCGCACGGCGGCATCACCGCTCGAGACGTGCTGCGCGCCCGTCTGGGGGTAGACAACCTGTTCGGCGTGGAGATCTCATCAGTCGAGTCCGACGGCTGGATGGCCGATGTGCTGGCCGGGCTCGAGACGGACGCCCGTATGCCGACCCGGCCGACACCGGATGGTTTCCAAGGAGCGTTGCGTCCCTACCAGCAGCGAGGGTACTCCTGGCTCGCCTGGATGCGCACCATGGGGTTGGGCGCCTGTCTGGCCGATGACATGGGACTAGGAAAGACCATCCAGGTGATCGCCCTGCTGCTCGAAACGGCCGCAGCGCCTGATCACGGACCGTCACTGCTCATCTGTCCTACGTCGGTGATCGGCAACTGGAAACGGGAAATCGAGCGATTTGCACCCTCCCTCTCCATACAGATCCATCATGGCGCCGACCGGCCCGCGGCAGACATGTTCGCAGATGTGGCTGCCGCACACGATCTGGTCGTCACTAGCTATGCGCTTGCTCACCGGGATCTGAACACCCTGCGGTCCGTACACTGGGACAACCTGATCCTCGATGAAGCCCAAAACATCAAAAACGCCGGCGCGCGGCAGTCGCAGGCGGTGCGGCAGATACACAGCCGGTTCCGAGCGGCGCTCAGCGGCACGCCCGTGGAAAACCGGCTCGCTGAACTCTGGTCCATCATGGAGTTTCTGAATCCCGGATACCTGGGCAGTCAGGAGCAGTTCCGCAGGACATGGGCGGTACCGATTGAGCAAGCCAGAAACCCGGAAGCCACGCACCAGTTGAAGTCGATGGTCAAGCCGTTAGTTCTGCGGCGGCTGAAAACCGATCCAAGCATCATTACCGATCTGCCCGATAAGTGGGAGATGAAAGTGTTCTGCCCGTTGGTGGCGGAACAGGCGACACTGTATGAAGCGGTGGTCCGCGACGCCATGCAGCAGATCGCGTCCGCAGAAGGCATCACACGAAAGGGCGTCATTCTGGCCACCATCACCAAGCTGAAGCAGGTGTGCAACCATCCGGCGCACTTCCTGAAGGATGGCAGCAAACTGGATGGACGCTCCGGAAAGTTGACACGTCTGACGGAGATGCTGAGTGAGATTGTCGCCGCGGGTGACAGCGCACTGGTGTTCACGCAGTTCGCCGAGATGGGCGGAATGCTGCAAGCCTATGTGGAGAGCACATTGGGGTGCCGGACGCTGTTTCTACATGGCGGGGTCCGGGCCGGGGTCCGGGATGAGATGGTCAGGCAGTTCCAGTCTGAAAGCGGCCCGCAGATATTCATCCTGTCCTTGAAGGCGGGTGGCGTGGGGTTGAACCTGACTCGAGCCAGCCACGTGTTCCATTTCGACCGTTGGTGGAATCCGGCAGTTGAAAACCAGGCGACCGACCGGGCGTTCCGCATCGGCCAGCAGAAGTCCGTTCAGGTACACAAGTTCGTCTGTGAGGGCACAATTGAGGAGACGATCGACCGCGAGCTGGAAAACAAACTGCAGCTTGCCGACAGCGTGATCGGCGCTGGAGAGAATTGGATCACCGAACTCCCGACAGAACAGCTGCGAGAGATGCTGACTCTGCGCCGCGACGAAGTCATTGAGGAGGCCGAAGCATGAGCCGTCGACGTGGCCGTTGGAGTGATCACTACCGGTCTGAGTTCGCACCATCCAGCCCCAGACCCGTTGCAGACGGGATACAGGCCGAGAGCAAGCGTGGCGCCATCGGCACCCGGTGGTGGTCGAAAAAGTGGATCTCCGTCCTCGAGTCATTCGGATGGGACAGCCGGCTGCAGCGCGGGCGCACTTACGCCCGCAAAGGGCAAGTGATCGACATCCAGATCGAGCCTGGTCAGGTGACCGCGCAGGTTCAGGGCAGCAAACCTCGACCGTATCGGGTCAGCATCCAACTGCTGGTCTTGCCGGATGCCGTGTGGGACGCCGCGTACCAAGCCATGGCGGGGCGCGCGGCATTCCTGGCCCAGTTGTTGAACGGCGACATGCCGCAGGAGATCGAGGAGGCGTTTACACCGCAACACCCGCTGTTCCCGTGCAACAGCCACGACATTCTGGCAGATTGCTCGTGCCCGGATTGGGCAAATCCGTGTAAGCACATCGCCGCAGTCTACTACCTGTTGGCGGAAGCGTTCGATCGCGACCCGTTCCTGATCTTCCAACTGCGCGGTCGCTCTAAAGAACAGGTATTATCAGCCTTGGCAATCGCTCAGGGTGCGCTGGCTCCCGCGGACGAGCCGTCTGTTGAGGACGTAGTCATGGCCGTTGGCAGCGATCCTCTGGATGCAACCGGATTTTACACGGTTCGGGAGGTTGATCAACCCGGCTTGCCGCCTGTGGCGGCGCCTGCCGTCGACGCAGCGTTGCTCAAACGCCTGGGTCCTTTGCCGTTGTCGCAGCCGGTCGATCTCACCCAAATCTTGCTGCCGTTGTACCGCACCATCACCCAGTGGGCCATCCGTAAAGCCTCGGACACATCATAGATCAAGCCACGCTGCCCGCCCAACTAACGCTTCAATCGGCTACCGTGGCGCCAGTCCCATTGGCCAGTGAGCAAGACGGCGCCTCTCTGCTCAGCCTATGGTGTTAAATAGCCATATAGACCTTGGTTCGATTGCCGTTCAACCGTTACATGAAACGATATCACGGTCCTGGACGGTTGGACACACAGCGGAACCCGATGCTGCAACCTCGGTAGTCCGGCTTATTGAAGTCGCGAAACGCGCCGCGGCAGGCAAGTTCGCTGTTGTCCCATGAGCCGCCGCGCAGTACGCGGCATGACCCGTCTGCCGGGCCGACCGGGTTAGCGACCGGGCCGTAAGCATATGGCCCGTACCAGTCTGCACACCACTCCCAAACAGTCCCCGCTAAGTCGCACACACCGCACCAGCTCGCTCCCGCAGTGAAACTGCCCACCGGCCACGTGCTGATGTTCTGCATGAATGAGTTTGCATAATGCGCACACTTTGTCTGGTCCCAGCCGTTGCACGTGTCAGCCGCCGAAGCCCTACCACCCCATGGGTAGTTGCGGCCCTGCGGACCGCGCGCCGCATATTCCCACTGCGCTTCAGTTGGCAGGTTCAGTCCTGCCCAGTCGGCATATGCTTTGGCGTCATGCCAGGACACGTTAACGATGGGATGCTGCTGCAGCGCCGGATCGTTCCAGCCGGTTTTACCTGCCCAGCTATACCCTTTGGGAAAAGACGGCGGCTCCCACCCGGTGTCCGCACAAAAGGCCAAATACTGCGCCGCGGTAACCGGGTATCGGTCCATCCAGAAGCCGGTGAGTGTTACGGGATGCGCCGGCCATTCATATCCATCACCCACACCAATCGCACTGCCCATGGTAAAGCAGCCGCCGGGGACCCAAACCATATCGCGAGTCTGAATGTCGATCTGATTTCCTTGAGGATGTGATTCATGAGTCATCATAATCCATTTCGGCCCGAGCGCTCACCAGCTCACCGGCCTCACGCAGCGCCCATCACCGCCTGCGAAGAGAACCGGATTCATATCGCAGCACACTTAGGCTCAGCGCTTCGCGTAAAGTATACCAGCCTGGGCTGCAGGCCGGGTTGTGCCCAGCACAGCTGGTTCAGCAGATTCAACAAACCCGCAGAGTCATCACGGCCCAACTGAATTGGATACGCAGCGGAAACCGATCATCGTGTAGGCCCATTCGTCCGCATGCGCACTGGACCGATATGCACCACGGCAGGTATACTCCGAACTTTCCCACGAACCACCCCGCAGCACGCGACGGTCTCCGTCCTCTGGACCAGTTGGATCCGTCTCCGGTTCGGATGAATATAAGTCAAACCAATCCGAGCACCATTCTTTTACGTTTCCCGCCAGGTCGTATACCCCGCACCAGCTCACGTCTGTTGAAAAGCTGCCCACTGGCCATGCTTTGACATACTCACTGTACCCGGATTATTCGTATAAGCACAAACTCGCAGGAAAAGGGCCAAGCTCCGCCG